>JBQMYA010000005.1:0-80433 GCA_052173735.1 Prevotella sp.
TAACGACCTGCCTATTTGTTTCTCCTCGTTTGGCTAGCACTACACAAAAAGGTGTTTGGATGGAAGTTCCTATGGGCTCAACAAGTCGCATTGTCCTTCCTGATGGTAGCATTGCACACCTCAACGAGAACTCTCATTTAACCTATTCTCATCTCTTTGGTATAAAAAACAGAGAGATAAAGATGAGCGGAGAATGTTATTTTGAGGTAAAAAAGAATGAGAAACAACCTTTTATTGTATGTTCAGATGCTATGAAGATACAAGTTTTAGGCACAAAATTCAATGTTAGAGATTATCCAAATAACAATCATTCGAGTGTAGACTTACTCGAAGGTAAAGTAACTGCGAGTAACATTAAAGACAAAACTAATAACTATGAGCTTCGTCCTAATCAAAGAATCACTCTCGACAAGCACACAGGTGAAATGCAAATCGAAGAACTTCACAATACAAAAGAATTACTATGGACGTCTGAAGAACTTGCATTAAATGGAAAATCACTTACAGACATCACCTATATCTTGTCGCAACGATATCACGTTAATATTGTCATCAGTAATGATTCAATGCGTAAGTTGCGATTCGGAGGTAGCCTATCGCTCAATAATCAGCACATAAACGATGTGCTTGACGTTTTGAAAAGCACAGGAAAAATAAGATACAGAACAAAAAATAACACTATTGTTATTTATTAAATCTTAATTCCAAATCCAATAATTATCTAGCAATCAACTTACTCTTCAAAAAGGAAAAGAAAATTAGCCCATACCTTTGAACAATCAAAAAAAAGAACAACTCTATAATAATAACTAAAATACTACATCATGTCTAAACAGAAAAAACAAATCATGACATTGTGTTTTCTCTTGGGAATGAATGCTGGCGCAATGGCACAAAACGTACAAATGAAACTTGGAAAGGTTTCTGTTAAGCAAGCCATCGCTACATTAAAGGACAAGAGCGGATACTCTTTTGTTTATGAAATGAATGACCTCGACTTGAACAAGAAGGTAGATGTAAATGCAACTACATTATCGGAGAGCATTCAACAAATTCTAAATGGTCAACAAGTAAACTACGAAATCAAAGGTAATACCGTGATTGTAAAGCATCAAGGCGTTACTAAAGACCAAAAAGAAAATGCCATTCAAACTATAAGTGGAATCGTGAAAGATGAAAACGGTTTACCTATTATTGGCGCAACCGTTAAAGTTCGTGGTGCACAAATGGGCGTTGTTACCGACATCAATGGTAAATTTAGCTTAAAAACAAGCATTGGTTCCATCTTAACTGTATCTTATATTGGTTATAAAACCCAAGATCTTAAGGTTCAAGAAGGTGGTAGTTTGAATATTAAACTTGAGCCAGAATCAAAGCAACTCAATGAAGTTGTGGTTACAGCTCTAGGTATTAAACGTTCACAAAAAGCCCTAAGCTATAACGTTCAACAAGTCACTAGCGATGATTTAATTCGCAACAAAGATGCTAACTTTATCAATTCCCTTGCAGGAAAAGTTGCTGGTGTAAACATTAATACATCTTCTGCTGGTGTAGGTGGTGCATCTAAAGTAGTAATGCGTGGTGCAAAAGCCATCGAACAATCAAGCAATGCACTCTATGTTATCGACGGTGTACCTATGTTTAACTTAGGAAAAGAAGGTGGAAAGGGATTCGATTCGAGCGGAACAACTGAGGCTATTGCCGACATTAACCCTGAAGATATCGAGAGTATGTCTGTATTAACAGGTGCAGCTGCTGCGGCTTTGTATGGTAGTAGAGCTGCCAATGGTGCAATTGTGATTACAACTAAGAAAGGAAAAGTTGGACATACTGAAGTAACTTTTTCACAAAATACAGAGTTCTTAAGTGCTTTTAGATTGCCAGAGTTTCAAAATCGCTACGGAACTGGCTCACAATTGAGTAGTGTTGAGGTTGCAGATAAAAGCTGGGGAAAACGCTTAAACGAAACAAACACATACGGCTACGACCCTAAGAGAGACTATCTAAAGACAGGAGTCGTTACAACAGAAACTGTAACTCTATCTACTGGCTCAGAAAAGAATCAGACTTACCTTTCTGCAAGTGCTGTAAACTCTGCAGGAATAGTACCTAACAACAAATATAATCGTTATAACTTCACTTTTAGAAACACTACTTCTTTCTTACAAGACAGAATGACTTTGGACGTTGGAGCTAGCTATATTAAGCAAAACGACTTAAATATGGTGAACCAAGGAACTTATTCTAACCCTCTAGTTGAAGCCTATCTCTTCCCTCGTGGCGATGATTGGCAAACCATAAAGATGTATGAACGTTATAACACTCAACGTAAAATATATACTCAATACTGGCCTCAAGGACTTAATGAATTTACTGGTCAGAACCCATATTGGATTAATTATCGTAACCTACGCACCAACTTTAAAGACCGTTATATGCTTAATGCGGGCTTAACCTACAAGATTTTAGATTGGTTAAACGTTGCTGCACGTATTAGAGTAGATAATTCTGCCAATAAATACGAACGTAAGTTGTACGCAACTTCAAACACAACTCTCACAGAAGGTTCAGGAAATGGTTTCTATGGCATATCAAAAACCGACGATAAGCAAACCTATGGTGATGTAATGGTAAACATTAACAAGAGCTTTGAAAATACACTTAGCCTACAAGCAAATATCGGTGCATCACTTTCTGACATTCAACAAGATGTCTTAAGCAATTCAGGTCCATTACGTAATGATCTTTTTGCTAATAAATTCACAGTATTCCAATTAGATGATAGCAAAGCTGCTCGCTTCCAAAGTGGATATCACGATCAAGTGAAATCACTTTTTGCAAATGTCGAATTGGGCTATAAGGGAGCTTATTACCTCACTTTAACAGGACGAAACGATTGGCCCTCTCAACTAGCAGGACCTAATTCAACTCAGTCTTCGTTCTTCTATCCATCAGTAGGAACATCATTTGTACTTTCTGAAATATTCCATTTACCAAAACAAATCGATTATTTAAAAGCACGAGCATCATTTGCTTCGGTTGGTCTTCCATTCCCTCGTTTCCTTGCAAACCCAACATTTGAATGGGACAGAGCATTAAGACAATGGAAGAGTAAGGCAAATTATCCTTTATATAACCTTAAACCAGAGAACACAACATCATGGGAAATGGGTTTAACCGCACGTTTCTTGAAACATTTCAACTTTGATGTTACTTTATATTACACAACAACTTACAATCAAACATTTAACCCTCAAATCTCTGTTTCATCTGCATATAGTACTCTATACGTACAAACAGGTAGCGTATCTAACAAGGGTATAGAACTTGCTTGGGGATATAAGAATAAATGGGGAGACTTTGGTTGGGCTTCAAATTACACCTTTAGTGCCAATAGAAACAAAATCAAAGAATTAGTTAGAAACTACATTCACCCAGAAACAGGAACCGTTATAAACAAAGACCGCCTAGACGTTGGAGGACATGGACAAGCACACTTCATTCTCAAAGAAGGTGGAAGCCTTGGTGATCTATATTCTTTATCTGATATTAAGCGTGACAGTCAAGGTAAAATATACATTGACAAAGAAGGAAAAGTTTATACAGATAACAACGTTGGAGATATAAAACTGGGTTCAGTATTTCCAAAATGCAACATGGCTTGGCGCAATGATTTCTCTTGGAAGGGCTTAAATCTTGGTTTAATGTTTAGCGCACGCTTCGGAGGAATTGTTTATTCTGCTACACAAGCAACGCTAGATACTTATGGAGTGTCTGAGAACACTGCTAAAGCACGTGACCTAGGATATGTAGAAATAAACGGTGGAGATCGCATTAATCCTGAAACTTGGTACACTACTATAGGTAGTAAGAATGGTATTCCACAATATTATACTTACAGTGCAACAAACATCCGTTTACAAGAAGCAAGTATTGGTTACACAATTAAAAAGAATAAGATTTGGAATGTTGGTGATATCACTTTATCACTTGTAGGTAGAAATCTCTTAATGCTTTACTGCAAAGCTCCTTTCGACCCCGAATCTACAGCATCAACAGGTAACTATTATCAAGGAATTGACTATTTCATGACTCCTAGCACAAGAAGTATTGGCTTTAATGTAAAAGTTAAATTCTAACAATCAACAATGATCATTATGAAAAAAATAATATTAAATATATTGTCAGTTGGCATTTTAACGAGTATAACTGCTTGTACAAGCGACTATGTTAACTATAATACGAACCCTTATGATGCCACCCAAAGCGAAATGGATCGTGATGGATACAGCACACAATCTGCTCTAACGAACTTACAAGGATGGGTTGTTCCTCTTGACGTTAACACCAATCAGTATACAGAATGCTTATTAGGAGGTTCGTATGGAGGTTATCTTGCAGACTCAAACAATGGTTTTAATGGCAAGAACTTTGCGCAACTCAATCCCGAAGAGCATTGGCTTCAAGTGATGTTTAACAGTGTTATTCCTAAGATTTTTGAGAATTATAAACGCATAAAAGGTGTAACTAAAGATCCTATTACATTATCTGTGGCTCAAATTCTGAAAGTTGCCAGTCTTCAAAGAGTAACGGATACTTATGGACCTATACCCTATTCTAAGGTTGGAGAAGATGCAAAAATCACAGCACCATACGACTCTCAAAAGGATATTTACACAAAAATGTTCAGTGAACTCGATGAGAGCATTCAACAATTAACCAATCGTCGCACCGAAATTTTCAACGAACAAGCCGACTGGGTATTCCAAGGTAAGGTTGAAAAATGGATTAAATTGGCTAATTCTCTTAAACTTCGTATGGCAATTCGCATTGCAAATGTAGAGCCACAACTTGCAAAACAAAAGGCAGAAGAAGCCGTTTCTCACTCTATTGGCGTGATGAAAAGCAACGCTGATAATGCTTTTGTAACTTGTCAAAACATCAATCCATTTAAAGTTGTGATGTATGATTATAACGAAGGAGACTCTCGTATATCTGCAGACCTCACTAGTTATATGACGGGATTGAAAGATCCACGTTGTGAAAGCTATTTCACTAAGTCTACATTCGACCTTCCATCGGCTAATGGTTATGTGGGATTGCGCTCTGGAATACAAATTCCTTCAGGCAAAACCATCAAACAATATGCTAATATGAAAGTGCAATCAAATAGCAAAATGCTATGGATGAATGCTGCAGAAGTGGCTTTTTTAAAGGCTGAAGGAGCATTGAGAGGTTGGACTATGGGCGCAACTGCAAAACAATTGTACGAAGAAGGCGTTAAACTTTCATTCGAACAACATAAGGCAGAAGGTGTTGATACTTATTTAGCAGACAACACTAGCACACCAGCTCTTTACAAAGACCCTGTCAATCCTGCATTTTCTTATGCTGGAACAGCACCTACTATCACTGTAAAATGGGACGATTCTGCTGAATTTGAGGTGAACTTAGAACGCATTATCACTCAGAAATGGATTGCAAACTTCCCTCTTGGTCTCGAAGCATGGGCAGAATACCGTAGAACTGGATATCCTATTCTCATGCCAGTAACTAAAAATAACAGTGGAGGAGTTGTTTCTTCTACTCGTGGTGCACGTCGTTTACCTTATCCTCAACGTGAAAGAACAGATAATACTGAGAATTACAATTCTGCTGTTAACACACTTTTAGGTGGACAAGACAATATGGCTACCGACTTGTGGTGGGCAAAGAAAAACTAAATTTCTATGTTGTATATCTAAAAATCTTTTACTATCACAACAATAAAAAAATATAATATGAAACGAATATTTAAACATACCATATTTGCTTTATCGGCAATTGCTTCTACAATAGCATTCAGTAGTTGCGACACCGATATCGAATCGGTGAACATTGTTACTCCAGGTATAGAGCAACAAAATCCTAACTTACATGCAAAGTATCTTTCTGACTTAAGAGCTTACAAGGCATCTCAACACAATATCTTTATTGGTTATTTCGATAATAGCAATAAACAACCTGTCAACCAATCACAACGTATCAATGCTTTACCTGATAGTATTGATTATGTTTGTTTGAGTACACCTGACTCTCTCACTGTAAATGAATTGAAAGAGATTGAAACCGCTCGCAAAGAGAAAGCCATGAAGTTTGTTTATCGCATCAACTTCGATGCCATTAAGTTACTATACGACACTCGTAAAGCTGACTTTTACAAAGAAGCTGAAAACAAATCGAAATCGTATATCGAGTTTAATACTTTCTTGGTAGACTCTTTACAAAAGGCATTAAGTTGCTATGACAAGTACAAATTCGATGGAGTTATTTTTGCTTACAATGGTAAACCTAAACAATATATGTCTGCTTTAGACCGAACTACATATATTGGATACGAAAACGACTTTATTCTTATTGCGTTAGACTGGGTTGAACGCCATCCAAATGTAGAGATATTCTTCCAAGGGAAACCACAGAATGTAATTGATAAGCAAATCTTTGAGAAAGCAAAATACATCATTTTGCCTTGTTTAACAGCAAAGTCTGCATCTGAATTGAGCTACACTGCTGGTATGGCTGCAGACGAAAATGTTCCTGCAAACAAGTTTATTCCTTTGGTTCAAACAACATCTTTTGATAAAGCTGATGTGAAGACAGGATATTTCAGCAACAAAACTACTGCAGTAACAAGCTCAGCTCGCTGGGTAGCATCTGCACATAACGGCTACTCTATCGTTGGACTTGCAGTTGAAAACATTGCAACCGACTATTTCAATCCATCGTTTGTTTATCCAAATATACGTGCAGCTATTAACACTATCAATCCCAACATAAAAAAATAGAATAACATGAACAAGCTATATTTATTTTTATCATGGTGCACTTGCATTGCTCTTTTCTCTGCATGTCAAAGCAGTGACGAGCACTTCGATAATAAAGCCTATATTTTAGGAACAAGTATGCGTAATGAAATTGTGGTGAAAGGTGCTTCTGAAAGTATCTCTAAAACGCTCAATGTATCGGTTGCAAAGCCTGCAGAAAAAGACATCACCATTCATTATTATGTAGAATCTTCGCTTGTTAGTAACTATAATAAAATTTATGGTGAAAAAGCAGAGTTGCTACCCGATTCTTGTTATACTCTAAAATCTACCATTGCAATTATTCCACAGGGTAGTGTTAAATCAGAAGATGTCACTATTGAGTTTTCAAAGTTAGACGATATCAAAGGTAACCGTGTTTGCGTTTTGCCCATAAAAGCTCAATCTAACGATATAGAAATGGTGCAATCGCAAAAGGTTTTCTATTATGTTTTCAAGGCTGGAGCATTGATTAATGTAGTTGCCGATATCGAACAGAACTATTTAAGCGTTAACTGGAAGAACCCAGGAGTGGTGAGCGACCTTTCAAAACTTACGATGGAAGCTCTTATCCGTGCACGTAATTTCGACAGAAAAATTAGTACTGTAATGGGAATAGAAGGCTATTTCTTAATTCGTATTGGTGATGCAGGATTTCCACCAAACCAAATTCAAATAGCAACAAGCTTCGGAAACTTCCCTGATGCCGATAGCAATAAGGGTCTACCCACTAACCAATGGGTTCATGTTGCATTAACTTACGACAGTATAACAGGCGAAATGGTGGTATATATAAATGGAAAAGAACAATCTCGTGGCATTAAAAACGTAGGTAATGTCAACCTTGCTTCGGGCGGTTCTAATCCTTTCTACATAGGATATTCATACAGTCCTAATCGTTATCTTGCTGGAGATATCGCAGAATGTCGTATTTGGAATGTAGTAAGATCACAAGCAGACATTGCAAGAGATATTTATAGTGTATCACCAAAGAGCCAAGGTTTGGTTTCATATTGGAAATTCGACGATGAAACTCCTCTATTAGTTAAAGACCACACAGGTAACGGAAATGATGCAACTGCTAACAAAGCATTGAAGTGGACCTCTGTTTCTCTTCCTGAAAGATAAAACAATCTAAACACATTAATGAGTTTTAATTATGACTATAATAAAGAAAAACATCAATAAGTTATTAGTATCTCTTGGCATTTTGCTATCTGTGTCATGCTCTTCAGACGTGAATGTAATGCAGATAGACGAATCAAACTACCAAGTATCTAACAACAACTATGCAATGCTTTCTAACAATAACGGCTTGCAAGTGAGCGATTCTATCAGCTTTTCTACAACAGGTTCAACAGGTTTCTTTGTTCAACTACAAAAGGCGAGCGACGCCGATGCGGTATTTGAACTTACCTATAACGAAGCAATCTTAACCGAGTATAACTCTAAAAACGCTTCTCAGTACAAGGCTCTTCCTGCTAATTTGGTTCAACTTCCTACTGAAATAAAAATCAATAAAGGCAACACTAAATCGGCAGAAGCAACAGTTAACTATAACACTGATGCCAATCTCGACAGCTTAGGAACCTATGCTATTCCTCTTTCTTTGAAAGTAAAGAGTGGTAATGTAACGCTTTCTGAAAAACAATCATCATTTGTTCTTTTAGTAAACGACCTTTCTAAAATGCCAAACTGCGACAAATCTACAGGAATTAAGATTGTTAGCTGTATGGAGGTAAACGATTGTAACCCTCTAAACAACCTTTGTTTCACACTTAAAAAAAGCGGAAAACCACTTATCGACATGGTTATTCTTTTCTCTGCAAACATCAACTATAATGTAGAAACAGGACAGGTTTATGTTTATAACAACGACAATGTAAAACACCTTCTAAGCAACAAAGAGAAATACCTTAAACCATTGCAAGACAAAGGTATAAAGGTTATTCTTGGCATTTTGGGTAATCACGACGCATCGGGTATTGCAAACCTCACTCCTAAAGGTGCAAAACTATTTGCAAAGGAAATAAAAGAGGTACTAGATGCATATCAACTTGATGGAGTTTTCTTTGATGATGAATATTCTAAATATAGCGATGCTCCTGGATTTGAACCTTATCCAAGCAGTGAAGCGGCTGCTCGCTTATGCTATGAAACAAAGAAAGCTATTGGCAACAAAATTGTTTCGGTCTATGTTTACAGCAGAACTTCTTCTCTTCCTGCAGTTGATGGTGTTCTATCTGGCGACTTTGTAGACTATGCTTTACACGATTATGGTCGTTCATCTGATTTATCTAAAAACTTCCCAGGTATGACAAAATCTCGTATGGGCTTATATTCTCAAGAATATGCTCGTGGTTATTGGGCTAACACAGGAGGTTTACAACACATTAGAAAAGAAGGTTATGGATGTCACATGATATTTGCTATGGACCCATTCCGCAGCAACTTTACTTACGGACAAATCCCTTCAATGCAAAATATCGCTAAAGAACTATTCGATGACGAATTAGTTTATAACAAAAAACCTTACCGAAAAGATTGGTAAAATCTTCTGACTAATTATTTAATAACAATTAAAACATACATAAAAATGAAGATTCATTATTTATATACAATGTTGATTACCTTAACGAGTGTATGCTTTATGTCAGCCTGCAGTAGTAATGACGACCCTATTCCTGTTGATATTAAAAAGCCTCAATTATTAATTGATACTGATACTCTTAAGGTTAATGTGAGCGAATCGGCATCATTCAAAATCAAAGAAGGTGGCGGTGAGTTTAAAATTTTTAGTGAAAATCCTGAAATAGCCAGTGCAACTCTCAACAATAACACAATAACTGTTACATCAAAAGAAAAAGGTAAAACTGCTGTTATCATTTCTGATAAAACAGGAAACTATAAACGTGTACCCATTCTTTCTATGTACAGTAAGATTATTCTTGCAGAAAACAATGTGTCAATAACCAATAAAATGGGACAAGTGGGATATGCAAAGATTGAAATCAAAGGTGGAAATGGAAACTACACAGCAAAGAGTGATGATAACAATATCGCAGAAATATCATCTATTAACGATGTAGAAGTACGCCTTGTCCTTAAGAAAGAAGGAACAACAACTGTGCATATCACCGATATGATGGGCTTGCAAGCAACTATCAACGTTGAGGTTAAAACAACAAATATTGCTTATACAGAAGAAGAAAAAGAAGCTCTTAAAAACTCTACTGTTGAGCATATGACTTGGGATAATGAACAATGGAAACCTGCTACAGGTTCTTCTTATAAGTTCTATGCTAAAACAAAAGCTGGAGTTTGCTCTATTGGATGGGATCAAATGTGGGGAAGCTATGTCTATGGTTCATTTAAAGTGACCTATACAGGCGACTTAACAGAAGGCATAAAGGCTGGTGCTAAGCTCATTAATGACTATGATTATCCAAGTGTTACTTATCAATTAGATTCATTCGAGATTCTTAAAAACGATGGTACTCATATCTGGGCAATATATTCTGTTATCAAAGATGGAGTTCTACACTATGGAAAACTCTGCTTAGCTCTAAGTAAATAAGCTAAAAATTTTAATTTATATCTATTTAAAGAAGGAATGCTTTCATGGTATTCCTTCTTTTTTATGCTCCTATATTCATCTTTTATATTGCTCATCTTATTCCGATATACACTTTTACACAGTCCCATCGCATCTGTTCTTTATCGACAAGAATTTATTTCTGCACATCAGCAGAACAAAAATGCATTGCTTTTGCTATATAAAATCAATGTAATTATTCAATAAAATCAATGCTTTTATATAGCAATTACATTGAGATTGAATACTGAAAGAACAAAAATTCGGTTCTATTGACAAAAAAACAACCAACAAACGGTTGTTTTTTGTTGGTTACAATCCATCATTAAAGAAATAAATTATCTCAATTTACATTTTATAAAAATAATCTTTATATCTTTGTCATAACAGAACATGAAGATTTTAAACAGCGAAATGCCTTTTGATGAATTGATTATTATAAAACAGTTGCATAACGGAGAAGAGAAAGCCTACCAATATCTCTACAACACCTACTATGCTTCACTATGCACCTATGCCAATTCTTTCGTTCACGATGCATTCTGGGCAGAGGCAATTGTTGGTGATGTCTTTTTCAACATGTGGCTTAAACACGATTCTTTACACATCAAAAACTCTCTAAAAGGCTATCTTATGCAATCTGTTCGCAATCGTTGTATCGACATTTTACGTTCAGAACAAAGTCGAAAACACTTCTTAAAAATTGCATTAACAAACGAAACAGAAGAAACTATTGTTGCTGATTTATCGCAATCACACCCCATTAGTAAGATTATGGCAGATGAGCTGTCTGCCCAAATCAACAATATTCTCTCTTCTTTGTCGCCGGAATGTCAAGAGGTTTTCATCTTAAGTAGATTCGAAGAAAAAACATATCCTGAAATAGCACAACACTTAGGAATATCAATCAATACGGTAAAATATCACATGAAACAGGCTTTAAAGAGATTCAAACAATTAAACACCTAACCAACACACACCACATAAAATTAAAACACTCTGATAATCAATAGAAATAGGCTACAAATACCTTTATAACATCACTCTCAATCAATTCTTATAGAAAGTTTATATACATAAAAAACACACCCAAATAACAGAGTATTCACGTCTCCTTGTTTTGTTAAAAAACAATAAACGAAATCTAAATCCTCGCCAAATATAAATAATAATATATACCTTTGCACCCGAAATACGGGCAAGTCTTACACGACCAGCTCCTTTCGAATCCTCCAGGATAGGAATATAGCAAAGGTAGAAGGTTGAGCGGTGCGATGTAAGTAGCTTGTCCACCCGCCTCTTTAGCTCAGTTGGCCAGAGCACGTGATTTGTAATCTCGGGGTCGTTGGTTCGAATCCGACAAGAGGCTCAAAAGCAATTAGGTTATAAACTGCAACAATATGCGCTTTATAACATGCAGAAACACAAGAGGAATAGATGCACATCTATTCCTCTTTTTTATTATATCATCACTTATAATGGTATGAATAATCTACATTTATAGGCTTTATTAAAAGCAAAAAAATCATTAAATATAGCCCATTATGTTCTAATACAAATCTTTAGAACGCAAAAAATGCTGCAACAAAGGCAATCAAACCATCGAACAGCATTTTATTTCACACTAAAGAGAATCATTATTGTATTTTATTCCAATAAACTCTTTTAAAGAAAGGACCAAGTTTTCCTTTCACAGTCAATACGTTTGGCTTTTCGAAATACATCTCAACGCGATACACCTTACCGCTTGTGGGGTCGTATATTTTACCATCTTCCCAAGCATCTTCACCGTTATAAGTTACCTTCTCTACCAACACAATTTGATTAGAAAGAGTTTTTCTCTTCGATTCATCGGGATTTTTAACATCGGTACGCAATGTTCCATCGGCATTTTTCATATTCTCTAGCCACACAACTTGTGCACGATAACCATTTCCATACTTAAAAATTTTTACTTTAGAGTTGCGTCCATCTTTCACTACATGATAAAGACCAACAATTTTATCGGCTGCATTTTGTGCCGACAAGGGTAATAAACACACTGCAAAAAGCAATGTAAAGACAATTAAAAATCGCTTCATTGTTTGTTTTATTTTTATGATTTAACTTATTTTTCTGTTGATATTTCCTGGATTATACATATTTCTTTTGTCGCTTTATTTGTTCTAAACACGAACAAAAAGAAACGAATGCAAAGGTAATTATTTTTAAGAATTACTCAAAAAAAACGCCTAAAAAAGCACCACTTTAAGCAAAAAGTACTCTAATTTCAGTTCTATTAAAGCCTCAGCACGCATCAATTCGCCCTAAAATCACCCCACTTTACCCCAACACTCTACTCGTTACTTCTCAACTCCATTTCTATCGACAAATAAAAGCAATAAGTTTGCCTTTCAAAAGCATCGTTCTTACACACTAAAAGCATTGATATTACACCCCAAAAGCAATGCTTTTTTAAGCCAATTAAAGAACCAACTTAACACAGGGCGAATGGAGTTGAAATATAACTAGATCACAATTAGATCTATGCTGAATTTCTTTCACGACAAAATAGCAATAACAAAAAACAGAAAAAGCACCTCTTTATAAAATAAAATACGTAAATTTGTAGCTAATTTAGAACTTAAAAGTGGTCTTTTATTCATCTTAGCACAATAAAGCCAACCACGTTATGCACAACACCTTGCAAACAAAAAGGCTACAAAAGCTATGAATTGTACTACCAAACAACATATAAAGCGAATAAAAATACAAATGGATATAGCAAATTCTTTCAAACAAATAAAGGCTTATGCACGCATCGAAGGCGCCATCTTAGGCGTCATTTGGGTTGCATCATTTGCATTCTTAGTTTATATGCCACAAAGTTTATGGGGCAATCTTATGATCCTTTCTACCCCATTCTATGCAGGTTGGCGTATCAAAAACTTTCGAGACAAGATTAGAGAAGGATTTATTTCATTTAAAGCTGCATACTTTTTTTCGGCTTATACGTTTTTCTATGCCTCATTAATCTTTGCAGCTTGTCAGTTTATTTACTTCCAATGGCTCGACAGTAGTGCCTTTACAAACCTCTTTATCCAAACACTTCAAACGGCAATTCCCACTTACAAGCAATTGAAAATGGACATCAGCGAGTTGCAAGAAGGCATAAAACTAATTAGAGAAATGAATGCTATAGACATCACTTCTATAATCCTTATGCAGAATATATTTATCGGAACCATACTAAGTGCTCCGCTTGCAGCATTCTATAAGAAAGAACCCAGTAAATAAGGAGTCGTTTTTGGGGAATACAAAATAATGAAGAATCGTTTGAATACATAACACAACAAATCAACAACAACTATGAACATTTCGGTAGTTATACCCTTATATAATGAAGAAGAATCGTTACCAGAGCTATATGAGTGGATTGAACGAGTGATGAACAATAACAACTTTAGCTTTGAAGTGATTTTCATTAACGATGGTTCTAAAGATAATTCGTGGAAAGTAATTGAAGAACTTGCTCAGAAATCGCCTCATGTTAAAGGCATCAAGTTTAGACGTAACTACGGAAAAAGCCCCGCTTTATACTGTGGTTTCAAAGAAGCTCAGGGCGATGTAGTAATTACTATGGACGCAGATTTGCAAGATTCGCCCAATGAAATACCCGAATTGTATCGCATGATTACTGAAGATGGTTACGATTTGGTGTCAGGCTATAAAGAAAAGCGTTACGACCCACTTTCTAAAACCATTCCAACTAAGCTCTTTAATGCCACAGCTCGTAAGATAAGTGGCATTCATAATCTCCACGATTTCAATTGTGGTTTGAAGGCATATCGCCTAGATGTGGTTAAAAATATCGAAGTTTATGGCGAAATGCACCGTTATATTCCTTACTTAGCTAAGAATGCTGGTTTTGAAAAGATTGGCGAAAAGATTGTGCAACATCAAGCTCGCAAATACGGAACATCAAAGTTTGGTTTAAATAGATTCTTCAATGGCTATCTAGATCTTATCACTTTGTGGTTCTTAAGCAACTTTGGAAAGAACCCAATGCACGTATTTGGCTTCCTGGGTTCTATCTTCTTCATCATTGGTTTCTTTGCGGCTGCAATTATAGGAGCCGATAAATTATGGGCATTGTCGCAAGGCATTCCACAGCGTTTGGTTACCGATTCGCCCTATTTCTATATCTCTTTAACTATGATGATATTGGGAACACAACTTTTTATGGCAGGATTTATTGGAGATATGGTTAGCCGTTCGTCTTCAACTCGCAACGACTATCAGATTGAAAAGACCATCTAAAACGAATGATCTCATAACGCCACAAGTATAAAAGAATGAAAAAACTAATTTACTTCTTACTATTCTCACTTTTCATTTCAGCGTGTTCATCTACCGATTGTCCGCTAAGTAGTGGTGTATTGGCACGCTATAAGCTAATGGGAAACGTCAAGAAATTAGCCGATACGCTCACCATCTCTACCCAACGTCACACCAGTGGCGACACCATTTTATTGAATAGAGCAGTAAATGTGGATAGTTTCAACTTGCCAATGAGCTTTCAAGGAAACGAAGATGTGTTGTTCTTAAGTGTAAAAAATACCAACAAAGAAATTTGGAAAGATACAGTTCGAATTACCAAAACAAACGAACCACACTTCGAGTCGGTTGATTGTGCGGCTGCATTCTTTCATACTATTCAAAAAATAACATACTCTCGCAACGCAATAGATTCTGTTGTCGTTCATAATTCAAAAGTAACCAATGACAATTCACAAACACATTTCTACCTATATTTTAAGAGCCAGCGTTAGTATTCTACTCTTTTACATCGGTATTGCAGTACAGGCACAACCTAAAAAGCTGGTTTTGAAAGCAAAAAGCGATTCGGTTGCGTTTTTCAATGGCATAACATTATCGGTAGACCTCATAGGAATTGGACAGAACTTACTTAGCAATGAGGGACAATACGAAGCAAGTTTGCGTGCCAACTTAAAAGACAAATACTACCCTATCATTGAGTTAGGATATGGAAAGAGCAATACTAAGGGCGATGAAACAAATATATCATATAGCACAAAGGCACCCTACGGTCGCATTGGTATCGACTTTAATGTGATGAAGAATAAACACGACATCTATAAAGTATTCGTTGGAGGTCGTTATGGCTTTTCTTCTTTCAAGTATAACATCGAAACTCCTGGTGTAGTAGACCCTGTTTTCGGCGGTATTGCGCCTTTTGGAGCGAATAACATCAGTGGTTCTTACCACTGGATTGAAGCTGTATTTGGACTCGAAGCACACATCGTTGGGCCTTTAAGAGCAGGCTGGAGCATTCGATATAAAAACAGATTGGCAAAGAAAGCTAACGAAATGGGAGAGCCTTATTATGTTCCTGGCTATGGAAGAGGAGGCAATTCTACCTTTGGAGGCACTTTTTATGTGGCAATAGAACTCTTTAATAGAATAAAGAAAAATAATATAAACAACTCTAAATAGTGGTTCGATATCAGAAAAGATAAAGAATAAAAAATGATAGTATTTCACTTTCAAGATAATAAAGACATAACATGGCAACAAAACAGATAAAAAAACGTCTCTATTGGCAAATTCCTCTCTTGCTATTGCTCGTCATTGGCACGGCATATATAAGCAAACAGCAGAAGAACATGCCTTATATAGAGAATAAAGGAACGATATTTGGAACAACATATCACATAACTTATCAAAATGATGACGACCTTCATAAAGAGATTTTAGTAGAGTTAAACAAGGTAGACACAGCTCTATCTACTTTTAATCCGCAATCTATCATTTCCAAAATCAATAACAATCAGCCCACACGAACCAACGAATTGTTCAACAAGGTGTTTCTTCTTGCCGAAGACATCAGTAACAAAACAGATGGAGCTTTTGACATAACGGTTGCTCCTTTGGTTAATGAATGGGGCTTTGGGTTTAAGAAAGGCGTTGAACCAACAAAGCATGTGATCGATAGTCTGCGCCAACTCACTGGCTATAAGAAGATACGCTTGGTGAACAATACTGTAAAAAAAGACGATAAACGCATTATGATCGACTGCAGTGCAATTGCAAAAGGCTTTGGAAGTGACGTGGTTGCAAGCTACTTAAAGCATAAAGGTGTAAAGAACTTTATGATTGAAATAGGCGGAGAAATTGTGACTTCGGGAATCAGTTCTAAGCGTCTTCCTTGGAAAATAGGCGTTATTAAGCCCACAGACGATATCACTCAGCAAAGTCAAGAGGTGCAAACTATCCTCAATGTAACCGACAAAGCAATGGCAACAAGCGGTAATTATCGCAATTTCTACTATAAAGGCGGAAAGAAATATGCCCACACTATCGACCCAGCAACGGGCTATCCAGTTCAGCATAACATTCTTTCTTCTACCGTAATAGCCAGCAACTGCGCCACAGCAGATGCCTATGCAACTGCCTTTATGGTGATGGGTTTAGACAAAGCGAAAAGAGTTTTAGAACAACAGAAAGAGATCATGGCTTATTTTATCTATTCCGATAAAGATGGAAAGAATGCCGTTTGGTACTCTCCTACATTAAAAGACAAGATCGTTCAATAAGCTATGGAGCAGTCGCCGACATCACATCTCAAGCTATTAGCACTGCCCTTGTTTCAAGGAATAACGCAACAAGAGTTACATCAGCTTGCTGCCCATGCCCGTTTTCACTTTCAAAAGCTAAATAGTGGCATTACCTTTATAAAAGAAGGAGAGGCTTGTAAGGACTTATTCTTTTTGCTACAAGGAAAGATTGAGATAACAACTTCGTCGGCAAACCATTCCTTTATGGTGAAAGAATGGCTCGAAACGCCTTCTGTTATACAGCCAGAACGATTACTAGGACTTAGTCCTTGGTTCTCATCTACATACACAACGCAAGAAAATAGCAGTATATTAAGCATTGATAAAGAAAGTATTTTGAGTTTCATAGAACACTCATTTATCTTCCGAATCAACTTTATGAATATCTTATCTACCCGCATTCAAAAAATGGAACGACAGCAATGGCGTCCCATAAGCGATTCATTAAGGGAAAAAATTATTCGTTTTTTCGAACAACATGTATATAATATAGGTGGCGAAAAGATATTCTTCATCAAGATGATTACGCTTGCAAAGGAAATGAATGTAAAGCGAATAAAGGTGTCGAACATACTAAACGAATTGCAAGACGAAAACCTCTTAAAGCTAGAAAGGGGCAGAATAATTATTCCTGCACTTGAAAAACTCATTCAAAAAGCACAAATATAAGAATAAATAAACAAGATATGGCAACACAAGATAATAAGAACTCAATAGCGAATAATCCTTTTTTTAATGATTATTCCACTCCACATAACACCGTTCCATTCCACCTTATTAAGCTAGAACACTACGAAGAAGCTTTCATGGAGGGAATGAAAAGAGAGAAAGAAGAACTTGATAAGATTATAAACAATGAGGAAGAGCCTACTTTCGACAATACTATCATATATAAAGACGAAACTAAAGGCGAGCATTATTACGACTTATTAGGACGTGCTTCTACTGTCTTTTCATGTATGCTAGGTGCAGAAACAAACGACGATCTCGACGCTTTAGCTCAAAAGATGAGTCCTCTTCTCACCCAACATGCTAACGATATGCAGCTGAACGAAAAGCTTTTCAAACGCATTAAGCATGTATATGAACACCATAGAGAGCTTACTACTGAAGAAGAAACATTGCTTCAGAAGGTTTATGACGGCTTTGTTAGAAGTGGTGCTCTATTAAATGAAGAAGGAAAAGAGCAGTTTAGACGATTAAGCGAAGAAGCAAGTTTGTTGTCATTGCAATTCTCTCAAAACCTATTAAAAGAGAATAAAGCATTCGAATTGCATCTAACTAACGAAGAAGACCTTGACGGATTGCCCGAAAGTGCACGCCAAATGGCAGCTCATACGGCACAAGAACAAAATAAAGAGGGTTGGATTTTCACCCTAGACTTCCCTAGTTACTCTCCTTTTCTCACCTATTCTACAAAGAGAGAGCTAAGAGAAAAACTCTATATGGCTAAGAATACAGAGGGAATTCACGACAATCCCGAGAACAACTTGGCTATATGTACACGCCTAATCAATATTCGTAGAGAGTTAGCTCAATTGCTTGGACACGACACTTATGCTGATTATGTATTAGAACATCGCATGGCAAGTAGTGTAAAAAACGTCTATAAGCTTTTTAATGACCTTATTTCAGCTTACAAGCCACAAGCTATTAAGGAGTTAAAAGAAGTTGAACAGCTTGCAAAAGAAATGGAAGGAGATTCTTTTGAGATGCAACCTTGGGACTTTGGATATTACTCTCACAAGCTACAACTTCAGAAGTACAACATCGATTCAGAAATGCTTCGCCCCTATTTCGAACTCTCTAAGGTAATAGAAGGGGTGTTTGGATTAGCTAATCGTCTATATGGTATCTCATTTAAGGAGAACAATGACATTCCAGTTTACCATCAAGATGTTAAGGCTTACGATGTGTTTGATGCCGACGGAAGCTATCTTGCTGTGTTTTATGCCGACTTCCACCCTCGAAAAGGAAAGCAAGGCGGTGCTTGGATGACTGAGTTCCAAGGTCAATGGATAACTAGAAAGGGCGAAAACATTCGTCCTCATGTCAGTGTTGTGATGAATTTCACTAAGCCAACACCACAAAAACCAGCCTTATTAACGCTTGGCGAGGTTGAAACTTTCTTGCATGAATTTGGTCATTCGCTACATGGAATGTTCGCCAATACACGCTTTGGCAGTTTAAGTGGCACCAATGTGTGGTGGGATTTTGTTGAACTTCCATCTCAATTCATGGAAAACTATGCCACAGAGAAAGAGTTCTTACGTACGTTTGCTTATCACTTCGAGTCTAAAGAACCTATTCCTGACGAATTGATTGATAGAATTATTAAGAGTAAAAACTATCTTTCAGCTTATGGTTGCTTACGTCAAGTGAGCTTAGGTTTATTAGATATGGCATATTACACGCAGAAAGACGAGTTCAAAGAAGATATTATCGCTTTTGAGAAAGATGCTTGGAAAGATGCTATCATCACGAAACAACTTCCTAATACTTGTATGACCACCCAGTTCTCTCATATCATTTCGGGCGGATATGCAGCAGGATATTACAGTTATAAGTGGGCAGAAGTGTTAGATGCAGATGCCTTTAGCCTCTTTAAAAAGAATGGAATATTTGATAAAAACACTGCTCTAAGCTTTAGAGAAAACGTTCTTTCAAAGGGAGGAACAGAACATCCAATGATTTTATACAAACGTTTTAGAGGACAAGAGCCTACTATTGATGCTCTATTAGAACGCAATGGAATTAAAAAGAATTAAGCCTTTACTATGACAAAGAATACAGACAAACAGCACATTTTAGATACTCGCTACCTCAGAATGGCACGAATATGGGCAGAAAACAGCTATTGCGAGCGACGTAAAGTTGGAGCAATAGTGGTTAAAGATAAAATGATTATCAGCGATGGGTATAACGGAACACCTGAAGGTTTTGAGAATGTGTGCGAAGATTCGAACCAAATAACAAAGCCTTATGTACTCCATGCCGAGGCTAATGCAATCACTAAGCTAGCCAGAAGCTCAAATAATAGCGAGGGAGCAACATTATATGTAACAGCATCGCCATGTATAGAATGCTCTAAACTCATTATTCAATCGGGAATAAAAAGGGTTGTTTATGGCGAGAAATACCGTTTAGAAGACGGTATAAACCTTTTGAAAAGAGCTGGAGTAGACGTTGAATATCTCGAAGTTGAATAAAGATTATAGGAGAATATAAAGATGAAAATAAACCGAAATCATTCTAATCGCTACATGCCTTTATTACTTGCATTATGCGTTATCATTGGTATTATCATCGGAACATTCTATGCAAACCACTTTTCTGGTAATAGATTAAACATCATTAATTCTGGAAGTAGCCGATTAAACAATCTCCTTCACATAATTGATGACCAATATGTAGACGATGTCAACATTGATTCTTTGGTGGATAAGGCTATTCCTCAAATCTTAGGTGAACTTGATCCACACTCTGTTTACATTCCTGCAAAAGACGCCCAGGCTACAACCGACGAGCTAAAGGGGTCTTTTTCGGGCATAGGAGTTGAGTTTGTTATCCGTCAAGACACCATTAACGTTCAGAATGTCATAGAGAATGGACCATCAGAACGTGCTGGTCTTCTTGCAGGAGACAAGATTGTGGCGGTTGATGGTAAGCCTTTTGTAGGTAAAAAGGTAACCAACGACGAAGCTATGAGAGTGCTTAAAGGTCCAAAAGACACCAAGATTAAAATCTCTGTTAAACGATATGGGCACAAAACCCCTATCACTTACACTGTAACACGTGGCGAAATTCCTCGTAAAAGCGTGTCGGCTGCTTATATGCTCAACAACTCTGTGGGCTATATACGCATCAAGAGTTTTGGAGAAACAACCTATCCCGAATTATTAATCGCCCTTGCTAAGTTGTCACAAGAAGGTTTTAAGGAACTAATTATCGACCTTCGAGACAATACTGGTGGTTATTTGGAAAGCGCAATACAAATAGCTAACGAGTTTTTACCTAAGAATAAGCTCATAGTTTACACGCAAGGACGCAAAAGTCCACGTCAAGAGTATCGTAGTGATGGGCATGGTAGCTACCAAAAGATGCCTCTTGTAATACTCATTAACGAGGGTTCAGCATCCGCTTCTGAGATATTATCAGGTGCAATACAAGATAATGACCGTGGAACGATCATCGGTCGTCGTTCATTTGGAAAGGGATTGGTTCAACAACAAATAGGTTTTCAAGACGGAAGTCTTATGCGTTTAACCATTGCACGCTATTATACTCCCTCAGGAAGATCTATTCAAAAGCCTTATACTTCTGGAAATGAGGCAGCCTATGCACAAGATTTAATATCAAGATACCAACACGGAGAGTTCTTTTCACAAGATAGTATCAAGCACACTGGTCCTGCTTATCACACAAGTATTGGCAGAAAGGTTTACGGAGGCGGTGGTATCACTCCCGACTTGTTTGTTCCTGAAGACACTACCAACTATACTTCATACTACAAACAAGCAACAATGAGCGGTTTAATTTTGCAATATGCATTCAATTATACCGACAACAACCGCCAAAAGCTAAAAGAATTGAAAACCGTTGATGCGCTTAATCGCTTCCTTGTTAAACAGAATTTAGTTGATAAGTTTGCAACATTTGCCGACTCTCACGGCTTAAAACGTCGTAATTTGATGATTCAAAAATCGTATAAGTTAATCGAACAATTCATCATTAGCAGAATTGTTTACAACTTATTGAATGAAGAAGCATGGACAGATTACATCAACAGAGGCGATGCAACCATCACAAAAGCCATTCAAGTGTTTAAAGAGGGCAAGTCATTCCCACAGAAACCCGTACAAAAACCCTCTGTAATGCAACCTAAAAAATAACGCAGAGAACACTCAATGAATCAAGAAAAGATTTCTATTCGAAATACAATTAAAGAACAAATGCGACATCTCACCACCGAAAAAGTGGGCGAGATGTCGCTTGCTTTCATCCCTACTCTATTGCAACATCCCCGCATAAAAGAGGCACAAACCATTCTTTTATATTGCGCCTTGCCCACCGAAGTGCAAACACTTCAATTGATTAAGGAACTAAAAGAAATGGGGAAAAACATTGTATTACCTGTTGTTACAGGAGAAACGACAATGGAGATAAGGATGTTTACAGGTGAAAAGGATTTGAGAAAAGGTTCTTTTGGAATATTAGAACCGCAAGGTAAAGTGTTGAACAATCTGCCATTGATTGACATTGCCATTGTTCCTGGATTGGCTTTCAGTGCAGATGGCAAGCGACTTGGACGTGGGAAGGGCTATTACGATCGTCTGCTTAAACGCATTCCACAATGCTATAAAATAGGAATATGCTTCTCATTTCAACTCATCAAGCACATTCCCACCACCCAATACGATGTAATGATGAACGAAGTGATTGCCCTTTAAGTTCTATATATAATAAGGTATAAATCAGAAAAGCATTTTTTGCAAATTTTCTTATACCTACATAGAGAGAAGAGAGAAAGGATTAAAAATCAAGTAGATACCCATTTGATAACGATAGCCGCACCCTTTGCGGCTTTTTTCTTGCTCAGCCTTGCGCAAAAGCAGCGTTTTTACACTTCAAAAGCATTGCTTTTTGCACACAAACTCAATGCTTTTAGAGTACAATAGCAATGCAATTACAAAGTCTTTCCATTTGGTTGAACTGGAAGATAAAGAGCAATAAAAATGAAATACAAATAAAAAGTAGTGGAATAGAATAATATTTGTGATATTTTTCTATTTCTTTTTGATACTTATCTTTAATTTTGCACCCACAAATAATCAACGAAACAACAAATATGAAAAGAGTCTTCACATCATTAGTTCTTGCCATTTGTGCCATAATAGGTTATGCACAACAACCCACAGGCACGCTAAACATTAAACCTTTTGTGGGTGCAACTCTCACAAGATTACAACCCATAACCGATAATAAGATGAAAATGAATGCAGGAGTTGTGGCTGGTGCAGAGCTAGAATATCAATTATTAGAGAAAGCTTCGGTTAGTGCTGGAGTGCAATTCTTAACACAAGGTACGAAAGGAAATAAGAGTTCAGATAAGTTTGGAAACACTATTACAAAATCACTCTATACAGAATACCTCTCTATTCCACTTATATTCAACTATTATGTCATTCCTAATTTAGCAGTTAAAGCAGGTTTTGAGGGTAAAATTTTAACCCATTCACAATTTGCCAACAAAGACATAACGGGTAAAAACACGCATAATTTAACAAAAACTCTTAACCAATTCCTTGTTGCATTGCCCCTTGGTGTTTCGTATGAATACAACCATTTTGTGTTAGAAGCACGCTATTCGCTACCTTTAACCAAGATATCTAATGGTCGTTATATGGCTCTAACATCAACAGGCGAATTTCCTTTGAATGGCAATTATCACACCTTCCAAATTACACTTGGCTATAAATTCAAGATTTAAGTTTCTATCTTGAAACACAATAAAACAAAAGTCGCCTTGCTTGCTCATCTTGCAAACAAAGCGACTTTTATCTTTTATGTATGGAAATTCTAATGAATTCGAATATCTGTAATCACAAAATTACCTCCTGCAGCCTCGTTTAAAGCCTTAATAAGATCAGTTCTGCGCATCAACAAATCGTGTCTTACAGCAGGATTCACAATCTTTACATACAGTGTTTGATTGTAAATATACTTCTCTATGGTGTATTTTGCCACCACATTTCCAACAATTTCGTCCCAAGCATCAACCACTCTATGTTGTAGAAGTGGCGTTTCGAGTCCGCTTCTTCTTAGATATTGTCCCAGAATTTCATGTATTTGTTTCGCTTGTTTCTTAAACATTTTATGCCTCTTGCTTAATAGTTATCTGCCCATTGTCTACATGAAACAACTTATAATCAAAGTTTCCCATTTTCAAAATCGAATCAAGATGATCTCTATTGGTGTCGGTTATGAAAATTTGTCCATAGCTATCGTTGGCTACAAGATTAACAATGCGCTCCACTCTGTTAGCATCTAACTTGTCGAAGATATCGTCTAACAATAAAAGAGGCGTGGTTTTAGAAGCGGTTCGCTTTAGAAAATCGAACTGAGCAAGCTTTAATGCCAATACAAAAGTTTTGTTTTGTCCTTGACTTCCCTCTTTTTTCATCTGATAACCACCAAGTAACATCTCTAAATCATCACGATGAATGCCATGTAATGAATATCCAACGGCACGGTCTTTAAAGCGATCTCGTTGAATGACTTCAAGTAAATCACCTCTCTGACAATGCGAAATATAATTCAAACTAACGGTTTCTTTTCCTCCAGATATCTGCTGATAAATCCGCTGAAACACGGGTATAAAATCCTCAACAAACGCCAATCGCTTTTGATAAACAATGGTTCCTTGTTCTGCCATCTCTTCTTCAAAAAGCGAAATCAATGTATTATCGGGCTCATTCTCTTGTTTTAGTAGTGCATTTCGTTGCTGCAATGCTTTAGAATAGCGCAGAAGTGCCTCCATATAGGTAACATCGAGTTGCGAAATAACAATATCAAGGAAACGTCTTCGGTCTTCACTTGGACCTTCAATAAGGGCTACATCTGATGGAGAAACAAAAACTAAGGGAATGAAACCGATGTGTTGCGACAATCGTTTATATTCTTTTTTGTTACGTTTAAAATGCTTTTTCGAGCCTCTTTTCATGCCACAATAAATCAATTCCTCATCATTCGCCTCATTAGTGTATAGTCCTTCGAGCACAAAGAAATCCTTATCGTGCATCATTACTTGCGAATCTACAGCATTAGAAGAGCTTCGACAAAATGAAAGATAATAAACAGCATCGAGCATATTGGTTTTTCCTACACCATTATGACCTATAAAACAATTCATCTTAGGCGATAAATCGAGCGTTATATCTTCAATATTTTTATAATTAAGAAGCGTTATCTTCTTTAAAATCATATATCAATCTTAATTCTTTTACAACCTAATACAGTTTGAAGAAGGGTCTCAAAAAGCATCATTTCATCCCCATAACACAAAGGATAATTGCCCCTTAACAAGCCGTCTTCAGGCAAAGTTACTTGTTTTACAGTACATAAAAGAAAAAAGTAGATAATAAATTTCACTATATGAGATAAAATAATTATTTTTGCATCACATTCGATCTATTCTCAAAAGCATATTTCGAGAACCAAGAAGACTAATAAAATAACAACAAATAATAATGGTAAACAAAAAAGAAAACGCTGCTACCAATATGGCAGAAACGCTTACTTCATCAGAAGTATTTATGCTAAAATATAAAAAGCATATTGTAATTGCCGTTGTAGCACTTATCGTTCTTGTTGCAGGTTTCTTCCTTTACAAGAACTATGTATCAGCTCCTCGTGAAGAAAAGGCAAGCACAGAACTTGCAAAAGGTCAAGAACTATTTGGAATGCAACAATTCGAACAAGCGTTAAATGGCGATGGTGCCACCTTTAGTGGCTTTGTTAAGATTGCAAATGATTATAGTTCAACAGACGCAGGCAATCTTGCTAAGCTTTATGCAGGTCTTTGTTACGCTAATTTAAACAAATGGAACGAAGCTGTTAAGTATCTTGATAGCTACTCACCAGGCAACGATGCAATGGTAAGTCCGGCAGCAATCGCAGCTTTAGGTAACGCTTATGCACACGTAGGAAAGATAGATGAAGCAATTAAAGCATTGAAGAAAGCAGCAGACAAGGCAGATAGCAAGTCTGAAGATGGCACAAACAACAGTCTTTCTCCAACTTTCTTACTTCAAGCAGGACAGCTACTTGAAAGCCAAAACAAAAAGGCTGACGCTTTAAAAGTTTATCAAGACATCAAGAAAAAATATGTAAACTCGGCTATTGTTCAAAGCCAAGAGATTGATAAATATATCGAACGAGCTTCTTTATAATAAGGATGGCAACAGCATTAAGAAACTTATCAAGCTATGATGCAGCTACAGTTCCAGACGCAAGCAATATGTGTTTCGGTATAGTTGTATCTGAATGGAATCCTGAAATCACAGGAGCTTTATTAGAAGGTGCGGTAAATACGCTTGAGAAACATGGTGCAATTCCTGAGAATATCCATGTAAAAACAGTTCCAGGAAGCTTCGAATTGATCTATGGAGCACATCAAATGGTTCTCAATGGAGGATATGATGCACTCATAGTGTTAGGCTCTGTAATCAAAGGAGATACGCCTCACTTCGATTATATCTGTCAAGGTGTAACCACAGGAATAGCTCGTTTGAACACAACTAGCGAGATTCCCATTATCTATGGCTTATTAACTACCGACAATTTGCAGCAAGCTTTAGACAGAGCTGGCGGTAAATTAGGTAACAAAGGTGACGAATGTGCAGTGGATGCGATAAAGATGGCTAAATTTTAAAACCACTATTGCAACACACAAAGGC
The DNA here is from genome assembly GCA_052173735.1 of Prevotella sp. Classification (GTDB taxonomy): domain Bacteria; phylum Bacteroidota; class Bacteroidia; order Bacteroidales; family Bacteroidaceae; genus Prevotella. The sequence continues at coordinate 26,513 of JBQMYA010000005.1, forward strand.
ACCAACTCAAAAGAACAAACAATAGAGTAAAGAATAAAAAGTAGGGCAGTTCTATTATGTTCTGCCCTACTTTGTTTCAAGAAGTCAACTTTTTACAAATCAACCTCAACGCATTGCACTCGCAAATTATATTGAGCCACATTCTTTATTCATCAACAACACAAAAGAAATAACAAGGATATGAAATTAAAACAATTATTTCAGGCATACGAATTTGAAGAGATTATGCCCGTAATCAACGAAATGTTTCCAGGAACAAGCAAATATCGTGAGCCTTTAAAAGTTGCTTACGACATATTACTTGAGCTAGAACCCATTCCAAGTAAGAAAGGAATTCTATACAAAATTATAGATAATAAAGCGAATGGAGAGACCTATATGGGTGCAGACGATAACAACTTCAGAACAACATGGCAGGTTGCACTAGGCAAAAGTGTATCAAGAGCCAAAGGAGTTACATTGAGTGACGCTGAAGTTGCAGCCAATTGCTTAGTTAATCTTTGCTTTATTGGAAAATATCCACCTGCATTTGAGGCAGCACACAAAAAGCTTTTGAAAGACTAAAAGAAAATATATTGATAAAGGTGATAGAAGTTTTACATACATTCTATCACCTTTATTCGTTTCAGTAACTCCCCTATTTCAAATCAAGGGAATAGAGATGGGTTATCTTTTACTTCTGAAAAAGTTTTGAATAATCGCCTTACATTCTTCTTCCATCACCCCTTTCGTCACCTTAGTCTTAGGGTGTAAGGCATTAGGAGCAAAGCGCATAAAACCTCGTTTGTCGTCACTTGCACCATAAACAAGGCGTCCTAGCTGCGACCAACCTATCGCTCCAGCGCACATAACGCATGGTTCCAGCGTTACATATAATGTGCATTCGTTTAAATACTTACCTCCTAACGAGTTTGCTCCAGATGTAATGGCCTGCATTTCGGCATGAGCAGTGACATCACAAAGCATCTCAGTAAGGTTATGCGAGCGTGCTATGATCTTATCTTTAGCTACAACCACAGCTCCAACAGGTATCTCTCCTGCCTCTAATGCAAGCTGAGCTTGTTCCAAAGCCTTAGTCATAAACCACTCATCATCTTTCACTTGCGGTTCAATCATTCGTATTTCTTTTGTTATTATATTGCAAAATTAGTGCTTTATTTTGGTTATCTAGAATATTATTGTAAATTTGTAATGATATAGTAATTACATTTATTCATGGCGAAACATAACGAGCTAGGACATTGGGGTGAAGCTTTGGCAGCGAAATTCTTAGAGAATAAAGGCTACACTATTTGTGAAAGAGATTGGCATTATGGTAAACGTGACATCGATATCATTGCCTTTAATCCACAACACAACATCCTTGTTTTCGTAGAAGTCAAAATAAGAACCGAGGAAACGATCACTCACCCAACTCAAGCCGTAGACAAAAGAAAGATAAAAAACATTGCAATTGCTGCCAACACCTATGTAAAAGAGCGCAATATTAGCTATGAATTACGATTCGATATCATATCCGTTATAGGGCATAACGAACACAATGCCAAGATAGAACATATTGAAGATGCGTTTAACCCCATGTTAATATAATTTCTATTTATGAAGATTCACATTGATTACATTGACAAAACAGAATCAACAAACAGTTATTTTGCTCAAAAGTCTGCTCCTCCAAGCAATTTAATGAAAGTAATAGTGGCTCATTCTCAAAGCGCAGGAAGAGGGCAAGGGAGCAACTCTTGGGAGAGTGAAGAGGGCAAAAACCTCACCTTTTCTATTGATATCACCCGCCCACAGGTGCCTCTTCATCTCAATTTTTATTTGTCAATTATTGTCGCTTTGGCTATTCATGATGCTTTAAGTCGTTACTCTAAGGATATAACTCTTAAGTGGCCCAATGATATTTACTATAAAGATAAAAAGATTAGCGGCACACTTATCGAAACAAGTGTCAACTCTCAAATCATCACTCGTTGTATTTTTGGCATTGGAATCAATGTTAACCAAAAAGAATTTGTTAGTGATGCGCCCAACCCCATTTCGCTTATCAACATCATCAACAACGAAACCAAGCTTTCAATAGTATTGGCAAAGACCCTAAAAGCTTTCCGCAAATATTACGACCAGTTACTTCTTGGAAATTACAGATCAGTTAAACTACAATATATGAACGTGCTATATCGTTCTAAAGGCTTCTTCCCTTATCGAGATAAAGATGGATTATTCGAAGCAGAAATTGTGGGAATAAAAGATAACGGACATCTTTGTTTGAAAGATACAGAAGGAAGAGTGAGAGAATATGAACAAAAAGAAGTGCAATTTGTGCTCCCTCAATAAAACAAAAGAACAAAAAGAAAAAGACAATATTAATATAATTAGAATATGGCAAGATACAAAAGAATTCTTTTAAAGCTTAGTGGTGAGAGTCTAATGGGCAACCAAGGCTATGGAATTGATTCACAACGACTACAAGATTACGCTCAACAAATTAAAGAAATACACGAGATGGGCGTACAAATTGGTATCGTTATCGGAGGTGGAAACATCTTTAGAGGATTAAGTGGAGCATCTAAAGGCTTCGATAGAGTGAAGGGAGACCAAATGGGTATGTGCGCAACTGTAATCAATTCGCTTGCTTTAAGTAGTGCACTTGGCGCATTGGGCGTTAAGAACAGAGTATTAACCGCCATCAGAATGGAGCCTATTGGCGAGTTCTACACAAAGTGGAAAGCTATTGAAAGCATGGAAGATGGATATGTTTGTATCTTCTCGGCAGGCACAGGTAGCCCTTATTTCACTACCGACACTGGTTCTTCTTTGCGTGGAATTGAGATTGAAGCGGACGTAATGTTAAAGGGCACAAGAGTGGATGGCATTTATACTGCCGACCCAGAGAAAGACCCTACTGCTACAAAGTTTAGCGAAATAACATACGATGAGATATATACTAAGGGTTTAAAGGTGATGGACCTCACTGCAACAACTATGTGCAAGGAAAATAACCTACCTATTTATGTTTTCAATATGGACGTTGTTGGTAACCTTAAGAAGGTGATCGAGGGAGAAGATATTGGTACTTATGTGCACAACTAAATAGGCTTCTCGCCCATTATTTTATTTCAATCCGTTAGATTGCGCAATGCTTTATAAGCTCAAACTGCTCAACTTAACGGATTTTCTTTTATCCTAAAGCCAGCTCTTTTCTTTACTCTATCCAACTATTAGCCTCCTCTTTCTCGCTCCAAAAGATGTTATTCTCCCCTATTCTTTTATCCTCTTCATCTACATCTATAGACGTCTTATTTGTGTTCATACCGTTCTTCAATACCAACGAAGGATATATACAAATATTAGATGAAGGTTATTGCAGTACAAAGGAGATGGAATGTAAAAATAAAATGATTGCTATTGCGGTGTAAAAGCTATGGAATTAGAACACAAAAGCATTGAGAAAAGAGGGTAAAAGCATTGACTTTTCAAATCCTCTCCATTGGAGTTAAGAAAGAAAAGTCTATTATTATGAACCAAAAGAAGAGCTTATAGCTAATAAGCCATAAGTATTAAAATGAAAAATAAAATGGGGTAAAATATTATTGATTATTTTTCTTCCTCATAATCCACATATTCGCCCTCTTCTTTTCTAAAGATTTTGCGATCGGTTTCTTGTGGATTGCGATAGTCTACAACTGTTTCTCCACTATCAGAACGATAGGTTCTTCGTCTTTCTTGCTGTTGTGTAGAGTGTCGTTGCTTATTAAACATATTGGTAACGTTCTTCACTCGGCGATAAAGAATGAAGAGAATCATTCCAATAAAGATAAGTCCTGATAAAAATAAGTAGAAAATAAAACTCAAAAAAGTTGCCATATCCTAAAAACAAAGATGAAAAATTATCGCTTATTTCTTCTCTATCAATGCTACAAATGCAGAAAGAGCAACATAACAAGCAATAACTATCCAAAAGCCATTGATGATACCTGTTAGGGCGAATACAATAATGGAGAATGCTACAAATCCATATTTAAGTTTGTTTTCTGCAAGCGCATAGGTTTTAAACTTTAGTGCAAACATGGGCAGTTCGCATACTAATAGATAAGAAGTGATGAAAAGAAGGGTTATGATAAGCTGACGAGCGAACAAGAATGACTCGATGGTTGTACTATGAGCAACAAGCAATGACGACCAAAAGAGGGCGTTTGCTGGTGTTGGAAGACCAATGAATGAGGTGGTTTGACGCTCGTCTAAGTTGAATTTTGCAAGTCGAAGTGCAGAAAAAGCAGCTAAGATAAATGCCACAAAAGGCAATATAGGTTGCACCATTGAGCAGTAAGAGCCACACGATGCGGTTGCAAAACAAGAGGAAGTTAATGCTGTTAACTCTGTAAATATCATTGTTGCAGGAGCTACTCCAAATGTAATAACATCTGCTAATGAATCTAACTCTTTTCCAATTGGAGATGATACATGAAGTAAGCGTGCAACCATTCCATCAAAAAAATCGAATATTGCACCTATAATAATAAATAAAAAAGCTTCCTTGAAATGTGCTCCAAATGCAAAATACACGGCAATACATCCAGAAATAAGATTGCAACATGTTAGCATGTTGGGTATATTCTTCTTCAAACTATTCATTTTCTTCTATTAAAAGCGCCCCTTTCTTGGCTTTTTCTATGATTTAAGCTTTGCTATTACTGTTTGATTTCCAGTTGTTTTTTGACCCATCTTTACACAAATCTCACTACCAATTGGTAGGTAAAGATCTACTCGTGAGCCTAATTTAATAAAGCCTAAGTGCTCATCTATATAGCAATCTTCGCCTTCTCGTGCATAAGTTACAATACGACGAGCCATTGCTCCTGCTATTTGTCGGCATAAAATGTCTTGTCCTTCAGGTGTTGTTATCAACACATCTGCATGTTCATTTTCCTCACTTGCTTTGGGAAGCCACGCTTTATGAAAGTTTCCATCAAAATGACGAATAAGCTTTACCTTGCCATCTACAGGAAACCAGTTCGCATGAACATTGAAAAGATTCATAAAGATACTTACCATTACTCTCTTTTCATGGAAGTATTGGTTTTCTTCTACTTCTTCTATCACAACAATCTTACCGTCTGCAGGAGCTACAACGATGCCTTCTGTGTCCTCTTCTCCAAAATAACGAATAGGACAACGATAAAAATTAAGTACAATGAGATAGGCTATTGCTCCAATAGTAGTGAATATCCCAAAAGGAATCTTAGTATCAATGAAACGCCAAAGTAAAATAGAAATAGTGGCAAGTGCAATAAAACTATAGATGAGAGTATCAGTTCCCTCATGATGTATCTTTATTTTCTTTAGCTTTTTTATCTTTTTAATCATAGTAACAAGATCTCTTATTATTTATGCAAAGATAGGTGTTTTTATTCATTCTACAAACTTTTTTAATACCATTCTTTTGCCATTCCAATGTAAAGAAGTAATTTTACATCCCATTTGAAAGATATTTATGGAAGATTTCGTTCACTTACACGTACATACTTACTATTCTATTCTGGACGGACAGTCGAATATTCAGAAGTTAGTTGATAAAGCAATTAACAACGGAATGCGTGGTTTGGCAATAACAGACCATGGAAACATGTTCGGAATAAAAGAATTTTACAACTATTGTAACAAGGTAAACGGCAAGAGAAAAGAAGAGGGTTTGCCTCCTTTTAAGCCTATTCTTGGTTGTGAGATGTATGTTGCAAGAAATAAAAAGGAAAGCAAGATCAAAGAAAATGGAGACATGGGAGGTAAACACCTCATTGTTCTTGCAAAGAATCTCCAAGGGTATAAAAACCTCATTAAGTTGGTTTCACGCTCTTGGGTTGATGGCTTTTACATGCGTCCACGTACCGATCACGAAGATTTGGAACGCTATCATGAAGGGTTGATTGTGTGTTCGGCATGTATTGCGGGCGAAGTTCCATCTAAAATATTGAAAGGTGACTACGAAGGAGCACGTGAAGCGGCTCGCTGGTTCAAGCGAGTTTTCGGCGATGATTATTATCTTGAGCTTCAAAGACACGAAGTAAAAGATCCAAGTCAGCGTGCTAACAGACAAACATATCCACTTCAACAAAAGGCAAACAAAGCTCTTTTGGAGATCGCAAAGGAGCTAGATATCAAGGTTGTATGCACCAATGATGTGCATTTTATTGAGAAAGACGATGCAGAAGCACACGATCATCTTATCTGTTTGTCTACCAATAAGGATTTGAACGACCCCAACCGTCTTCTATACACAAAACAAGAGTGGTTTAAATCGAAAGAAGAAATGAACGAAGTGTTTGGTGATTTGCCTGAAGCAATGCAAAACACTTGCGAAATTTTGGACAAAATTGAGCTCTATTCGATCGACCATGCACCCATTATGCCATTCTATCCCATTCCAGAAGACTTCGGAACGGAAGAGGATTTGCGAAAGTCTATTTCTGAAGAAGACCTCTTTAAGGAGTTTACTTCTGACGAAAACGGTCAGAACCCACTACCCCTTGAGGAGGGAAAGAAGAAGATTGAGAAACTTGGAGGTATTGAAAAACTATACAGAGTTAAGTTTGAAGCCGACTATTTAGGAAAACTTGCCTATGATGGTGCAAAGAAATTATATGGCGAGCCTTTAACTGATGAGGTGGACGAGCGTATTAAGTTCGAGCTACATATCATGAAAACAATGGGTTTCCCTGGTTACTTCTTGATCGTACAAGATTTTATTAACACCGCAAGAAACGAACTTGGGGTGATGGTTGGACCAGGAAGAGGATCGGCTGCAGGCTCTGTTGTGGCATATTGTTTAGGTATTACAAAGATAGACCCCATCAAATACGATTTGCTTTTTGAGCGTTTCTTGAACCCCGATCGTATCTCTTTGCCTGATATTGATACCGACTTCGATGATGACGGCCGTGGACTTGTGCTCGAATGGGTTGAAAAGAAATACGGACACGAGAACTGTGCGCACATTATTACATACGGAACGATGGCTACTAAGAACTCTTTAAAAGACGTTGCACGTGTTGAAAGGGTTCCATTAGACCAAGCTAACTACCTATGTAAGAGCATTCCCGACAAGCTTCCCAATGATCTTAAGATGAATTTAACGAATGCTGTGGCTTCAATTCCTGAACTTCAGCAAGCAGAACAGTCACCTGATGAGAAGGTTAGAAATACAATTAAGTATGCAAAGAAGCTTGAAGGAACCGTAAGAGGAACGGGAGTACATGCTTGTGGCTTTATTATTTGTAGAGACCCAATTAGCGATTGGGTACCCATATCTATAGCAGAAGACAAAACAGACCCTGGACATAAGTTGCGATGTACGCAATATGACGGTCATGTTATTGAAGATACAGGACTTATTAAGATGGACTTCTTGGGCTTAAAGACCCTCTCTATCTTAAAAGAAGCGGTAGATAACATTCAATTTACCAAAGGAATTAAAATTGATTTGGATAATATTCCAATCGACGATGCTTTGACTTACGAATTGTATTCAGCAGGAAAAACCATTGGAACATTCCAGTTTGAGTCGCCAGGTATGCAGAAACACTTACGTTCTTTGCAACCAACTGTGTTCGAAGACCTCATCGCCATGAACGCATTATATCGTCCTGGACCAATGGATTACATTCCCGATTTCATTGAAAGAAAGAAAGATCCAACTAAGATTCAATACGATATACCTTGTATGGAGAAGTATCTTAAGGATACATACGGCATCACTGTGTATCAAGAACAGGTGATGTTGCTTGCAAGACAGCTTGCTGGTTTCACACGAGGACAAAGTGATACGCTTCGAAAAGCAATGGGTAAGAAACTTATTGCACAGATGGATAAGCTCGAAACCTTGTTTTATGAGGGCGGAGTGAAGAATGGTCACGACCAAAAAGTGTTGAATAAGATTTGGGAAGACTGGAAAAAGTTTGCCTCTTATGCTTTTAATAAGAGCCACGCAACATGCTATTCGTGGGTTTCTTTTCAAACTGCATACCTAAAAGCGCACTACCCTGCAGAATATATGGCAGCTGTTCTGAGTCGAAACTTGAACAATATTACCGAAGTTATTAAGTTTATAGACGAGTGTAGGGCTCTTGGTATCAAGGTTTTAGGACCTGATGTAAATGAAAGTAGACAAAAATTTAGTACCAATAAAGACGGAGTTATTCGCTTTGGACTATCTGCTATCAAGGGAATGGGCGACGCTGCTGCTCAATCTATCGTTGAAGAACGCACAAAAAATGGTCCTTATCAAAACATATACGACTTCATTGAGCGTGTAAATATCAATGCGGTCAACAAAAAAGCACTTGAGCTTTTGGCTCTAAGTGGTGCTCTCGACGGATTTAAAGAATTGAAACGAGAACAATATCTCACTAAAAACATTAAGGGAGAACCATTTATCGACCTTCTAGTTCGATATGGACAACGCTATCAAAGCGAGCAAAATCAATCGCAAAACTCTCTCTTTGGCGGTGATGATGCAGCTGAAATACCTCACCCTACACCTCCTGAATGGGAAGAATGGAGCCACATTGAGCTTTTAAATAGAGAGCGAGATTGCATTGGTATCTACCTTTCTGCTCATCCACTCGACGAGTTTAGCATGGTAATTAACAACCTATGTAATGCCAACTGCAATGAACTTGCCGACAACTTGGCACTTGCTTCTAAAGAAAATGTAGCCCTTGGAGGTATCGTAACTTTATCTGAAGCAAGAACAACAAAGAAAGGTTTGCCTTGTGGTTTTGTGACTATTGAAGATTTTAACGGCTCTGGTAGACTTGCATTGTTTGGTGAAGACTGGGCAAAATGGCAAGGAATGTTGCAAGAAGGCTACCCCATTTTGGTGAGAGGAAAGTCTACTCAAAGGTTTAGAAATAGCGATGTTTACGACTTTAAGGTAAGTGATATAAAACTACTGCAAACCGTTAGAGACACTGAAATTCAGAAAATTACGCTCAGCATTGATAGTAATGATATCGATGAGAACCTTGTTACCGACATCGTTACACTTGCCGAAGAAAACAAAGGCAAGGTTGAATTGTGCTTTCAGATTATAGATAAGGAACACAACACAAAACTAACAATGCGTTCGCAGGCACAAGGCGTGGATCTAACTCGTTATTTCATGCGTTATATTGAGCAAAGTGAACAAATAGAATACCATATAAATTAAATACTTTGGCATAATGTTTGCCGTAAAACTAATATCAAATTAAAAGAAACAGATTATGGAAGTAAAGATTACAAACGAAAATTTTAAAGAGTATAGAAATGGTGATTTACCATTAGTTGTTGACCTTTGGGCACCATGGTGCGGCCCTTGTAGAATGCTAGGACCAGTTATTTCTGAGTTAGCAAACGACTATGACGGTAAGATTGTTGTAGGAAAATGCGACGTTGATGAGAATGATGAGGTGGCAATTGAGTTCGGTGTACGTAGTATTCCAACAATATTGTTCTTCAAAAATGGCGAATTGGTTGACAAGTTCGTTGGTGCTGCTTCTAAAGCAACACTTGATGAAAAGTTCCAAGCATTGCTATAAAAAATTATTTATTCAATAAATAAAGATGAAAGTCTGCCGAGTTATCCTTGGCAGACTTTCTTTTTAGATTTAATCCCCTAATTTATTATAACGCAAAAGTAGTGTTTTCGTATTCCAAAAGCATTACTTTCACAACCTAAAAGCATTGATATTATTCTCTAAAAGCATTGCTCCTACTTTCATTCTATAATATCCATACTTTAAAACTATAGTGATTTTAAATTTTTAAGAGATTTTTTTTCTGTGTAGCTCAATAGAGAATTGCTGCAGCTAACGATGTAATTTCTTAAACATTGCACATTCGTTCTATATTTATTCCGTAATCTAAGCACTTTAATTCTGAGATTTCGCCAATACTATCATTTACTTCTTTATCGGCATTCTAATCTTGTTCACTATTATTTTCGTCTAGAGTTGCACAACACAAATAAGCAAATAATTCTGCTTTTGTGCTATTTACAATCTAATAATCTGTAAACAAACAAGTTACATATAAAACGATTTTCCTTTTATATGTTTCATTTATAAAGCACTTTTGTATCTTTGTTCATACGAAGTTGGCTTTAATCATATTAAAAAAGCTCCTTAAAAATATAAGCTTTGTGTGATAAAAAAAAGAATCTAATACAGTTTTTGCACCAGATTCTTTTCATTTACATACAAAATTAATAGCCAATCATTTGTGATGGTTAAAATAACTATCACCTATTAAAAACACTAAAAGCAACACCAAACATTATTCATCGGGCCAAGCGCATGGCTTTGATGTTGCAGTAACAATTGGTCTTTGAGCATTCATCTGCCTAAGTTTCTTGCCAAGGATAGATGATAGCTCTTTAACTTTTGAAGGATTGGCGTGAGCTAAGTTATTGTTCTCGCCAATATCTTGCGGAATGTTATACAATTCTTTCTTTCCAGTTTCATAATTGTATATTAATTTCCAATCACCTTGACGTATTGCGCAGTTCAAATTGATACCAGGGCCTGTGTTTCCCCATATATTTGGGAAGTTCCACACAATGCTTCTTTTATTAAATTCCGCCTCATTCTTGCCCTCAAGAAGTGGCACTATATCCTTACCATCTACTGTTTGTGGCACCTTATAGCCATTAACATTTGCCATATGAAGTATGGTTGGGAATAGATCCTCAATCATAATACTTGTGTTATTGCGTGTATCGGGCTTTGCAACGCCATTCCATTTAACCATAAATGGCACTCGAATGCCTCCTTCATACATAGAGCCTTTCCCGCATTTTAGAGGTGAATTCTGTGTATAAAGAGGTCCTTCACGCCATTCTTGCGATGTAGCCAAGCCCCCATTGTCGCCTAAAAATACTATAATGGTGTTCTTCGACTCATTGTTTTTATCAAGCCAATCCATAATATCACCCAAACTTTTATCCATTCCCTCAACTAATGAAGCATAGGCTGCATCTTTATCCGATAGACCTTTGCGCACATACTTAGGAAAGAAGCGCATATCTTTGTCGATTGGGATATGCACTGCATAATGAGACATATAGAGATAGAAAGGCTGATCGTATTTTTTTGCCTTGTCGAGAGCCTTTATTGCCTCTTTAGTTAGAGCCTCGGTAACAAACGTTCCCGTTCCCCAATAGTCTTGAAGTCCTGGTATTGAGTTGAGGGCATAAGCCTTTCCGTCACGTGTATGACCATAATTTCGCTCGCTTAAATAGGTTGCAAGTCCTCCTGCAGCTGTGCCTGTGATATTGACATTGAATCCAAAATGAGATGGATTTTCGCCTGGAGTGTCTATAGCTCCCCAGTGTGCTTTGCCACAATGTATTGTATGATAACCACTTTCTTTTAGCAATTGAACAAAAGAGGTTGCCGAAGTGGTGTGCGGAACAGTTGCAACTTGGGCTATTCCGTTGTAGTTCCATTCAGGAAGGGTGATGGTTTGACTTTTATCATCGGTAGGTTTATCTCGCTGTAAGGTCCAGTTTGTGACACGATGACGTGCCATATTCATACCAGTCATTAAGCTACAACGAGTTGGAGAACTTACAGGACAAGCATAAGCCTGCGTAAACATAACGCCTTGCTTTGCTAAACGTTCCATATTAGGCGTCTCATACATTTCATTGTACTTGGTTTTCTGGTTCCAAAATGGCACCGATGTGTCTTGCCAACCCATATCATCAACAATAAAAACAATGATATTGGGACGATTATTTTGACGTGCATATAAGCTATTATACCCTACAAAGGAGGTGGTTGCTATTGCTGCTATAAGTTTTTTATTCATATTTACTTTCATTTGGTAGGCTTATTGAAATCTATACTTTTTCAATTTGTATAGTATTTTCTTTATTCCCAATCCAATATTTTATATATAAAGAGTTTTAAACTATCCAAAAGAGGTTATCTGTTTAAGTTCAAAATGTGTAATAAAACACAAACATACAATTGCAAATATAGTTATTTGCTCTGAATTTCATTATTTTATTTCTATAAAATCTGCTATTTTATGATAACTACACCTTGTGTATCCACAACACTCCAATTTGTAAAATACTCAAAAGGGTATATCCAATAAACAGATAAAATATCATTTTTATAGTATCTTCTTTCAAATCATAACACAAAAAGGGCAAGAAACATCAACTGTTTCTCGCCCTAAAATACTTAAAATCTTTTACTTATTACATTCTTATTTCACAAGAACTACAAGATATTTGCTTGTACTCCAAAATAAATCTGGATTATTTATACGTAATACATACTGATTACTTGCATCTTGAGAAAGCTTATAACTGTCTGCAGGATGAACGGTTAAAATCTTTGCCGACTTGGTATATAACCTAATTTCTCTATCAACTCTAATATCTATTTTTGTGAAATAGTTTTTATTAAAATTTGACAACATGAGCTTTCCGTCAGCTAAAATGCGTTGTTCTTTTAGTTCTTTCTTTGTTCCAAACACATACCATGCAGTGTTAAGTTGCTTGTCTTGTGTGCTGATGGTTTCTGTTTTCTTGTTCGATTCTTCTGTAAGTTCATTTACACTTGTGTTAAGTGTTCCGATAGTTTCATCGAGTTCTGCAATGTGAATGTCTTTTGCACTAAGCTCAGCACGTAGCTGTTTTAATTGCATCTCTTTGTCTTCTATTTGTTGCATCAACGAACTTATAGTCTTCTTAAACTGTTCTCCTTTGAAAGAACTTTCACGAAGCTGTTGGCGAAGCTTTTGAATGAGCTCACGATTGCGAGTCATTGTCGTAGAGATAAATTGTATATTCTCTTTTATTTGGGTTGATTTGCTTGTTCCTTCGCCATTTTTTACGATATTTACTCTATTCTCTGCTTCGTTAATTTCACGCAATCCTTCTTGAATTTCGTTGATGGTTCCCATCATATCGTTAATTTCATTGTCCTTTTGTTCAATGATTCTAGAAAGCGAGTCGCTTTGTTCTAGTCCGTTATCTTTACTATTTTTTTTATTTCCATTACAGCTGTAAAGAGTGAATACACCTATGGCTAATGCCATAAACAATACTTTCTTCATCATATTTATTCCTTTCTTTAGGGATTATTTACTATTTATTCCTGCTAAAACGATAACGATTTCGCCTCTTGGAGCTTTCTCTTCGAAATGCGTTTTCACCTCATTAAGCGTTCCTCTTACACTTTCTTCGTGCAGTTTAGAAATCTCTCGACATACTGATACTTGCCTTTCTGGACCAAATACCTCTACAAATTGTCCAAGAGTCTTTACTAAACGGTGGGGAGACTCATAGAATATCATTGTTCTATGCTCGTTAGCAAGCGAATTAATCAATGTTTGTCTTCCTTTCTTTTGAGGTAAAAAGCCTTCAAAACAGAACTTATCGCAAGGCAAACCCGACGCTACTATAGCAGGGATGCATGCTGTTGCACCCGGCAAGCACTGTACTTCGATGTGGTTTCGGGCTGCTTCTCGAGCTAAATAAAAACCTGGGTCGCTTATTCCTGGAGTACCTGCATCGCTTATAAGAGCTATATTTTGACCTGCTTTAAGGCGTTCTATAATTCCTTTTGAAGTCCCATGCTCGTTATATTTATGATGTGATAACAAATGGTTTTTGATATCGAAATGCTTTAAAAGCATACCTGATGTCCTAGTATCTTCAGCCAAAATCAAGTCTACTTCTTTTAAGATACGCACTGCTCTGAATGTCATATCTTCCATATTTCCCACTGGCGTAGGTACGATATATAGGATTCCCATAGTAAATACAAATATAGATAAATTATTATCATATACAAAAAAGACACAATATCTTTTGCATTTTTTAAATCGTCTTTGTACTTTTGCAATAATATGGCAGATTTTTTTACAGGTGAGAACCATCGTCCTGGCAGGATAGAGGTTATATGTGGCTCGATGTTTTCAGGTAAAACAGAGGAGCTTATCCGCAGATTAAAACGTGCAAAGTTCGCTAAACAGAAGGTAGAAATATTCAAACCTTCTATTGACACACGCTATTCTGAGGAAGAGGTAGTGAGCCACGACAAGACAAGTATAAAGAGTACACCAGTTGATGCATCGGGTTCGATCCTCTTGTTATCATCAGATATCGAAGTAGTGGGTATTGATGAGGCACAATTCTTCGACGACTCGCTCATTGATGTATGCAACCAATTAGCCTATAAAGGCGTTCGTGTAATCATTGCAGGTTTAGATATGGACTTCAAAGGAATTCCTTTTGGACCAATGCCAGCACTTTGTGCCATTGCAGATGATGTGACTAAGGTACACGCTATCTGCGTAAAATGTGGTGCTTTGGCTTATGTTAGTCACCGACTTGTTGAAAATGAACGTCGTGTTCTACTTGGAGAACAACTTGAATATGAGCCTTTATGCCGCGAATGTTTTCAGAAAAGCAAGAAAGAACACACACCATAAGTAAACGAATGGATTGAATGCAAAACAAAATTCATCAACATTTTTCTCATAATGGTCTGCAAATTGGATAACAGTTATATATAATATAATATTTCAAAAGATATGATTGAGCAAAAAATAACTTTCGACAAACTTGTTAAATGGGTAGGAATTGTAGCTGCCATGGGGCTTAGTTATTGGGTAATAAATAGCCTAAGTGGAGTTCTTTTACCCTTCTTCATTGCTTGGCTTTTTGCTTATTTGCTTTATCCACTTGTGCTTTTCGTCCAAAATAAATTGCATGTCAAGATTAGAGCATTATCTATTATCATAGCATTACTACTCGTGTCCGTTGTAATTGGTGGTATAATATATTTAATCATACCACCAATGATAAATCAGTTTACAAAACTTGGAACAGTATTTACTGCCTATGCATCTCAAAAAGGAACTTTAAATGAGATTACCAAATACATCCAAGACTGGATAAACGAAAATCATCAAACAATAGAACACTACTTTACAAGCAAAGATTTTACTGACACTTTACAAAATACACTACCACAATTATTTTCTTTTCTAGGACAAACAGCGAGCATCATAATAAGTATTATAGCCTCGTTCATTACGTTATTATATATGTTCTTCATTCTTCTTGATTACGAATATCTAACAGAAAATTGGATAAAGATATTCCCCAAGAAGAATAGAAGCTTTTGGGCTGTATTGGCACAAGATGTAGAACGAGAACTAAATAACTATATTAGAGGACAAGGAATGGTTGCCCTTTGCATGGGAATTATGTTCTGTATAGGCTTTACTATTATCGATTTCCCTATGGCTATTGGCTTAGGAATACTTATAGGAATACTTGATTTGGTGCCATATCTGCACTCTTTCGCTGTTATTCCCACCGCTTTCTTGGCATTATTAAAAGCCGCTGATACTGGACAGAACTTCTGGTGGGTATTTGGTTTAGCACTTTTAGTATTCATCATTGTTCAATTAATAACTGATATGGTGGTCACTCCGAAGATAATGGGCAAGACAATGGGACTCAACCCTGTTATTCTTCTGCTCTCTTTATCTATTTGGGGAACTTTACTAGGTTTTATCGGACTTATAATTGCATTACCTTTAACCACTCTTATCATTGCTTATTGGCAGCGATATGTGACAAAAGAAGACGAAATAGAAAATAATTCGAAAAAACATTCAAAATAATTTGGAAGTTAAAAAATAAACTCTTACCTTTGCACTCGCTTTCAAACAGGAAGTAAACATGGAGATCCGTTAGCTCAGTTGGTAGAGCACAACACTTTTAATGTTGGGGTCTTGGGTTCGAGCCCCAAACGGATCACTTCTTATAAAAAAGGGAATTCTTTTCAAAGAGTTCCCTTTTTTATTTATAATCATATTTCAACTGTATCTTGAAGATAAAAATATTATAAGACATACCTTGTTATACAATGATAATTTAAAATATTATTGTTTCAATAAGAATTAAACATTAGTCAATAAAGCATTATCACATTCAGAGCAAAAGCTAATAGCCTTAGAAGCAAAAAACAATGTCGCTAGCAACTTAAACAAATTGTTTTTCAAAAGAAACAATAAATAATATACAATAAACAAAGCTATAACGACATTCAATAGGCATAAAAGAAAAAGAGAGAGCGTCTTCTATCGGAACGTTCTCTCTTTATATTTACCTAACTTTAAAGATTTCCCTATTAAGGAAGGCTGATACATTCTGTTGGACAAACAGCTGCACAAGAACCACATTCTGTGCATGCATCAGGGTTGATAGAATAAATAGATCCTTCTGAGATTGCTTCTACTGGGCACTCGCCGATGCAAGTTCCGCAAGCAACACAGTCATTGCTAATTACGTAAGCCATAATGTTTTTGTATTGAAATATTTATAATGTTTTACTAATATGTATCAGGCGATACTTGTTTTTGTATAATGCAAAGGTACAACTTTTATTTTACATACCAAGAAATGGGGATGTTTTTTTACAAAAAACTTTCACTCGTCATCATTTTTAGTGATCAAATTACCCCTAAATGCACTTTTTCATACAAAAATACACTTTATACTAATTATAAGTAGGTATCTAAAAATCATCTTTCCTACTACAATAAGCACAACAATCATACGTTATTTATAATATATGAAAAGGAAAATCAATACTTTATTGCTAGCTCTTATTATAAGTTCTACTATGTCGGCACAATACCAAACTGTACAAAACCGACCTTATACAGACTTAAGAACATTTCATTTGGGCGTAACCCTAGGAACTCATGTACAAGACATTGAGTTGAAAAATATTGGACCACAAGACATTCTTTATCCCGATGGAACAACTAAGAACAGTAATATTTCGGTAGAACAAGACCGCTGGGACGCTGGTTTTCATGTGGGTGTGTTAGGCGAATTGCGTCTCAGTACTCACTTTCAACTGCGAATTGCTCCTACAATGTACTTCGGAACACGACACCTTATACTAAAAGATGAGCTTGAAAATTCCAATACTGGCAAGAAAATAGAACAGCGACAAGAACTTAAAACAGCTTATATTTCAACTCCTGCAGAACTTATTTTTTCTGCGCCCAGAGTGAATAATCATCGTCCTTACGTTCTTTTAGGCTTTAACCCGATGATTAATTTAAGTGGAAAAGAATCGGATTATATTAAGTTAAAGCGATATGATGCCTTTGCAGAAATAGGAATTGGCTGCGATTTTTACTTGCCTTTCTTTAAGCTTCGCCCTGAGTTAAAGTTTATGTATAGTCTCATTAACAGCATTGATACCAACCATATCAACAAAACAAAGGCTGAAAATATGATTCCATATACTCACGCAGTTAAAGATGCACACACCAAAATGATTGCACTTAGCTTTTATTTTGAATAACAAATTCACTATACTTTTTGTTTCAAACTTAAAAAATAATGCAGCAATACTACTCTTAAATAGTGTTGTTGCATTTTATTAAGCTGCACCAAAGAGTACTTATCATTGCTAAAGCACTGTCTTCTATACAAGTTTGTCAATATCTTCACAGCTATATAGCTCTTTATTTTCTTTCTATCCTCAATGCATTTGCAACCTTTTTACCTTCTTTCAGTCTTACATTCATCATTTTTCATATCAAAAAAACAATATTTAAGGCTCTAGAATGAATTCTTTCATATTACAATAACAATCTCAAAAAAAATAAGAAGTCTCACTTTTCAACTAGAAAGTTCGAATTTTGGAAGATTTTATCTCTAAGATCGAAATAAAAAAAGACAAAAAGCAAGATTGAAGATAAATTGTAAAATCAATCATCTTCAATCTTACTTTTGCATTTGAAGTTCATTATCTACAAATAATTATATTGCAAATCAACATCAAATAGCATATTTAAGAGAAACAAGCTCTTATTATTAATTATTTATCTTTCAACAATTTAGCATTAGCATCTGTTGGATCCATATCGTAAACCTTTTGCCAATAAGCTTGATAGTTTGCCTTGTCATTCTTCTTAGTGTAATAGAATGCAAGATATCTATAAGCCTCTAACAAACGAGCATTATCGCTATCATCTCTATCAGCCTTTGCTTGTAGGGTGGTAGCCAATGACTCATAGAAAGGTTTAGCTTGGAAAGTTTTCATATCTGGATCAAGATTTGAGTTGATACGAGCTAGCCATAATGTTGCGAAATCTGCAGCTGCAGGATACTTCTCGCCTAATTCTTTATATGTTTGAGCAGCCTTTTCATAAGCAGCTTTTTGCTCATCACCTTTTGATTCTTGTGCTTTCTTTACATAAATACTTGCTAAACCTGCAAAATTAGCAGCTGTTGGAGCCTTTAAAGTTTTTAGATATTCTGTATAATTTGCAGCTGCATTGTCATAATCACCTTGCTCTTCGTATGCTGTAGAGATGTTGCTCAAAGCGTCTGCTCTATCACTTGCATTCTCAGTATTGTTCTCTAAAACTTTCTTAAACATGGCAATTGCATTGCTATAGTCTTTCTTTCCAAGATAAGCATGACCGTAATATAAATAGTCGCTTGCAGTAATCTTAGTATTTTCGCTCTTATTAAATAGTGCATCTGCATACTTAAGAGCATCTTCGAAGCGTTTTAAGTTGGTTAAATTATAGAATGCAATACGATTAAGAGCAGCATTCTTAGAGAATTTATTAGCACCAAATTGAGCAACTTCTAAACTTTTATCAAATTCACCTTTCAAGAAATAATCTAGTGCAAAGGTTACAAGTTGATAATCTTCCATCTTGTTTTTATCTACTTTACTGAAGTATTCGATGGCTTTAGACAAATTACCTGCCTTGTCATATATCTCTGCAGAGATAATATCTACAGGATAATCAGGGCGTTGCGCACGTAGTTCTTCAAGCTTTGCAACTGCTACTGTAGGACTAGTTTTACTGTTTACTTGAGCATATCGACGATAGCCTTCGGGATTCTTTGGATCAAAATAAATTGCTTGTTCAAACCAAGAAGAAGCTGCTCCACCATTATCTTTAGCAACTTCAACATCTCCCATAAGAATATATGAAGCTCCATAAGACTTGTTTCTATCAATTGCCAACTGTGCATACTTTGCAGCATTGAGTGTATCTTTAATGTCTAGATATGCTCTACCAATACCTACTAACACCTCAGGGTTCTTTTTGTTGGCTTTGAAAATTTCCTTTACTTGGCTTTCTGTATCTGCACCTTTAGCCTTAATAATCTCTGATACTCTTGCAACAACGGCTTTATTGTCTTCTTGAGCATAAACGGTTGTAGTTGCTCCAGCAAGCACAACACCCATCATTAAATATTTTATTGATTTCATAATTTCTTATTTTTATTTACTAGATACTAACTCTTTAGAGATTAAAAGAGCTTTGTTTAACTTTAAAAGGTGTATCTTTTAATTATTTACATTTACATTTCTAATAGTGATATTACCTTGAACAGGAAGCAGACCCGATTTTAATACTATGAGTTGTCCTTTAGGTGAAGCTATAAATTGTGCAAATCCCCATGGCAAACCATTAATAGGGTCATTAATTAATGCATATATAGTGCGCACAAGTGGATAGTTGCCATTATACAAATAATATTGGAACGGTTTCCAACTATTCTCTGGAGTGGCATTAGCCAACTTGCTAACCGACATTACTCTAATGTTTTTATTAAAGGTTAAGTTAGTACTATCTCTTCTATCATTTAACCAGTTGCTTCCTATAATGCCTATTGCACCTGGATTTTTCTCTACAAATTCTACGACCTCTGCTGTTTTCTTCACTGCCGAAACAGCTGCAGCTGTGATGGGTTTTCCATTAAGTAGTGAATCTTCAACAAAGCGAACAGAGCTTGATTTGTTGTTGTCGAACACTAAAGTGATATTGCCACGTGTTGAAGATGGATAGATATCACTCCATTTCTTTGCTGAACCTGTTAAGATGCGTTTTATATCTTGCAGGCTGATGCAGGTATCTTGATTGGTTTTATTCACGATAAGTGCCAAACCATCGTATGCAATAGGCATACTTTTAGGGGCAAAGTTACGCTCCTTTAAGTTCTGTATTTCTTTCTCGGTGAAGTTTCTTGCAGCAATAAGCAAATGTGTTTCACCACGAAGAAGCATATTCATACCATCGACTTCATTACTATATATTGGTGTAACCTTTGCCTTGGTGTAGGTTGCCTCAAAGACATCACGTTCTTCTTCGATAATGGGTGAGAAGCTTTCATCGGCAACAAAAGATATAAGACCAGAAGAATAAGTATCTGTTCGTCCGTCTTTTGATTTCTTTTTTCCACAAGAAAACAGCAGCATTGAAGCTGCAATACTCACGAAAATATATGTATAAATTCTTTTTATCATAACTTCTCTCTTTGTACTTTCTCGTTTCTTTATAGTATAAGAAACGGATTATATCATATTTATAGTAGCTTTTTTGAGCTCTGAGGCATAATTAAGCACTAATAATTTATAGTTTATAAACCAATTTGATATGCTAATTTACTACTTTTTACTGATATAATACAATAATTGAGTAATAATTTTAACTTCTTTTTCACCACTTAACGATTCTTGAGTTCAAAAGAAATGATTTGCAAATATTTATGTCAAAGTAATTCCATTAAACCAAAAGAAGAGGAATGAGGAAAAGAAAAGTATTAGAACATTCTACCATTTATCATAGAAGCACAATATGCTTAAAAAAGAAAATAATTTATTCTCATTTATAAAAGTATTGCTTTTACATCTCAATTGCATTGTAATTACACTTCAAAAGCAATGCTTTCACATCGCAATAGCAACGCTTTTCAAAGCAAGCCACAACAAGAAGTCTCTTTCTGCTCTCATTCTCTTGATAGTAAATATTATATTCTTTTCTTTTTTATTGCAACAAAAGAATTAGCTAAAGCTTTTCAACTCTAACCAATAAAATGAAACAAAAATTTTCAATTTTGACACATTTATTCACAATCCTAAATATAATTATGAACTTTACAAGACACGCTTATAAAAGGCAACAAAATTCAATTATTTTCTAATGGCTTGCATTTCATCTCCAACTGTGAAACTAATAAAAAAAGAAAAGGCGATAAAACGACAAACAACTATTTTTTTATCTTTCTTTTCTTGTAGTTCTTACCTGCTTACGGTCTAAATATTATAGGCAAAGAATAGCAAACAAGTAGTATTTTCCGTTTTGTTTACCTGGCATATACTTAAACATTTCACTCGCAACAGGCAAAGCTTCTCGGTCGAAAATGCAACCTACAGGAGATACAAATTCTGCATTCGAAACTGACTCCTTTAGCTCTACTACGAAAAAAACAACAACTCGTCCTTGAATACTATCTCTTTGCGTGGCTACAGGATAACAAGTATTTTTACTTAGATAATGCACCCATCCTATTATTCCGCTAAAAGGTTGGCATTTCCTTTACAATATCATTCTTTTTCTTCTTCCTATTTGACAAACACACTAAGATTGAGTCTACATATTGAAGTATTTCTTCCTATAAACAACAGCTTACTCTGCTTTATCCTCACACGATATACGACTAAAGGATGTGCATTTTGTATATGCTTTATACTGAATTGTTACAATAGCGTGAATCTTTCTACTTACCAAGAACATTATATGGGTATCGCAAGAGTTACAAATATAAGGATAAAATTATTCTTGTTAATACTTTGTCTAGCCACTATTTACGCCTGCTCTAGTATCAAACAAAACGTTCTCATTTCCTTACGACAACGTTTAAGAAAGGCATTAAGGATTATAACAATTTGGTTTACAAGTAGTTTTAGGTATCATTTTAATGTGCTAAATAAATCTTTTCGTGCATTAAGACACAAGAAAATACTTACGTTTAAAATTTTATCACTTATAAAATATAAAATTTAGGCAAAAAGATGTGATAAATAAGCTGTGTATCTTTTGACTAAAGAAATAAAAAACGTCTTTTTTCTTTATTTTACAAAAACCTCACAATAAAATTAAGTATCTGTTAATTGAAAGGGTAACAAAACAACAGAACAGAATTAAAAATGCCTCACAGCATTCAATATAATTCGAATAAAAAAAACTTGTCTTGGCTAATTAAGATCAAATAAGTCGCAATAAGTTTATATCTGTATCATTAATCAAGCAAAAGATAAGAAGCAATATTTTTCAGTACTAAAAGAACAAAAGATTTCAAAAGAATTAAGATGTTGTTTTTGAATAGGTCACAAGATATATAAAAATATCTATCTCTTCTTTTCAAACTCACAATTCTTTTGGAAATATAAAATAGAGTATAGGTTTAGCAGAATATCAATAATACCAGACTACAAAAGAAAAGGAATTAAACTTGGAGTGATTTCCTAACATAAGAAACAAAAGGATAAAAAGAAATAAGGACAAAGGAATTAAACCTTTGCCCTTATATTTCTGTATTATTGTAACTTGAAAGTTACAGGCACATTGTACTTAACACGTACAGCGGCACCATTTTGTTTACCAGGTATCCACTTAGGCATTTGACGTACAACACGTGCAGCTTCTTTATCAAGTGATGGGTCTACAGAACGCACAACAGTAACGTCTGTAACCGATCCGTCTCTTTCTACAACGAAAGCAACAATAACACGTCCTTGAACACCATTTTCTTGAGCAATTGCAGGATACTGAACATGACTACTAAGCCACTTCATTAACTCTGCAGGTCCTCCAGGGAATGAAGGCATTTGTTCTACAATATCAAAGACCTTGTTCTCTTCTACGTGCTTTGGAGGTTCTGGTTGTGCTATCACTTCTTTAGCTTTTAGCACAGTACCACCATCTTCATCGTTACCTTTCACATTGAAAGAACCAATCGCAGTCTTAGTATTCATTAACTCGTTCTGCGTCTTTATTTCTTCTTCAGGCTTAACTTCTGCGTCCTTCTTAATCACAGGAGGGGTGAACTTAATAGAAGATTTCACTTTCTCAACAACCTGTTCTTGTTCTTCAACTTTTGGTTTTACTTTTTGTTCAACCTTAGCTTCTTCTTTAGGTTGGTTCAATTGTGAAAGTTGATTCACTTCTGTGACATCGAATTTTGCAGCTCTTTCGTCTGCCATCTTCTTCAATGCTAAACCAGCAAATATGAGAATAGCAAGAATAATAACGGCAATAATAGAGATGATGTTACGTTTAGTTGTGCCTTTACGCAACTGATAAGCACCATAAGCCTGGTTCTTACCTTCGAACACCAAGTCGGTCCATTCACCTGAAACTAAATCTATTTTTGACATTTGTTTTCAGTTTTAAATTGTTAATTACATGTACCGATTAATTATTGGATATTGGCTTTCTTCAATAATTGAAGATCCTTATCACTTAATTTATCGATAACGTACTTACCTATGCCGTTAATTTGCATCTCATCTAGAGCATCAACCATGTTCTTGTATTTAGCGTCATCAGTTGATTTGATAACGATTGTCATGGTAGAAATCTTACTACCATCAATCTCGCCACCCTTAATTTTACCTAATTCTGCATTATAAATAGAATCGGTATATTTCTTGGGGTCAGCTAAACGCTTCTTATCAAGAGCTTCTTTGGCTGCTAAAACCTGCAATACAGGTTGTGTTCCATCTTCTGTAACGTGAGTTCTTAACACCTTACGAATTCCATCTTTGCTCCAATCTGTTTGCTTTAAACAAGAAGGATCGTCATACTTAGGAATACCTTTAATATAATAAAGCTTATTATCTTTAGCTAGATATAATGTAATTGTGTAAGACTCTTTACTTACAGACTTATCTGCGTCATTCACGTTTTTATCGTTACTAGGCATACTTAACTCCATTGATTGGGGTTTTGCCAATGACGTACAGACCATAAAGAAAGTGATCAAAAGCATCATCATGTCCACCATCGGTGTAAAGTCTACACGGGTGCTCATCTTTTTCTGCTTTCCACCTTTGCCTTCGCTTAAATCTACGTCCATGTTAATCCTCCTGTGTTTTTAATGAAGTTATAAGATAGTAACGATTCTCTTGCATGTCTTGAAGTTCAGACATCACCTTCTTGATTACTCTATAAGGAGTTCCTTCGTCTGCTTTAATCGCAAGTTTAATGTCTTTATTAACATTCTTTGCTGATTTAACCCAAAGTTGGAATTCACTCATTTTTCCATCAATACTATCTGTAGGGATTCCTTGGCCACTAATTTCCTTAGCCATATCTGCTTCTTCTAAATTTAGATAAGCACCAAGTTTTTCCATTGGAACACCCCACATTGGATCTTTCTGGAACTTCTCTTGCTGTCTTGCAGTAAGAGACACACCGAATGTACCTGTCATATCCGAGAGTACTTCAGCAATCTGAAGTTGATTATCCATGCTCATAAACACTTTTCCTTGTTTATCTACAAGGATGTTTAGAACATCTTTCTCAGGTACTTTGATCTCAGAAACCGAATTAGGCGTAAGCACTTTCACTGGTTCATTCTTTACGAATGTTGATGTCAACATAAAGAATGTTAGCAAAAGCACCATCACGTCTGACATCGGAGTCATGTCGATCCAAGTGGATTGCTTTTTAATTTTTACTTTACCCATAATGATAAATGTTTTAAAGGGTTAGCAAAAATTAAGCTTCTTCTGTGTGGTTAGCTTCAAATGTCTGAGCAATAGAATAACCAACCTCATCAAGAGCGTATGTCAACTTATCAATCTTGTTTGTGAATGTGTTATAAGAAACAACAGCAAACCAAGATGTTGCGATACCTGACGCAGTGTTAACCAACGCTTCTGAAATACCTTCTGACAATGCTAAAGAGTCACCACCGCCACCAGCAGCAAGCGCTGCGAACGAACGGATCATACCGATAACAGTACCAAGAAGACCAGTAAGTGTACCCAATGTTACGATAGAAGCGATAATAGGAAGGTTCATTTGTAATGTAGGCATTTCCAATTGAGTTGCTTCTTCGTGAGCTTGTTGAATTTTAGAAACCTTTTGGCTTAGTTTTAAACCTTTAGTATTTTCCATTTCTTTGTAAGCATTCAAAGATGCAGAAACAACGTTTGCTACAGAACCTTGTTGTTTGTTGCAAAGGTCTTGTGCTTTAACGAAGTCGTTTGCATTCAACGCTGCTTTGATGTTTGCAACGAATTTAGAAAGAGAACCCTTACCAAATGCTGTGTTAAGAGCCAACCAGCGTTCTACAGAAAGAGCTAATACAGTTAGCAATAAACCTTGGATGATAGGTACGATAAATCCACCTTTATACATCAAACCTAGGATATTACCTTCTTTTACTGCTGCAGTAGGATCGTTATTAACAAAGTTCTCTGGGTTACCCAATACGAACTTGAAAATACATACTGCAATAATGAAACATACAACGATCACCCAGAACGCTGCTCTGATTCCTTGAAAGCCCTGTGATTTCTTAGGGCTGGCTGCTTGTTTTGTTGTTGCCATAATTTTTGAGTTACTTTAGTTATTAATAATTTTAATTGTTTATTATTCGAGATTTATATTTTTCTTGAGAGCAATGTTTTATTGACATTTATCAAACTTAGCCACCTAAAGAATAACGCAAAGATAATTATTTTATATAGAAACACAGCCTTTGTTAAGAAGTTTTAACGGCATTCTGACATATTTCATCGTTCGTTCTTCTTTTTGCGTTAGTTTTTCCTCTTTACTAATGTAGCTTTTCTAAAGCCATTTTTATTCTAGCAAGTGCTTCTATAATTGTTTTATCATCTGTTGCATAACTCATTCTGAAATAATCTGGAGCTCCAAAAGCATCTCCACTGACAGTTGCCACGTGACCTTCTTCTAGCAAAAACATTGCAAAATCTGTAGAGTTACTGATTTTATATTTTCCATATTCTTTTCCAAAGAATGCAGAACATTTAGGGAAAAGATAAAAAGCACCTTCAGGAACATTCACTTCAAGTCCTGGAATATCCTTTGCAAGTTTGACGATTAGATTCCTTCTGCGTTCGAAAATCAAGCGCATATCTTCTACACACTGTTGACTTCCCTTATAAGCAGCCTCTGCTGCCTTTTGACTTACAGAGCAAGGACCACTTGTATATTGTCCTTGTAGTTTATTACAACCTTTTGCAATCCATTCAGGAGCTGCCAAGAAACCTATTCTCCAACCTGTCATTGCATAAGCTTTCGAGACACCATTTATTATAATAGTACGTTCTCTCATTCCTGGGAACTGCGCAATAGATTCGTGTTTTCCTATATAATTAATGTGTTCGTATATCTCATCAGACACGACATAGAGGTTTTCATGTTTCTTTATCACCTCTGCTAAAGCTTCTAGTTCCTCTTTTGAATAAACTGAACCTGTTGGATTACTTGGAGAACACAATATCAACATACGAGTTTTCTCTGTGATTGCGTGTTCTAATTGTTCTGGAGTTATTTTAAAGTTGGTTGAAAGATCTGTATCTATAAATACCGACTTTCCACCTGCAATCTCTACCATTTCTGGATAACTCACCCAATATGGAGCTGGAATTATGACTTCTTCTCCTGGATTTACCAATGCAAGAACTGCATTACATACACATTGCTTAGCTCCATTTGAAACAGAGATTTCAGTAACAGCATATTCTAATTGGTTTTCATTCTTTAGTTTTTCAACAATAGCCTTGCGAAGTTCTAGGTATCCAGGAACAGGAGAATAGCGAGAGAAGTTATCGTCTACCGCTTTCTTTGCTGCTTCTTTAATATGATCTGGGGTATTAAAATCTGGTTCACCAACACTCATATTAATGACGTCAATGCCATTAGCTTTCATTTCATTACTCTTTTGAGACATGGCAAGTGTTGCCGAAGGGGATAGTCTTTTTAAACAATCTGATAATTGTGTCATTTATTTTAAAATTATAAATTAATACCGCAACAAAAATAATAAAATAATTTCTTATTTAAGATAATATGTTCGTTTTTTAATTTTTTACAAGACAAAAATATGCAATTTGCAAGAGAATTATTCTCTAAAGCAAACTGCATATCTTTCAATAGTGCAAAGAAGCAACTTTTCTTCTTCACCTATTTATATATAAGGGCATTGATATAAGACGAGTGTCTTATGCCCCTTTTTCTCTTATTCTAATGAAAGAGTGTGACCCATACGGTCTTTTTTGGTCTTCAAATACTTGTAGTCATATTTGGTTGGAGCAATTTCAATTGGCACATTCTCTACGATTTCAAGTCCATAAGCCTCCAAACCAACTCGTTTGGTAGGATTATTGGTTATCAAGCGCATTTTATGTATTCCTAAGTGACGCAACATTTGCGCACCATAGCCATAATCTCTTTCGTCGGGTTTGAATCCTAAGTGAACGTTAGCCTCAACGGTATCCATTCCTTCCTCTTGTAGTTTATAAGCCGCCATCTTGTTCATTAGGCCTATACCTCTACCCTCTTGTTGGATATAAATAATCACACCTTTGCCTTCTTTCTCAATCATTTGCATTGCTTTGTGTAGCTGTTCGCCACAATCGCAACGCTGACTGCCCAAGATGTCGCCAGTAGCACATGATGAGTGCACACGAACCAAAACAGGTTCATCTTCTTTCCATTCACCTTTCACTAAGGCAAGATGCTCCACCCCGTTTGTTTTTTGGCGGAAAGGAATGATACTAAAGTGCCCATATTCTGTTGGCATATCAGCTTTTACGCCCACTTCAATAGCCGATTCTTCCTTCAAACGATAAGCAATAAGGTCTTTAATGGTAATAATTTTCATATCCCACTCTTGTGCCATCTTAATCAAATCGGGCATTCTTGCCATGGTTCCATCTTCATTCATGATTTCCATTAACGCTCCAGCAGGATACAAACCTGCAATATTACATAGATCGATAGCAGCTTCAGTGTGTCCACTTCTGCGCAAAACGCCATTTTCTTGAGCATATAAAGGATTGATATGACCTGGTCGACCGAATGTTTCTGGAGTTGAATTAGGATCTGCTAAAGCTTTAATGGTTGCCGCTCTGTCGTTTGCCGACACACCTGTCGAACAACCATCTAACTTATCTACAGTTACAGTAAATGGTGTTCCAAGCATCGAAGTGTTATCACTCACTTGACGAGGAAGGTCTAGTTCTTTGCAACGCTCCATTGTAATAGGTACACAAAGCAATCCTCTTGCGTTTTTCAACATAAAGTTCACCTTTTCAGGTGTTATCATTTCTGCAGCAATAATCAAGTCACCTTCATTTTCACGGTCTTCATCATCCACCACAATAACAAACTTTCCTTCTTTAAAGTCTTTTATGGCTTCTTCTATACTGCTTATCTTAAATTCTTCTTTTTCCATATTATAATTATGTTCCTTTACGTTTTATTTTTGTTGAATATTATCTATTTCTTTTACAATTTGCTTGTTTGTCACTATTAGTTTTTTGATATCGTTTGCCAATCGCAATCTAAATCGCCACATTCTTATATAAAGAACGATCCCGAGCGGGAAACAAATAGCAGCCAACACATTGTATCTTTTTCTGTCAAAGGGACGTGTATGAGCCTTTGCCGACAATATTGGGAGTTGATTTAAATAAGCAATAATTCTAGAACTGCGAGTATTTGCCAAATCGTTTATCACCTCTTCCAATTGCTCACTCAATCGTTCTATCTCATGATCGTCTTGATATTTAAAGAACACTTTAATTGGATTGGGCAGACGGAACAATTTTTTTCTACTCAAATAGTTGTCAAACAAACCGTCTAAATATCTTAGTTTTTCTTTAGATTCTTCGTAATGAGGGGGATAAATCACCACTTCTTTTAATGCTAAATGTCGTTTCAGACGCAAACCGAGTAATTTTGTAAAGAACACTCGATAAGCATCCATATTGAATACCACCGAATCGTTATTAGCTTTATAGGTAACAAACACTGCTACTGGAGCCAAAACCACCATTGCAAGTGTTTTTCCAAACCATATTGCCCATATTCCTTCACGAGCCATACGATAGCCCGAATTATCTAATATATAGTAAGTTATAAACACTAACACCGACACAATGATAGGAATACCTAAGCCTCCCTTTCTAATAATGGCTCCCAATGGTGCACCAATAAAGAAGAAAAGCAAACAAGATAGTGCCAATGTTATTTTGTTATAAGCTTCTATCCAGTGAAAACGTATTGCCACGTCACCATCAACTGTAAGCATACTTCGATAGTCTAATTCGCTTATATCTCTTTGTATGTTGGCAATAGCACTGCTCACTGCTTGTTGTTTCTGTGCACTCGACAATTTATTATAATCTGTTTCTACATCGAATGTCTGTTTTAATGATGCCCTTTTGGTTTCTAATCGCAATGAATCACGACTTGTTTTTACTTTCACTGGATTATATAAATACGACAATTCTTTAAAATTCACATTTCCAACACTGTCGTAATAGTGATTCAACGAGTCTAAAGAATGCCAAATAGCATCCATACTCTTACTCTTTGCACTTCCACTTAACAAAGAAGCATCGGTCAAGTTAAATCCATCATCAAAAGGAATAAGGATTTTTTTATCCACAAAAGTCTCACGACGATAAGGCACTGCCGCTGTGTTAGTAAACTCTTGCGATTGCATATTCTCGAACCACTCACCGCTCCAAAGCGATAAAAAGAGGTGCTTTCTATCAGCAGTAGACTGCAACATTCCAGAATCAGCTAAAATAATGGCTTGGTCTTCATAACTTCCTGTCATACGGTAAATCATAATTCCATATAGCTTTCCTGTTTCATTATCTTTCTTTTGCACATAGATATTGCTATTAGGAATACCATCATAGAACACACCCACAGGTATTTGGGTTTCTGGACTCTTATCTTTCATTGATAATATCAGCTGTGCTAACTTTAAATTAGCAGTAGGACCGATATTATTTTGGAAATAAAACGAGGCGAAAACAATAAGAATTGTAATAAAAATAAGACCTCTAAACGATTGCATGAGCGATATACCCGCAGCCTTAATTGCTGTTAGTTCGCTACTTTCACCTAAGTTTCCATAGGTAATAAGCGATGATAACAAAATGGCAAGGGGCAACGCTTGTGGAACGAGCATTAATCCCATGTACCAAAAGAACTGCGCTAACACGTCCATGGTAAGCCCCTTTCCTATCAAATCGTCTATATAACGCCATAAGAATTGCATCATCAGCACAAACTGACTAATAAAAAATGTACCAATAAAAAGCAATCCAAATTGCTTGACAATAAATATATCTAGTTTCTTTATTCTAAACATTACACTTACTATTGCTTTATTCTAAAGCCTATAATAGGCTACAAATTTAGTATAAAAAAACGATATTCGTCGTGCTTTATCTTTTTTTTCAACTCCTAACAGTTAAGTTTTCTATGTTCACAGCTTGTTAAGAATACCTTAAATTCACTTTTCCTCCTATTTTTACCACTTCTTTTTTCACTATAATAGCCACCTAAACAAAGGTTCTTTACCGATATTTTGCACTCTCTACATTTCTTTTTAATACTCTATTATCCTTTCTTTTTTACTTCATTTTTTTCATTTTCCTACTATATATCACCTTACTATTAGTTTTTTGTCTTTTAGTTACTACAGATCTACTCCTATCTTAGGTATAAAAGTAGAACACATCTTTATCCATAAAAAATCTTTTACATCTCAAAATAATACACATAGATAAAAAGCACAAAATAAATGTAATAAGAACAAGGTTAACAACGAAAAGAATCTCATCTAGTATTTTGTTTAAACGCTAAGGATTATTTTTTCGTTGGTCATCTTTTTAAACAAAGAAATCAACAAAATTAAGAAAAAAACACACTAAAGTGGATATAAAAAGAAAAACGCCTAAGAAATAATTCTTAAGCGTTTACGTTGTTTTTGTAGCGGGAACCGGGATTGAACCGGTGACCTCATGATTATGAATCATGCGCTCTAACCAGCTGAGCTATCCCGCCATTAGCCGTTAAAAGCGTTGCAAAGGTAATACATTGTTTTTAATCTCACAAATATTTTTTGTTATTTTTCTGTTTTTTATTCCTACTTCTTGTATTTAGACACACTGCAACTGTCTTGTAAAAACAATGTTTTTAGAATGTAAAAGCATTGACATTACACGCTAAAAGCAATGCTTTTGAATAACAAAAAGAATGCTATTTCAAAATAAGAGGTAAACTATTATAAATCAAAGTCTTTATAAAGAAAAACAACTGCATTTTCTTTACACAAAAGAGATGCAGTTGTTTTGATTAAGAGAGAAAGGAACTAAATCTTTAATTCTCTATTTATTGAACTATTTTGTTTTGATTATTCCGTTTAAACAACAAACGGAAAGAATATATCTATTTAGTTACTAGCTATAAGATGTATGTTTAATGGTAATATTACACCATCAAGTGCCACCTCATTTACCTGTAATAATTTTATTTTAAGATTTAACCATATACCTTCTTTCTTTGCTTCTATTACTTCAAAACGTGGATCTACAAAGTAAGCATCTAAATCAAATGCTCTATTTGATGCTGCTCTCCACACTGGAATGAGATAATTTCCATTACTCATACGCACTTCTTCTCGTTCTAAATCTAAGTAACCATAAGACTTTTTCAAACTAAAATGCACATTCTTAATCCAGTTTTGTATTGGAAGAGCTTTCACTTTGGCAAGCCAATCTCCATCATTTGCAGTACGAAAGCGTTTTCCCATGTATGCACCAAGGTCGGCTGTTGTAGACAATCCTAATTCTTTTGCAAGTGTACTTAATGATTTAAAACCCTCAACTTCTTTAGTAAATGTTGCCAAAACATTCTCACTACCATTTCTTTCTTGTAGTTCAATGGTCAAAGAAAGAGTGTTTTGAGAGTCGCTTTTGTTTACTGATTTAAGAATTGGAGCGAACGCTTCTTTATCAAAATCAAAGAAAGACGAATAAAACACCTGTGTATTTTCGTAAACACCACGCATATAATATTCTGCTACAACCTCTTTCTTCACTTGCAACTTCGATGCATAATAAGTATTTTTATCGAACAACAAAGCAGGCTGAGCATAGGTTCCAGAACCTACATAGCCTTTATTGCCGTTATAAGTAACCACAAATGTAAGTGTACCTGTGCTTCTACCACTCTTAAATTCAAAATTACTTATCTGCAATTTTGCAAAATCATCTGCAGTGTACTTATAAACATTTTGTGAATTTTGCTCTAAAACTTCAAAGTCAAAGAATTGTGAAAGATATTCAGATGTGTACTTTTCTGTTTTCTTTAAACGATATAGTGTATCAAAATCGAATTGGGTTTGATAATCAATTCCATCTTTCCACTTAACAGAAAGTCGGTGTGACATATCAAAATCTGATGGCTTCTTTGCGAAACCTGTATAAGTAATGGTATGCGAAAAAGGCTTATTTTGAACTTTTCCCGATACTAAAACTTTAAACATTCCTTCGCTATCATTGCGCTCTTGAATAGAGGTCGAAAGCACTTCGATATTCTTTGCATTAACAGTTTTAGTACCTGTTTGTGCTACTAATGTTTCTATTGCTTGATAAACATACTTTGTTTTATCAAGATTGAAATAACTAACAAGGTCATTATCTGTAACTTTTACGTCTTCAAGTGTAGGAGTTGGAGGTGTTAGTATGGGGTCATTGCTAGACGAGCTTCCACCACATGAAGCCATAATAAGCCCCACCAACATTGTTATCCAAATTTTATTCATACTTAACTTTTTAATAATCTATTCTATATACAATTCTTCTTTAATATCTTTCTACATTATCCTAATTCCAAGTAGTCATTCTTTTTATTTTTAAAGAAGCACTGCAAAGGTAATAAAAATAAGTGATTTTTGGGGTAAAAGCAATGAAAAACGACTCATAAAAACAATTAAATTGTACATATTAACCACAAAAAGCATTACGACAAAAAAGCAACAAGAGAGAAATAAAAAGAGAGCTAAAATGGAGTTTTTAACCTCTAATGATTTGAAATGTATCATTTTAAGGCATAAAATATAAAAACACACGAAAAAAGGAGGGACATTTCTGCTTATTTTTTATACCTTTGCACCATATAATCACATAATTAATAATAACAATGCCCGAAACAAAACAAATTAAAACCGCATTAATATCGGTTTTTCATAAAGATGGTTTAGACGAGTTGCTTGCAACATTGCACGCTCAAGGAGTTAATTTTTTATCTACAGGGGGTACTCAACAGTTTATTGAATCGTTAGGCTATGAATGCCAAAAGGTAGAAAGTGTAACCTCATATCCTTCAATATTAGGAGGTCGTGTTAAAACTCTTCACCCTAAAATATTCGGTGGAATATTGTCACGTCGTGAGCATGAGGGCGACAAAAAAGAAGTTATCGAATATGAAATACCTGCTATCGACCTTGTAGTGGTTGACCTTTACCCCTTTGAAAAGACTGTCGAAAGTGGCGCATCTTCAGCAGATATCATCGAAAAAATTGATATCGGAGGTATCTCTCTCATTCGTGCTGCAGCTAAAAACTTTAATGATGTGGTTATTATTCCAAGTAAAGAAGAATACAGCATACTACTCGACATCTTAAAAGAGAACGGTGCTCAAACCACACTTGCACAACGCCAAATGTTTGCAACACGTGCTTTTGGTGTTAGTAGTCATTACGACACAGCAATACATGGCTGGTTCTCTTCACAAAAATAGAATATCAAAGAACTGTTATTGCGGTTTGATTGCCTTGTAATAGCGCACAAAGTACAAACCGAGAAACAACAAGTTAAAAGAAATAGAATATGGGATTTTTTTCATTTATCCAAGAAATTGCAATGGACTTAGGTACTGCAAACACCATTATCATCAGCGATGATAAGATAGTTGTAGACGAACCTTCGGTTGTTGCACTTGACAGAACAAACAACAAGATGATAGCTGTGGGTGAGAAAGCTAAGCTCATGTATGAAAAAACACATGACAACATCCGCACAATACGTCCTCTTCGTGATGGAGTAATTGCCGACTTCACTGCTTGCGAGCAAATGATGAGAGGCTTAATTAAAATGGTTCACAGTGGAAGTAGATTATTCTCTCCTTCTCTAAGAATGGTTATTGGTGTTCCTTCAGGCTCTACTGAAGTTGAACTTCGTGCAGTTAGAGACTCTGCAGAACATGCAGATGGACGTGATGTTTATCTGATTTTTGAACCAATGGCTGCCGCAATAGGTATCGGTATTGACGTTGAAGCACCCGAAGGCAACATGATTGTCGACATTGGTGGTGGTAGTACAGAGATTGCCGTTATCTCTTTAGGTGGTATTGTGAGCAACAACTCTATCCGAATTGCAGGAGATGACCTTACAGCAGACATTCAAGAATATATGAGTAGACAACATAATGTGCGTGTAAGTGAAAGAATGGCAGAACGAATCAAAATACATGTGGGTTCCGCTCTTACTGACTTAGGCAACGAAGCACCTGAAGATTACATCGTACATGGTCCTAATCGTATCACAGCTCTACCCATGGAAGTTCCTGTTTGCTATCAAGAAATTGCTCATTGCCTAGATAAAACAATTGCAAAAATAGAAAATGCAGTACTAAGTGCATTGGAAAGTACTCCTCCCGAACTATATGCTGACATCGTAAAGAATGGTATCTATCTTAGTGGTGGTGGTGCTTTACTTCGTGGTTTAGACAAACGTTTACGAGATAAGATAAACATTCCTTTCCATATTGCAGAAGATCCTCTTCACAGTGTTGCAAGAGGTGCAGGCATTGCACTGAAAAATGTTGATCGTTTCTCATTCTTGATGCGTTAAGAAAAGGCCTATGAGAAACCTTTTAGAGTTTCTATCTAAATATAATCATTGGTTCGTTTTTGTTGTATTAGAAATCATTAGTATCATACTTTTGTTTCAATACAACAGCTATCAAAGTAGTGTTTGGTTCTCATCTGCTAATAGTGTTGCAGGAAAAGTATATGATTTAAGTTCTAATATCGAGAAATTTTTCTCACTTGTAGATGTGAATCAACAACTAAGTTTGCGCAATATTGAGTTAGAACGCCAAATAACTGTACTCAATCAACGTATTCTTAATACGGCAAAAGACAGTAGCAACATCGTTATTGATAATAAAGAGTTATTCAATGGCTTTCACATCATACCTGCAAAAGTCATTACCAACTCGATAAATCAAATCGACAACCTTATAACTCTTGACAAAGGACGTGCAGATGGCGTTGCTCCTAACATGGGGGTTATTAGCGGTTTAGGTGTAGTTGGCATTGTATATTTAGTTTCCGAGCATTATTCCATTGTGCTATCTGCGCTTAACTCTAAATCAAATATTAGCTGCACAATAAAGAATAAAGGCTATTTAGGATACTTACATTGGCACAAAGGAGCAAGTGATTTTGCTTTTTTAGATGATATACCACGTCATGCTCGACTCAACAAGTATGATGAAATTGTTACAAGTGGCTATTCTTCGATATTTCCACAAGGCATAACTGTAGGAAAAGTAACCAATGCTTACAACTCTGCAGACGGCTTATCATATCGACTAAAAGTGAAATTAGCAACGAATTTCAGCACTCTTCGTGACGTCTTTATCATCAACAACACTCCAATGTTAGAACGAATAGAATTAATGAGAGCTGCTCAAGATTCAATTCAAGGTAACTAATAAAAAATATATAAAACGCTTTTAAGCCACATTCAACAAGAAAAGGAAGAGTATTCTTTTTCTTGTTGGTTTCTAATTAAATAGAAAATTCTTAGCAAACACCAGTATAAAGGAACAAAGAAATAATGACTTCAAGAACTCTTATAAGTATTTTATGGTACATACTATTACTTCTTGCACAAGTATTAGTACTTAATCATATTCATTTATTTCAATGTGCAACACCTTTATTATATATATATATGGTAATTGGAATACGTCGTAATATTCCAAAGTGGTTTTCTTTAATAGCTGGTTTCATTACTGGCTTGATTGTAGATGTGTTTGCAAACACTCCTGGAGTAGCAACTACATCAATGACTCTCATTGCTCTTATACAGCCATATCTACTTTTATTGTTTATAAACCGTGAGAGTCCCGATGATTTAAAACCCACTCTTAGGAGTTTAGGGTTTGCCCGTTTCATCTATTTTTCATTACCATTAATACTCCTTTTCTGTCTCCTTTTCTTCACTTTAGAGACCTTTAACTTCTTTAATTGGCTGCGATGGCTCGAATGTGTTGGTGGAAGTACATTACTTACATTGATACTTATTCTTGCAATTGAAAACATAAGAAAGAACAATGGTTGATTATCATCTCGAAAAAAGACGTTTTATTATAGCTGGAATTGCGATAGGAATTGTTATTATTTACATCGTAAGGCTTTTCACCTTGCAATTACTTAGCGATGATTATAAGAAGAATGCCGATAGTAATGCATTCTTGAAGAAAGTTGATTTCCCTTCTCGTGGACTTATATTCGATCGATCTGGAAAACTTCTTGTTTACAATCAACCATCTTATGACATTATGGTTGTGATGAATGAAGAAAGCGGAAGGCTCGATACTATGGAATTTTGTAATGCAATTGGTATTACAAAAGAGTTCTTTATAAACAGAATGAAGGACATAAAAGACCGCTCAAAAAATCCTGGATATTCCCGTTTTACACAACAATTATTCATGAGTCAAATCTCAGATAAAGAGTTTAGTGTATTCAGAGAACGTATGTTTAGATTCCCAGGATTCTACATTCAAAAGAGAAGTATTCGCCTTTATCAATATCCTTATGCTGCTCATGTATTGGGAGATGTGGCAGAAGCATCTCCAAGTGATATCGAATCGGACGATTATTATCAACCTGGCGACTACATAGGAAAGCTTGGTGTTGAGCGTTCTTATGAGAAACAACTACGTGGAGAGAAAGGAGTTCAAATACTATTACGTGATGCTCATGGCAGAATTCAGGGCAGTTATCAAAATGGAAAGCTCGACCATAAACCCATTGCAGGTAAAGATTTGACCCTAAGTATAGACCTTCAGCTTCAGGCTTTAGGTGAAAGACTGATGGAAGGAAAGATTGGAAGCATCGTAGCTATTGAGCCTTCAACAGGAGAAGTGCTGTGTATGGTGTCTTCACCCACATACGATCCCCGACTAATGGTGGGAAAACAACGTGGTAAAAACAACCTTGCTTTATCTAGAAACGTGTGGAAACCGCTTCTAAACAGAAGTATTATGGGGCAATATCCACCTGGTTCTACTTTCAAAACATCGCAAGCTCTCACCTATTTAACCGAAGGTATTCTCACTCCTACAAGCATGTTAAGCTGCCATCACGGTTTTTATTATAAAGGACTACACGTTGGTTGTCACTCCCACTCATCGCCATTGGCTGTAACCGAAGCCCTAAGTACATCATGTAATGCCTATTTTTGCTGGGGACTTTACTACATGATAGGAAATAAAAGCAAGTATGGAAATGTAGAGAATGCAATGAATACATGGCGAGATTATATGGTTAGCATGGGATTTGGATACAAATTGGGAATTGATTTGCCTGGAGAAAAGCGTGGATTAATACCTAATGCCACATTTTACGACAAGGCTTACAAAGGCTCTTGGAATGGTTTAACGGTCATTTCAATATCTATTGGACAAGGAGAGGTGAACCTTACACCCCTACAAATCGCTAATCTTGGAGCTACTATCGCTAATAGAGGATATTATTATGTGCCTCATGTGGTCAAAAAAGTAAAGGGAGAGCCACTCGATACCTTATATACAAGAAAGCATTACACCAAAGCAAGTCGCCGTTCTTACAACTGGGTAGTTGCTGGTATGCGCTCTTCTGTGATTAAGGGAACATGTAAAGCCGCCAACAGAGCAGATTACTTGGTTTGCGGAAAAACAGGAACGGCAGAAAATAGAGGGCACGACCACTCTGTATTTATGGGTTTTGCGCCTATGGACAAACCTAAGATTGCCATTGCAGTGTATGTAGAAAATGGTGGATTTGGAGCCGATTATGGTGTACCTATTGGCTCTTTAATGATGGAACAATATATTAAAGGTGGATTATCTGATAGTTCTGAAAAGATGGCTACAGACTTCCAACAACGTAGAATAGCATATGGGGCAGGTCACAGGTAGAAAAAAAGAGAAGTCAACGAGCATCCTTCGCTCTTTAGACTGGTGGACAATAGCTATATATATCGCACTACTTGCTTTTGGATGGCTAAGTGTATGCGGTGCAAGTTACACCTATGGTTCTACCGAAATACTCAGTTTAAGCTCTCGTTCAGGCATGCAAATTGTTTGGATAGGAACCTCTATATGCCTCGGTTTCGTTCTTCTTATGATGGACGATCGTTTTTATGACACCTTTGCATACGTTATATACGGACTACTCTTGCTGCTTCTCTTTGCCACTATCTTTAATCCTCACGAAATTAAAGGCTCTCGTTCGTGGATTGTAATGGGACCTTTGCGACTGCAACCTGCTGAATTTGCCAAGTTTGCCACGGCATTAGCCGCTGCAAAGTTTATGGGAAGATATACCTTTAACATGCAAAGATGGAAGGATTTTGCCATTGCTCTTGCCATTGTTATTTTGCCCATGATCTTTATTGTTGGACAAAGAGAAACAGGATCGGCATTGGTTTATTTCTCATTTTTCTTGATGTTCTATCGTGAAGGAATGCCTGGAAGTGTGCTTTTCACTGGAGTTGCAATGATTGTTTACTTTGTTGTAGGTATTAAATACGAAGCAATTATGTTGAGCGAAACCCCTACTTCTTTAGGAAAATTCATCGTATTGCTCCTCGTTCAACTCTCTTCAATAGGCATGATTCACGTTTATTGCAAAGAAAAACAAATGGTTCGACAACTTCTTGCATTAACCATAGGAACAACACTCCTTGCTTTCCTCTTTGCAAAGTTTGTTATTCCATTTAATATTGTTATCATTCAAATTATTTTAAGTGTGTTCCTCATTCTTTATCTCATCTACAATTGGCTTCACACTCGCATACATAATTATCTTTATATTGCGTTATTCTCTATCGGTTCTATTGCTTTTTTCTATTCAGCAGACTATGTATTGAATAACGTAATGGAGCCTCATCAAAGAGTTCGAATCAATGTTTTACTTGGATTAGATGAAGACTTGTCGGGCGCAGGCTACAATGTTCATCAAAGTGAGATAGCTATTGGTAGTGGAGGTTTAAAGGGAAAAGGATTCTTAAACGGCACACAAACAAAGCTAAAATTCGTTCCTGAGCAAGATACCGACTTCATATTCTGCACCGTTGGCGAAGAAGAAGGATTCCTAGGGTCGGCTGGTGTACTCTTATTATTCTTGGCATTGATCCTTCGCCTCATTCATCTTGCCGAACGACAAACCTTTAAGTTTGGGCGAATATACGGCTATTGCATTCTTAGTATCTTTCTTTTTCACGTTTTCATTAATGTCGGAATGGTATTAGGTCTGTTGCCTGTGATTGGTATTCCGTTACCATTCTTCAGCTATGGAGGTTCATCTTTATGGGGATTCACGTTGCTTCTATTCATCTTCTTACGAATAGATGCCTCTCGAAACTTAATTCGTTCTTAGCATAATACCAACATCCGAGATTCCTGGAAGAATCTCTCTCTTCATGGCATGACGCACAACAAGTGACAAAGAATCGCCTTTTTCTAGGCGAAGGGTAGACAAAGGAAAGTCGTATTGATAGTAGCTAACTCCCTTACCCTCTACATTTCCTTTCGAATCCATTATCATACAATTCAAAGTATCTACTCTAATGTCTTTCGAAGGGTACACTTTTCGCTCCACAACAAGACTTAATCCTGTGAAAGGATAGTCGTTTGTAACACGCAATCCCACATTAATAGAATAGATTCCACTTGCTTTTAATCGAGGAATAGCATACGAAATAGTATCATTTCGCTCCCACCCTACAATAGAAGTATGTTGATAATGATGATAAACAACATTTCTTTTGCACGACATGCAGAATGTCAAAATCGTGCAAAAGAAAAAGCATAAGTAGGCAAAATGCCTCCATTTATTGTTGTTTTGTTGGCTATTCACTGCGTGGAATATTGTTTTTTACATTCTCATTTGAATGTTGCGGTGCACCATTTCGACGATTTTGTCCTTTGCCACCATTTCTGTTACCTTGTCTACGACCCTCGTTTCCTTGTCGATTACGTTGGTTATTACGTGGTTTATCGTTATTATCATTTCTATTACCACGATTTTTTGACTTATCAAATCTACTAATATCAGCGTCAGCCAATAAGTCTTTAGGACGTTCAGACTGCTTTCTTTCCTTCGACCCTGTTAAAGTTTCAGGTTTTTCACCACGCTTATTCATTTCAATAATACGTCGTGCACGTTCAGCAGTAATTGTTTCTAGGTTGGTTGCCATATTCTTATCGGTAGAATAAGTAACCAAACCCGCTAAAATATCCACCTTAAAAAAGAAGTATTCTGCCTCTAATGTGTGCAGAGAAATCTCTCTACTTGGAAGTCTTTTGCCCGATTCTATATAGTTATCTACCTCATAGTTCAAACAACATTTAAGCTTTCCACACATTCCTGCCAGCTTTTGTGGGTTGGGAGAAATATCTTGAAAACGTGCAGCATTGGTGCTTACAGAAACAAAGTTCTTCATCCACGAAGCACAACACAATTCTCTTCCGCAAGGGCCTGTACCGCCAATGCGTCCTGCTTCTTGTCTTGCTCCAATCTGTTTCATTTCAATTCTCACATGAAAAGCATCGGCAAGCACCTTAATCAGTTGACGAAAGTCTACACGTTCGTCTGCGATATAGTAGAAAATAGCTTTATTTCCATCGCCTTGATACTCAACATCTCCAATCTTCATGCTAAGTCCTAAGTCTTTAGCTATTTGTCTACTCTTAATCATTGTCTGCTGTTCTCGGCTCTTTGCCTCCTCATATTTCTCCATATCCACTTGCTTAGC
Source organism: Prevotella sp. (assembly GCA_052173735.1). Lineage (GTDB taxonomy): Bacteria > Bacteroidota > Bacteroidia > Bacteroidales > Bacteroidaceae > Prevotella. Next base: position 67,510 of record JBQMYA010000005.1, read on the forward strand.
AAGACGGTAAACACGACGAATTTCTTCGTTAGGTTTGAGGTTTGCACGTTTCATTTGCCATTCAACAAGGCGTCCTGTCAATGAAACTACGCCTATATCATGACCTGGATTCGATTCAACAGCAACAATATCACCTTTTTTTAGGTCAAGATTATTAACATTATGATAATAACCTTTGCGTGTATTTTTAAATTGAACTTCAACTAAGTCAGTACTTTCTATGTTTCCAGGAGTACCTGCAAGCCAGTCGTAAGCATTGAGTTGTTTATCTTGTCTGCCACAACCTTTGTTACAAATGCCACGGGTACTTCCGTCTAACATATGAAACTTCATATCTTTATAATTCATTCTTTCTTGTCGCTTTATTTTTAATTTGGTCACTTTCGTATCAGAAGCATCGTTACACGAAGTGTAAAATCAAAGAAAACAATCTTAGGATTGGCATTCTGTGAAAGGTCTCTTATATTTAGTTCAACAAGTTCATAGAGTTCAACAATGTTTCTTTCGTTGATGAAGGGGGCAAATTTTTGTGCAAATTGCTCTTCATCTTGAGTGAAATGAATCAATGAACTTTGTTTAAAGTTATACATAAAATTTTCTCGGAACATTCTATGAAAATACAAAAGCATACGTTTTTGCTTTTCTCTTCCATAGCTTGCCACACGCTCGCTCCATGCTTTCATCTCACGAATATCACGCCGATATGAGGCACGCATAACGCCCACAAAGTCGTTAAAGAATTGTTTTGCCTCGCTATCTGCGTTCAACATTCTGATAGCATCTAACCAACTGCCATTAGCAATTTGTGCTACACGATGTGCAGTGTCGCCATCTAAGCCTCTTTTCTCCACCAAAGCACGCTCTAAAACGGCAGTATCTATGCGCTTTACCTGAATCATTTGAGTTCTACTTCGAACGGTTTCTAAAAGACGTTCGGGTGCTTCGCTCACCATAATGAATAGCGTTTGATGCGGTGGTTCTTCTAATAATTTAAGCAGTTTGTTGGCACATTCAACATTCATGCGCTCGGGCAACCAGATAATAGCCACCTTGTAGCCACCCATACTCGACTTTAAGTTGAGCTTTCTTGTTAAATTATCACTCTCAGAAGCAAAGATAATAGCTTGTTGATTGGCTGCGTTCATGTGCTCGAGCCATATATCCATATCAAAATATGGACCTTTTTTGAGCAACAAGTGCCACTCTTTGGCAAAGTCGTCACTAATCATTTTATGATCAGCAGTAGTGCCAGTAGGACGAATAACGGGGTAGCTAAAATGCAAATCGGGGTGTTCCCAGCGATCAAGCATAGCCTTAACGCTCGTTGCTTTAGGATTATTGGCATCGTTCTCGCCTAACAAATGCGATGCAAGAGCCAAGGCCAACGCCATCTTGCCACATCCTGGTGCTCCATGAAGAAGCAGTGAATGAGGCATTTTTCCCGATTCTATAAGCGTTAACAAACGACTTTTTACGTCGTCCTGTCCTATTACTTCACTGAAATTCATTCAATAATTATGCGTGTTGCAACAAAGAGTTGTGTTTAGTTCCTTATTTCTTTATTTGCAAAGTTACTAAAAAATAGACGTTATTTTGCACTCTATTGCTTTTTTATATACCTTTTTTGTTTATTCGTTAGAATAAAATATTATTTCAAGCTACTATCTCCCTGAAAAACAAGTAGTTTTCGTTTACCTTGCAATTGCATTGACATTGGCATCTAAAAGCATTGATTTTGCACTCCAAAAGCAATGATATTATACCTCATAAGCAATGCTTTTAGAAGATAAGAAAAAAGAGTATTAAAATAAAGCGCACAGAACTTAATCGGTGCGCAATATTTTTTTATTTTAATACGTTTTGTTTATTTATTACTTGTTGCTATTATTTTACCCAGCCTAGAGAAGATCATTGTTACATTATTCAATGTATGTGCTTTACAATTAAACATCAATGTAGGATCAAAGCGTCGTCCTTTCCACTTCACTTCGAAATGAAGATGGGGTGTTGTTGCACGTCCTGTACGACCAGTTAAACCTATAATTTCACCCGCTTTCACCTTTTGTCCCACCTTAACGAGGTTCTTCGACTGATGACTATACAGTGTTTCGAGACCTTCGGCATGCTTAATTACAATGCAAAGTCCATATCCATAGTGTGGAGCCGACATGGTAACCACTCCGTCAAATGCTGCATATATGTTATCGTTGGGCTTTGTTTTAATATCAACTCCTGAGTGTCCACGTCGTCCTCCGTATGGACTTATAATATGACAGCCTGGCAATGGGAATGCCCACTCGCCATTTTTAAGGGTAGAAAGGTTAAGAACATAGTCACCATTCTTGTTATACGAACCGCTTTTTATATTCTCTTCCTTCTCTTCTTTGCGCTTTTCCTTATCTTCTTTCTTGATATTTTTTTCGTCTTTCTTCTCTACAATGGTGATATTAACGTGCTTTCCCTTCTTTTTAAACTGCAAAATGGTTTGCTTCAGCATCTTCTTCTTAATATCAAGAACAAGCTCTGGATTTACTTTTCCACCATTCAGCATAATATAAAACAAACAAGTTGCTTTCTTATTCTTTGTTCCTACGATCGCAATTGTTTGTCCTGCTTTTACCTTTTGAGCTACCGCCACAAGATTTTGAGCATTGTTTTCATACACCGTTTCTAAGCCGTTGTCGTGTCGAATCACTACAACATTACCTCGATTGCCTATTTTTCGAGCCAAACGCACAGTTCCATTGAACATCGCTTTCACCGCATCGCCTTTAGAAGTGGTTATTTCTACGTCCTTATTGCTTAACAACGACGCCTTACCTACGGGCAAAGGGAAAGAGTATTCATTTGAGGATAAAGCCCCAAAGTCTATATTAAACGTGCTTGAAGCATCAAACAAATGGGGCGTTTCGATACTTATTTGCTGCTGTTCGGCTGCGGTAAAGGTATCGTTAGCAGGCATAAAAGCCACTAACAAGCCTAAAAGAGCTATATAACAGAGTGTGCTTAGTGTTTTCATTTAAATTCTTTTAGGTTAAACAAAAGGGTAATGTGTTTCTTTAAGGCAGTCTACCCACGAAGGAGAATACCTGTATATATTCTGCCAGAAGCCGTTCCTAAACGACGAGCAGAGAAGAATTTGTGATGGTTTGAATAGGTACAAATGCCCGATAAAGTGATATTTTGAGCGGGAACACCTAAGCTTTCGAGCTGTTTTTTATTGCATTGAGCCAAGTCGATATGCCACTTTGGTTCGTTATCTTTTGCGCTATTGTCTACCAACACATTGTTATTATTGAGCGAAAGAAGCTGTGCCGATGAACAAACACATTGTTTATCGGCGGCAAGTCCTTTTTCATTAAAAGCGTTGAACACATCACTTCCTACCTCAAACGACTCGAAAGAGATGGAAGGCCCAATGACTACTTGCAGTGTTTTGGGGTCGGTATTGAACGAACGATACATTTTTTCGACTGTCTTTCGCATAATATTCTCTACCGTTCCACGCCAACCTGCATGGGCAACAGCTATGGCTTTGTGCTCGGCATCATACATAACAACAGGCACACAGTCGGCAGTTGAAACGCCAATGCACACGTTTAGTTCGTTGGTTATCAGCGCATCGACTCCCTCTAACAGCATGGTTTGAACAGAAGAGGGCAACGAAAGAAATTCAGAAGCAATTTGTCTGACCTCAGTCTGGTGAGTTTGGTGAGGTAAGATGATGTTTTTTTCGTTGATTTCTAATGCTTTTGCCAATTCTAAACGATTGCTATTCACCCGCTCTTCTTTATCTCCTACCCAAGGATTGATATTGAATGAGGCATAAGCATCATCTATCTTGCCCTCTGCTTGCAATGAGTTTTCATCGCAAGAGCGCATGGTTGAAAAGGCTATTACATTGTTATTAATTGGGTATTGATACAGCTTCGGAATCATTCTTCATCCTCCAAATCAACATATTCAAAGTCCTCTAAATCATCAAAATCTTCATCTTCTACGAAAATAACTTCATCTTCGCCTTCTGCTTCCAACTCTTCTGTAATGCGTTGAATGTCCTTATCACGATGAACAAGAGTGTCTTCGGCAATAACTCCCTTAATCTTATTGCTCTCGCTGTTAAGCTCTTTCCATAGAATGTCTTTCAACTCATTGAGTCCTTGACCTGTAACTGCCGAGATAAACACACATGGAAGGTCTTCGGGAAGCGTTTCTTTAAGCATTGATATAAGCTCTTCGTCGAGCAAATCGCTTTTTGTTACGGCCAGAACTCTATGCTTGTCGAGCATGTCGGGATTGAAATTGCGAAGCTCGTTCAATAAAATTTCGTATTCTTTCTTGATATCATCGGTGTCACCTGGCACCATAAAAAGAAGTAAGGAGTTTCGTTCTATGTGGCGCAAGAAACGCAATCCGAGTCCTTTTCCTTCGCTTGCGCCTTCAATTATACCTGGGATATCTGCCATTACAAACGACTTATTGTCGTGATATCCAACAATACCAAGAGAGGGTTCTAATGTAGTGAAAGGATAATTGGCTATCTTTGGGCGTGCACTTGATAACGAAGAAAGAAGCGTTGACTTACCTGCATTGGGGAAACCAACAAGCCCTACGTCGGCAAGTAGCTTGAGTTCGAGAATGATTGTTTGCTCTTGCATCGGCTCACCAGGTTGCGCATAGCGTGGAGCTTGATTGGTTGCGGTTCTGAATTGGAAGTTTCCTAAACCGCCTCTACCACCTTTTAAGAGTAGAACTTCTTGTCCATCGTGCTTAACATCGCACACATACTTACCTGTTTCGGCATCATATACAACGGTTCCGCATGGCACATCGATGTATTGATGTTTACCATTGGTTCCATGACACTTATCTCTTCCACCGTTTCCGCCATGCTCTGCATAGACATGTCGTTGAAATTTAAGGTGCAAAAGAGTCCAATAGTTATGGTTTCCACGCAAATAAACGCTTCCGCCATCACCTCCGTCACCTCCGTCGGGTCCACCATTTGGATTATACTTAACGTGTCGTAAGTGCATAGAACCACGTCCTCCTTTTCCACTTCGACAATATATTTTTACATAATCAACAAAATTTGAATCTGCCATAACTTTACTTCCTTTCTCGTTTTAGTGCTATCCTATATGCGTGCAATATCTTTATACAAACAAATGGCCTATTTATAGGCTTTTAATACCTATGTTGTAGCCTTTTAAAAACCAAAATAAGGAATTATGAAGTTGATGTTATAACTCCATAACTCCCTATTAGATATAGTGAGAAAATATTACAACTGATCTATTACAGTAGTGATATCTCCAAATATTGTGTCAAGTTCTCCTAAACCATTGATGTGGTTATGAACTCCTTCTTTCTTGTACCAATCAATCAATGGTGCTGTTTGATTGTGATAAACACCAAGACGTTTCTTGATAGTTTCTTCGTTATCATCACTTCTTCCACTCTCTTTTCCACGAAGAAGCAATCGTTTCATTAACTCTTCTTCAGGTACATCAAGCTCAATCATTGCAGCAATACGATGTCCACGCTCTGCTAACATAGCCTTTAAAGCCTCAGCTTGTGGTATTGTTCGTGGGAATCCGTCGAAGATTACACCTTTATGTTCTTTGCCAAAGCTATCATATACGCTTGCAAGAATATCTACCATCAACTCGTCTGGAATAAGTTGTCCCTTGTCAATGTATTCTTTTGCGGTCTTACCTAACTCGGTTCCGTTCTTAATTTCACTACGAAGTACATCACCTGTAGAGATATGTTCGAAACCATATTTAGCAATAAGCTTGTCGCTTTGAGTGCCTTTTCCTGAGCCAGGAGCACCAAAAATAACGATATTGTTCATTTTATAGGATGATATATTAATATTGTTTGTATTCTATAAGAATAAGAATAAAAGCTTTATCAGTGTGCTTTTACCTCTCGTTTTACCTTTCATCAAAATGCATACATTTTCAAAACCACGCCAAAAGAGCGTAGCATTAAAAATGAAGGAAAATGATTTAGGGGTTATTCTACAATGGTGTAGATGTCTCTTAGGTTGCGTCCTTGATGATCATAGTCAAGTCCATAACCAAGAATAAAGTCATTTGGAATTTCCATTACAGCATATTCTATATCCAAAGGTACTTGAAGTCTGTCGGGTTTCACTAGTAATGAACAGATATGAATAGACTCGGGATTGCGTGTTCCGAGTGTTTCTATCATTCGTTTCATTGTTAATCCTGTTTCAACTATGTCCTCAACAATAATAACAGTTCTGTTAGTTAAATCCTCATTGATACCCAACACCTCTTTAATTGTTCCTGTAGAGGTTGTTCCTTGATATGAAGCTAGCTTTACAAATGAGATCTCACAAGGAATAGTTAGCATCCTCATAAGGTCTGCAGCAAATATAAACGAACCATTTAACACCGCTAATAGTAGTGGATTCTTATCCTTCATGTCGTTGTTTATACGATCTGCTACTACTTGAATTCTCTTCAATATCTCTGCTTCTGGAATAGAAGTCTTAAAGGTTTTATCTTTAATTGTTATTTGAGCCATCTCTAAATACACTATATTTTGTTGCAAATTTACTAAAAATATACCATACTTTGAACACATTAGCATTAAATTTTGTATTTTTGCAAATATGAAAATATTCACAAGTAATCAAATAAAAGAGCTCGACAAATATACAATTGAGCACGAACCCATTAGTTCTTTAGATCTAATGGAGCGTGCGGCAAAAGCCATGAAGGAAGTTATTTGCGAGCGTTGGAACACACAAACACCATTTATTGTATTTGCAGGTCCAGGCAATAATGGCGGAGATGCTCTTGCGGTTGCACGCCTTTTACTTGGTGAAGGATATAGCGTTAAGATATATTTATTTAACATTCACAATAGTCTTTCGCCCGATTGCGAACAAAATAAGCAACGTTTATTGGAACATAAGCGTGCTAAAGACTTCACAGAAGTTATCACAAACTTCGACCCACCCAAGCTAACTGAAAAAGAAGTAGTGATAGATGGTCTCTTTGGTTGTGGCATAAATAAACCTCTATCGGGCGGTTTTGCATCCTTAGTGAAATACATTAACCAATCACCTGCAAAGGTTGTGAGTATTGATATACCTTCTGGTTTAATGCCTGAGGACAACACTTACAATGTAAGAGTGAATGTTATCAATGCCGACTTGACCCTTACTCTACAACAAAAGAAGCTTGCAATGCTCCTTGCAGACTGTCAAAAGCACATAGGAGAATTGAAAGTTTTAGACATTAGATTATCAAGTGAATTCATAAAAAACACGTCTTCTACTTTTAATATTATCGAAGAAGGCGACATTATACCATTACTTAAGAAGCGAGAACTATTCTCTCACAAGGGATTAATGGGACATGCACTGCTCATTGCAGGCTCTTTAGGAATGGCAGGAGCTGCTGTTTTATCTGCAAGAGCATGCCTTCGGAGTGGAGTTGGCAAGCTAACGGCTCACGTTCCACAAGCTCTTTATCCCATTTTGCAGACTGCAGTGCCTGAAGCAATGGTACATTTAGATAACAACGAACAATTCTTTTCAGAAGCAATAGATTGCGATTGCTATCATGCAGTGGGTCTTGGACCTGGCTTAGGCTTAAATGAAACCACCGCAATAGCACTCATTGCACAAATAAGACGTGCACAATGCCCTCTTGTTATCGATGCAGATGCCATCAACATATTTGGCAATCATCGTGCTTGGCTACAGCAATTGCCTAAGGACATCATTATGACTCCACACCAAAAGGAATTAGAACAACTCACAGGAGCAACCTCAACAAGTAGCTATGAACAGCTCATTAAGGCCTCAGAGTTTGCTCAACACTTTGGATGTTACATCATATTGAAAGGTCATTACAGTGCTTTATGTCTTCCAGATGGCAATATCTTCTTCAACACAACAGGCAATCCAGGTATGGCAACAGCAGGAAGTGGAGACGTTTTAACTGGAATTATTACCGCATTGCTTGCTCGTGGCTACTCACAATGTGAGGCTTCACTCCTCGGAATGTATCTTCATGGATTGTCAGGAGACCTTGCAGTTAAGGAAATAGGCGAAGAATCGCTTATCGCAAGTGATATTATTAACTTCCTTCCAAAGGCATTTAAACGATTAAACGACTAATTTTCATGAAAAAAGGACTATTTATTCTCTTCCTTTCTATAATGGCTCTTTGCGCAAATTCGCAAACAAATGCAAACAATGGAATATCTTATTTCTTACCAAAAACGCAGATGAAGTTGGCGATTTTAGTTGAAAAGACGACTTATACTCCTGGAGAATACGCTCAATATGCAGAGATTTATTTAAAGAAGAAAGCGGACTTAGAGCCCAAAACTTCATATAAAATAGTGGGATTGGATATATATCTCACTGCAATACCAGACTCTTCAAAACGTTATACTCTTGCAATTGACCGCAAACACAGTATTGTTGACCTAAAATTGGATCAAAATGGTGTGATAACAGCAATCAACGGACAAGCTCAAAGCATTGCTCCTTTCAAGCAATTCACCCCTACTTTAAAACCTAAAAGCCTCGATCCTAGAGACTTTCTCAGTCAAGATGCGCTCAATGCAGATAGCAAATGGAAGACTGCAGAATTGATAGCACAAGACATTTACGAAGTGAGAGAGAGTAAAGACATGCTTTCTAAGGGTGAAGCAGAATATATGCCCAAGGATGGTGAGCAACTAAAACTGATGCTCAACCAACTTGATTTGAAGGAAAAAGGATTAAGAGAACTATTCGAAGGCAAAACGGTTTGCGACACAACTCAATTCCTTATCACCTTTACACCAGAGAAAGAACAACAACGTTCTGTTGCCTTTAGATTCTCAAAGCATTTTGGTTTATGTGCTGCAGACGATTTTAGCGGTGAACCTTGCTATGCTGTTATTGCCGATTTAAATAGTATTCCTGCTATTGACCCTAATGCTTTGCCTGATAAAAAGCAAAAAGACGACATAGGATTGTACGTTAATCAACCTGGAAAGATTAAGGTTTCGTTCGAAGGAGAGCCTATAAACAAACAGTCATTTGAATTCTATGCAGCTCAATTTGGACGTATTGAAATGCTTAACAGCTCACTCTTCGGCAAGAAGTTTATAACCCACATCACTCTAAATTCAATCAATGGAGCAATTGAACATTTAACAATTGAGCCTTTAGATTAATGCCCTTTATTCGTAAATGATAAATTATAGTTTTCACCTTTATTATATATAAGGGAGCGAAAACAAGATATAAGAAAATTAAAGAAGCGTTGAAAAGGAAACAACTCCTTATTCAACGCTTCTTTTGTGTTTTGCGATTGGCTCTTTGTTGGCGGTATTTTGCTTTTTGTTTTGCCGATCCACTGCCATGAGCACCAGTGATATACTGTTTTTTCTTCGCTTTAGTTTTTACCTTTCCATTATCCTTATCGCCTCCAGCTGATGTCTTTTTAAAAACCATTCCACCACCTGATATAATCTCATCTATATCTGCCATAATCTCAGTTTAATTTTATTTATACTATAATTGTGCAAGTCTTCTTTTCAGAACCCACCTAAAACAAGAAAAAGAACATCAACTTGCAGAACGCAAATATAATGTCCTTTCTCTTGCAAAATGATATCCTTTATACCTCTGCAAGATGACATTGCATTTGCAAAGATACGAAAATTATTTATTAATGATGGAATAAACGAATGCCAGTGAATGCCATTGCGATATTATACTTATCGCAAGTGTCAATAACATTATCGTCTCTCACCGATCCACCTGCTTGTGCAATGAACTCAACCCCACTCTTATGAGCACGTTCGATATTATCTCCAAATGGGAAGAACGCATCACTTCCTAAAGCCACCTTATTGTTCTTTGCTATCCATTCTTTCTTTTCTTCACGAGAAAGAGGTTCAGGTTGTTCTGTAAAGAATTGTTGCCAAGCACCTTCTTTCAATACATCTTCAGCATCTTCACTGATATAAATATCGATAGTGTTATCTCTGTCGGCACGTCCAATACCTGCTTTGAAAGGCAAGTTCATCACTTTGGGGTTTTGACGCAACCACCAAATATCTGCCTTATTACCAGCAAGACGAGTACAGTGAATACGACTTTGTTGTCCTGCACCAATACCAATGGCTTGTCCATCCTTTACATAACAAACCGAATTACTTTGAGTATATTTTAAAGTAATCAATGCAATCATCAAGTCTCTCTTCGCTTCGTCACTAAAATCCTTGTTCTTTGTAGGAATATTAGCGAATAATTCTTCTCCATTTAGTTGAATTTCGTTTCTACCTTGCTCGAAAGTAACTCCATACACCATTTTTGTTTCAAGCTCAACAGGCTTATAGTTCTCATCAATCTCAATGACATTATAAGTACCTTTGCGCTTTTCTTGCAAAATAGCCAATGCTTCTGGAGTATATCCAGGTGCAATAACGCCATCACTCACTTCTCTTTTAATAATCAAAGCAGTAGCTTCATCACACACATCACTAAGTGCAATGAAATCACCATATGAACTCATGCGGTCGGCTCCACGTGCTCTTGCATAAGCACAAGCCAATGGAGAGAGTTCAACTTTTAAGTCATCAACAAAATAAATCTTTTTAAGTATGTCATTAAGAGGCAATCCCACTGCTGCACCTGCAGGCGAAACGTGTTTAAAAGAGGCTGCAGCAGGTAGTCCTGTAGCTTCTTTTAGCTCCTTAACCAACTGCCAACTGTTCAATGCATCCAATAGGTTTATATAACCAGGACGTCCATTTAATACATTAATAGGCAACTCTCCTTCTTGCATATAAATGCGAGAAGGCTTTTGATTTGGATTACATCCATACTTTAAAGCTAATTCTTTCATTGTTCATTTATTTTGAATAATTATATCTTTATATTCTCGTTGTTTTTTATTTCCTCAATCCTTGTTTTGCAAGTACGCAAAATTAAGCTTTTTGAAGTAAAATAATTATATTCTTTATATTGTGCTATTAAGTATTTTTCAATACCTTTGCATGTAAAATTTTCAGCGATTAACACTATTGTTTCAATCAAATAGAGCAATACAAATATAGATATTTAATATTGATATTATTTACATAACACAATGAAGCATGATTTATCTACACTCAGAAAGGTAATTGAAAAGAGTTTAGGAAAAACTATTTCTGCCACAACAGACATGGAAAAAGTTGTCCTTTCGTTCTCAAAACACCAAATAACACTTAGTGGGAAGATTCTAAAACAATTATGGAACCATGTTAAAGGAACCGAGAAATTGTCGACAGACACTCTTAACAAACTTGCACTTCTTGCAGGTTTCCAAAACTGGAACGATTTCCAAAAGGCATTACATGGTGAAAGCGATGCCGAAATTAACTATGAAGACCACACGGAACATCCTACTCCTCGATCGAAAAACTAATTCTACCGTTCCATTCAACCACTCTTTTGTCTTTTAAGAAGAAACTCTTTGCATCTTAATAAGAATATTATCCAACCTCCACTCAATTGCTATTATCTCTGCCAACATACATATCTCTATATAATAAAAGTAAATGTAAGAGGCTTTTTACAAAGATTATAGGAAACAAAAATGCAGCACTCATCTGAATGCTGCATTTTTATTTTACTCTCCAACAGGAGTTCTTCTTTCTTTAATACGTGCTTTCTTACCTGTAAGTTTACGTAGGTAATACAATTTAGCACGACGAACTTTACCACGTTTGTTCACTTCAATGCTTTCGATGTTTGGTGATTCTAATGGGAAGATACGCTCTACACCAATAGTTCCAGACATCTTACGAACTGTAAAACGTTTTTTGTCACCGTGTCCGCAGATCTTAATAACAACACCACGATAACGTTGGATACGTTCTTTTGTACCTTCGACGATTTTGTAAGCGACAGTAACTGTATCACCCGCTCTAAATTCTGGAGCTTGAATGCCACTTGCAAATGCTTCTTCAGCAATTTTAATTAAATCCATTTTTGTTTGATAATTAAATTTGTTTGTCGTTCCAATGTAACATAACGAGCAACACTTCTTCTCGCCAGCGATTACACCGAAAAGCGTTGCAAAGGTACAATTTAATTCTAAATACAGCAAAAATATCCCTCTGTTTTTATGCTTTCAGCATGATATTTAATTCTTTATCCAAAGTAAAACAAGAGTCTTTTATCTTTTTCACATCACACTTTTGAATGTTATTTTAACCTTTATTTAGAACTTAAAGTATATAAATATTCTTCTAATCTAAGTCAAAATATCTTCAAAAAGCATCTTTTTATAAACTATCCAAAATGTATTATTGAACATCTCCACCCTACTTTCATCGTAATTGAATAGCTTTTATTTTTCTAGAACATAAGAACTCTTTGCTTTTTTATCATCAAAAGAGAGAAAAAGTAATGATATTATAGTATAAAACACTACATTACATATTGAAATAACACTGCATTCATGGTCTATTTAGTATGCTTTTTCAATCTAAAATCACTGACTTTACACCTCATTTTCTATCTAATTGCCACAAAACGAACACGTTTTAATTTACATTCTTCGCCGTTATTGAAAATAAAGCGAGAGATATTCAATCAAGAACATCAAGGCAAAATCTATCTATTTTTATTGGAACATCTTTAAATTACATTAACTCTATTCATTTAATAAGTCGTTAAACATTCTTTAATAAACAAACAAACTACAAACAACTCACATTTCTTCTATTCCAAGAAGAATCACAATTGAAGCGCAAGAAATAAATTATCGTGATTCAAATTCAAAGGAATAAAAAAAAGGAAAGATGCAAATCATCTTTCCTTTCGTTATAAATTGAGTCGGGATTACTGGACTCGAACCAGCGACCTCGCGCCCCCCAGACGTGTGCGCT
>JBQMYA010000006.1:0-77633 GCA_052173735.1 Prevotella sp.
AGACTTAGATCTTGGGACAAACGAAGGTATATATGTTTCAAAGGTTGAAAACAATAGCGCTGGTGAAGCCGCAGGATTAAAAGAAGGAGATGTTATTGTAGCTGTAGATGGTAAAAAGGTTACAAAAATGTCTGAACTTCAAGAACTCATGGCAGGAAAACGCCCTGGTGACAAACTCACAATCACTTACCTCCACAATAAAAATAAAGAGAGTAAGACTGTTACACTTAAGAATGCACAAGGAAACACAAATATAATGAAGTCTGCCGACCTTGATGTACTTGGTGGAAACTTCCGCACTGTAACAGAACAACAAAAGAATGAACTAAAAATAGGTTATGGTTTAGAGGTTATAAAGGTTAATGATGGAGCCTTAAAGAAAGCTGGAATTGGTAAGGGACTTATCATACTAGACGTCAACGACACACCCATGAAATCATTATCTGACCTTCAAAACGCAGTAAAATCAGCTTCAACAGCGAAAGACCCTGTTCTTTATATTAAGGGTGTATGGCCTACTGGCAAAAAAGATTATTTCGCAATACAAATCGGTCAATAGTATTTTACTATCAATTTAAAACCTTAATAAACGAGAAGGCAATTTATTTTGCGTTCTCGTTTATTCTTTTTGTATAATAAACACGCTAAAAAAGAAGAAAGAAGCTACAGACACACCTAAAAAGCCCATTCAAATAGTCAACTATAAAGATTATATATAATGATATAAATAAATCATTTAAAGTTCTTGTCAATATAAAATAAAATCTATATATTTGCAAATAGCACTAAACCTGCATACAAATGAGACAACTAAAGATATCCAAATCGATTACCAATCGAGAAGATTCTACTCTTGATAAGTATCTACAAGAGATTACACAAGAACAACTTCTCACGACAGAAGAAGAGATTACACTTGCTCGTAAGATAAAAGAAGGTGATAAAGAAGCCCTCCAAAAACTTACAAGAGCAAATCTACGCTTTGTTGTTTCGGTTGCAAAACAATATCAACACCAAGGACTAAGTTTACCAGACCTTATTAATGAAGGTAATATTGGATTAATAAAAGCAGCAGAGAAGTTTGATGACACAAGAGGATTTAAATTTATTTCGTATGCAGTTTGGTGGATTCGCCAAAACATTATGCAAGCTCTCGCTGATCAAAGTCGTCTTGTTCGCTTACCACTTAACCAAGTTGGATCAGTAAATAAAATAAATAAGATATCTAATAAGTTTGAACAAGAATTCGAAAGAAAACCTTCTATTTCAGAAATTGCAGATGAAATTAACTTATCACAGGAACGAATATCAGATGCAATAAAAGGAAATAATCGCCATATTTCTATGGATGCTCCTTTAACAGATAGTAATGATAATGGTTTAGTAGACTTGCTTCAAGGAGACCAAGAACCAGATATTGATACTTATCTATTATTAGAATCACTTCGAGAGGAATTGAAAATGGCTCTAAACATTTTAGATGAACGAGAGCGTTTTGTCATAGAAGCATTCTATGGAATTAACCAACCTGAGATGACTCTTCAAGAAATTGGTGCAAAAAAGGGGTTAACTAGAGAACGTGCACGACAAATTAGAGAAAAAGCAATTAGAAAATTAAGAAAAAATACACAAAACAAACTTCTTAAAAGTTACCTTGGGAAATAACAAACAAAGGGAAAGTAGATTGTAGTATCTCTGTAATTCTTCCCCAAAGAGCAAACGAATAGAATTTAAATAGAACTCAAATTAAAAGAAACAAAATAATAAAAAGACTGTCATAATCGCACTTTTTAAGTTTAGAAGTTCATTCAAAATTATACTATGAGCATTATCTTTAATTGCTACTGAACTTTGTTCTGCGATTAATTCAGCAAACATATTAAATACAAACTATTATTTATGACAATTGCAATTAACAAGAAGTTAAGTCTTCTTTTTTTCTTCTTTATCTGCTTTATGAGCGGATTTGCAGCAACGAAACAAACCAAAATATACATATTTGGTGTTGCAACTTCATTCAATGATTCAACATTATACATTACAGAAATTCAAGAAATAAGGGGTGTTTACATTCATAGTAAAACAAAATTTCTTGTCGAAAGAGATAATTATTCGTATCAACTAAGAGATTATCTTAAAGGTATCGGTGAGCAAACACCCACAGCAACCACAATATTTGCTATTGAAAAGAAAGATATTGAGAAGAAATACTTGGTTATAAAGAAAAAATATTTAGATCCAGGATTATACCAAGTAAAGCAAATCAGCAATACAAGTTTCACATTCAAGCCAATTACTCCAACTACAACAGAATAACTTTTGCACTGTAAATTCATAGTTTTTGAGCGTTAAAAGCTACGAGTTTAAAGTACAATAACAACGCTATTTACCAGCACTTAATAACATTTCTTTTCAAAAGTAAATAACAATTATTCTATAAGTAGAAAAAGATTATAAGTATAAGACATTATCACAATTAATGAAGAAACAAGATATTCATGATTTTAATATCGCAGAATTAGATATAAGAATTATCTTTGAAGGTGAAGGAACGAATAACGTTAATCTTCTTCCATCATTCAGTCCTTTTGTAACCGATGAGGCAAAAAGAGATAGATTGTTTACTTTCACGGTTTTAGATGAATTAGAACCCATTGCAGAAGATAAATTAGATAACATCAGAAATTTTGACACGGGGAATGGAGACACCAATGTCGACAAGATTATTGATGGTGGTTATCAATTTAGTATCAAAAATCTTAACAACAAAGAGTGTTGTTTATTGATAACAAACGATGAATTTACTGAATGTCGTTGCAAACTATTCGGAACCTATACTATGCGTAGTTTCGGTTTAAATAACGCCCTTATTCTTATGTTTGCCTTTGCAGGCAGCTTTAAAGAAACATGTCTTATACATGCATCTTTAGTAAGAAAAAATGGTTATGGATATGCTTTCATTGCTAAAAGTGGAACAGGAAAAAGTACACAAGTAAGCTCTTGGCTGAGATATATACCCAATTGTGATCTTATGAATGATGATTGCCCTGCAATACGAATAATAAATAACGAAGCATTTATATACGGTACACCCTGGAGTGGTAAAACATCTTGCTATAGAAACTTAAAGGCTAAACTTGGAGCAATAACAAGAATAGATCGTGCTTTGACTAATTCTATAGACCAATTAAACACTATTGAAGCAGTTGCGTCACTCCTCCCTGCAATATCTACAATGAAATGGGACAAAATTGTATATAACAACACCCACCAAATCATTTTCAAACTTGTAAAATTAACTTCACACTACATACTTCATTGTTTACCAAACGAAGAAGCTGCACAAATATGTCACAAAGCAATTGCCCAATAATAAGACATCGATTAAGCAATAAACAATTCTTACCCGAAGTCATAAAAGTAATTCAAAGGGGACATACTGCAACAATAAGTCTACATGGTTATAGCATGCGTCCATTCCTTGAAGATGGAAGAGACAAAGCCATTCTAACGAAACCAACGAACATAAAAGTTGGTGATCCTGTACTTGCTGAATTAAGGGGTCAACAATATGTATTACATAGAATCATTGCAATCAATGGAAATAATGTGGTTCTACGTGGAGATGGCAATTATCTTTGTGAATATTGCACTCTTGACGACATCAGAGCATCAGTGGTTGGTTTTTACAGAAAGGGCAGAAAGAATATTGATTATACCAATCAATGGAAATGGAAAACTTATTCTTTCTTTTGGATAAAACTATTTCCTATCCGCCGTTATCTGCTCTATATCTATAGAAAAGTATTCCTTTAAAACATCATCCAGCAACAATAATATAATAAAATATCAATATGAAGACAAAGAAAGATTTCTCATTAAAAGAAGTTTGTGGCGAATTTATCCTCATTGCAGAAGGAAAAAACAATATAGACTTTAGCGAAATCATTAGTATGAATGAATCGTCTGCCCTTTTATGGAGAGAGATTGAAGGTAAAGAATTTACCGAAGAAACTTTAAGAGATATTCTTTTAGAGCATTATGAGGTTAAACCTGAAGTTGCATTAGCCGATGTTCAAAAGCTAATTCAGACATGGAGAAACTCTCATTTAATTGACGAATAAGCAGAATTACATTCTATTTATAGCTCCCTTCATCGTAATGTTGCCTACAAAATCAAATAAGCCACTAGCGAAGAAAGGAGTTTTTATTTTGCCATTTCATCCTAAGTACATTATCAATTCACTACTAATAAGCCTACAAAGAAACGAAATCACTTTTAATTACAGATTTAAACAAGAATATTCGTACTTTCTTCGCATTTTCTTTTCTTAAAAAAACACAATACAATTACATAAAAATAGTTTTTTAAAAGAATAATCTTACCTTTGCAATAGCGTCGAATAATAATTTTTTAATTAAGACAAATCAATCGTATAATGATAAGTAGAACCACCATAAAACGTTGCTATGCTTGGATGTTATTAATAACATTCATGCTAATGTTGTCGTTAAGAGGTATCCACTATCATTATGAAACAAAGCATGATTGTGATGTAAAAACAACTCAAAGCACCGCATGCACAACAGTCAAAGCAAGCTGTAGTGTCTGTGATTTCGTGTTCCAAAAAGCTGATGCTGTAAAGAACACTGTTTATATCACACCAACTCCCTACTGTATTGTAAAGTATCTATCATTCGATACACCTTGTGTTTATCTTAGAATTTTATTGATAAACACCAATTCTCCACCATTCTTCTTGGCATAAAACATTAAAGAAGAATATAACTTACTCGTGTTTTCTTTGTAAATATATCGAAGTAAATGATAGATACGTCCATTTATACGGGTGTGCCTATATATAATTAAGGTGTAAATAACATCACGCTTATTTACTTTGGGTATGTTATGAAAAGATGGCATCATTGTAAGTCTTCTACAAACACATTAAGCTTAGACTTTAGCTCAATAGCTATTGGCTAAAAGTTGTCGGCTTAAGAAAACAAACCACATAATTTTTTATTTTCAAGATGAAACAAAACAAGTATCTACTGGCTCTCAGTATACTTGTTCTTTGGGGCTATTCATCTCACACTTGCTTTGCACAAACACCTACAGAGCAACGTGAAGAAAGTTCCATAGAACTACACTTTAAAGATAAGGAAACCCTATTGCCTGTCTATGATGTAAATGTTTGGATTAATCAAGAGGCTATTCCAAGCAATAGTCAGGGTTTAATTTCACTTCCAAAAGGCATCAAAAAGACCGACGTTATAAAGGTTTCAAGCATTGGATATAAAACTATTCAATTGCACTTTGGCGATATTGAACAACAAAATGGGCAGAATGTCATTCTACTTATTCCCGATACAAAACGCTTAGACGAAGTAGTTGTTAGGGGAACTAAAAGTAGTGTGAGTGTTAACTCTGTGTCATCAACCATCAACTCACAAGCCATTCAAGGCGCAATGGGCAAATCTTTAGCTTCATTACTCGAGAATGTCAGCGGAGTTAGTAGTATTCAAACAGGCACAAGCACAGCCAAACCTGTTATACATGGTATGTATGGCAACCGAATTCTGATGATAAACAATGGCGCAAGACAAACAGGTCAACAGTGGGGACTAGACCATGCGCCTGAAATTGATAAGAATAATAGTGCCAATATCAAAGTAATTAAGGGTGCAGAGTCTGTTCGTTATGGCTCAGAAGCATTAGGAGGAATAGTTGTTCTCGAACAAAAAACACTTCCATATCAAGTAGTTAAGCCTTCAGGAGCCATCTCAACACTTTACGGAAGCAACGGAAAACGCTTCAATATTGTTGCAGAAGCAGAGGGAACTATGCCTTTCTTACGTGATATTGCATGGAGATTACAAGGAACATACATCAATTCTGGCGACGCTTCAACTGCAAAGTATGTATTAAACAACACAGGTTATCGTGAACATAACATGTCGGCAACCTTAGGATACAAACATGGTAAACTCAGAATAGAGGGCTTTTACAGCTTATTTAATCGAAAAGAAGGTGTGATGCTCAGTGCACAAATGGGTAGCGAGGATCTTCTTAAGAAACGTATTGCATTGGGACAACCTACGATTATTGAGCCTTTCTCTAGAAAAATTGATTATCCTTACCACCAAGTAACACATCACACGGCTATCGGAAAGGTTTATTATGATGGAGGGAAATGGGGTAATTTTTATTGGCAAACAGCCTTTCAACAAGATGACAGAAAAGAAAATAGAGTGAGAAGGATGAATCTTTCTAGTATTCCAGCAACGAGTATGCACCTCACTTCTTTTCAAAACATGTTGAAATACAACGTCAATTATGGTGATTGGAGTACAGAAGCAGGGGCATCTTACCTACATATTCGCAACAAAAACAATGAGGGAACAGGTGTAGTACCTGTTATTCCTAATTACACTGAATATGATTTAGGTATCTATGCAATACAAAAATGGCAACACAAGAAATGGAATGCAGAGGTAGGAGTTCGTTTCGACAACCAAGAGACAAAGGCTTTAGGATACGATTACACAGGAAGTTTATACGGAGGGCATCACAATTTTAATAATGTTTCATACAACTTTGGCTTTAACTACCGCCCTTTTGAGAACTGGAACTTTACTTCTAATCTCGGACTTGCATGGCGTGCACCTCATGTTTACGAGCTTTATAGCAACGGAAGTGAGCTTGGTTCAGGTATGTTTGTAGTTGGAGACTCTACAATGCACTCTGAACAAAGTACCAAATGGGTTACTTCAGCAGTGTATAAAAATAGCTTCATCAATGCAAGAGTTGACGCTTATCTTCAATGGATCAATGGTTATATCTACGATGAGCCTAGCAATCAGTTCATAACTGTTATCTCTGGAGCTTATCCAATGTTTAAATATAAGCAGACAAATGCCTTCTTTCGTGGTGTAGACTTTGATGTTAGAGTTCAACCAACCAAGGCTATTGAATACCATTTCCTATGCGGTTTGATATGGGCGAATGATAAAAAGACCAACAATTATCTTCCTTTCATTCCCTCATTCCGCTTTGACCATGATATAACTTGGCAAAACATCAACATCGGAAAGATTAAAGCTTATGCACAATTAAAGCACCGCTTTGTAGCAAAACAAACACGTTTTAACCCTCAAAGCGATCTTATTGCATTCACTCCTCCTGCTTATAACCTCTTTGGAGCAGAGATAGGAACTGAATGGAACATTAACAATAGCAACAAATTACGTATCCATCTGGCAGCAGATAACATTCTAAACAAAGAATATAAAGAATATACCAACCGCTCAAGGTTCTACGCTCACGACATGGGACGTGATGTTCGATGCACCATTAGCTGGGTATTTTAAATTTACATAGAAATAAATTATAAACAAATAAATTTTATTATTATGAAAAAAAATATTTTTAAAGCATTCCTTTTCTCTGTGCTATCAATTGTATTTTCATTATCATTCATATCTTGTAGCAATGATCCTGATACCCCAGAGGATCAAACAAAGAATAAATTACATGAAGACCCAGCTAAGGTTGAGGTTGAACTCATCGAGTGTCATATGCACCAAAACTGGAATAAGATAGAGACTTTAGGTGGTCCTCATCAAAATCCTGAGAGCAAAGCGAAGTTTTTACGTCGCATACAAAAGGTGACTTACGAACTTGTTCAGGGTAAAGGTTGGCAAATAGCAGAGAAGAGTCCAAAGAAATTCTACGTGATTCAAGCAGCAGAATACGGTACTCCTGAGAACCAAAATCCTGCTCCAATATACCTAATGTTCATTAAATACTATAACAGTAAGGGTAAACTTATGAATCAACAGTTCATCGAAGGAGGTCAAGACAATATTCACCAACATTTCTTTGCGGTTGAAAATGTGAAAGAATTGATGACTGGAAATGCTAAGACTTCAAGCACTTCAACTCTCGATAACATTGAATATAAATATGTAGACACCACTCCTTGGGATAAGACCGTTAAGAATGACGATGCACAGCTCATAGGTTTAACCAATCCATTGGGATTCAAAGGAGCTGTAAAGTTCTTGCAAAACAGAACCACTTTTGATTTAAGAATCCAGCTATATCATGGTTATAGAGGAAAGAAAGATCCTAAGACACAAGCTTTCAGCCCATTTAATGCTCCTTCAGCATATCAAATTCAGCAAGGAACATGGGACATTAACTTCACTATTCCCGTTGTTGTTTACGCTAGCAGAGAAGAAAGTCTAGACGAACTTAGCGAAACATTAGACGCTAAGAACAAGCCTGAAAGCGAATATAGCGAATCCAGTAAAGAGTTTATTCATGCAATAATGAAGGCCTTTAACATAACTTGGCCAGAGGCAGTAGAAGACTATAAGACTCTATATTACACACAAGGGCACGTTGAATCGGGTGCAATTTGGTTATAATATCACAATAATGACAACCTAAAAAGATATTAGGTTCACAATAAGAAAGTATTCAGTATAACTTAGCTCTCATTGTATTTCACATAGAATGCAATGAGAGTTTTTTCTTTTTATCCTTCTCTTACCTGCCAATCAGCACCTTACATGTTTTCAATAAGAATGTAATCTTTTTGCTAAAGAAAAGTCATTCTTACATATTTTTTGTACATTTGTATCAATAAAAACAATCTACTTATGATGAAAAATAAAATTCTTGTAGCAGCACTACTAGCTTCTACCCTATCAATGAACGCCCAAACAGAAACTCCAAAGTGGGTTACTGATGTTAAAATTAGTGGTTATGGTATCCTAAATTATAACGTAAGCACTCAAAAAGGCAATCATTCTAATGCTTTTAACCTTCGTCTTGGACGTATTTCTCTCGACGGAAAGTTCCTCAACGACTTTGCTTGGAAGGTCCAATTACAAGTAAATGGAAATACATCTTCATTAGGTACATCTCCTCGTTTGGTTGATTTATTTGCAGAATGGCAAAAATATAACTTCGCAAAGATAAAGTTCGGACAGTTTAAAAGACCTTTTACTTTTGATAATCCCTTACATCCTATCGACCAAGGATTTATGAGTGTAGCACAAAGTGTAAGCAGTCTTTCAGGCTTTAGCGATAGAACTGGCGAGCATGCATCAAATGGTCGTGATATAGGTATTCAGCTTCAAGGAGACCTTCTCAAAACTACTAAAGGAAGAAATCTACTTCATTATCAAGTTGGTGTATTCAATGGAGAAGGCATTAACATGAAAGATGCAGACCAACAAAAAGACATTATTGGTGGATTATGGGTGATGCCTGTTGAAGGTTTGCGCATTGGTGCATTTGGTTGGACAGGCTCTACCACACGAAAAGCAAACTATACAGAAGAGGTTACTGTAGGAACTGTAACCACAACACAACACGTTAGCAAAACAGTTACATTGCAAAAACGTAGATATGCATTGTCGGCAGAGTATAAGAAGAACGACTGGACAGTACGAAGTGAATTTATTCACTCTACAGGAGCAGGCTTTGCATCTAGAACTCCCGATGGAAAGAGCAAGCAATCTGTTGCAATTTCTAGCTTAGGAGACCAAGCAGAAGGCTGTTATGCTCTTGTAATTGCGCCAATTATAAAGAAAAGATTGTATGCAAAAGCACGTTTCGACGCCTACACACCTACTGGCTCTTGGGGACAATCAAGAAGTCTTTACGAAATAGGTCTCGACTATGACATCGACAAGCACTTTAGAATTGCAAGCGAATATGCTATCGTAAAAGATAAGATGTTGGTAGATCCTAACTACAACATCATGGATATTCAAGTATCATTTAGATTCTAAAAGCACTATAAATCAACATTAAACACTATTACACTCAAGTAATTTATCGTCTAAAAGCAAGTATCTTTTTCAGTAAAAGGAATGAGTTTACCTGCTAAAAGCAATGCAATTACAAGATAAAAGCAGTGAGTTTACAATAGAAAAACAATGCTTTTAAATAGTGTTTGATGCTAATTAAAAAGAAATGGAGTTGCAAAAATAATGCAACTCCATTTTATTTTTATAGCACCCCAAAGCTATATGTAGATAAATAAGACCCATTTTGAAACAATATTTCATTGGTCCGATTTCCCAAAATATTACTTTTACAATGAAAAAACACTACAAATCAAATCACAAAAATATCTATTCCTCTAAGAAATTCAAAGACAATGCAACAAAACTAAGGTAACATCATTTTCCAATTAAAATACAACCTGTCGGCAAGGCTCTATTCAAAGAATTTCAAGTACAAATTTGCTCTACACATCTCACTGTAAATTTTATTTATAGAACATTCTTTTCTACTTCAAATAAAAATCTTATTCTACATCAAAAGAATTTATTCTTACTTAGAGATACATCAAAAACAGTATTTTAGGAATCATAAAAAGCGAAAAACGCCTACTTAATTGGCAAAAAAATTGTACTTTTGCAATCCGTTTATTATATGATTTAAAAGAATACTAAACAAGTATGCAACACGAAGACATTCACAAAGACCTCAAAGAAAAGGCGATTTTCTTAGCAGAATATGCGGCGACTTTAGAAGCTGTTGGTGCACAAACATCTCGTACTTCCTATAATACTAAGCGTATTGCAAAATCGTTTGGCTATTGGTGCAATATGATTATGCTCCCTAACTCTGTTAGTATCACACTACACAACGAAAACAGAGAACATTCATATACCTACGTTAAGAGAACCCCAGAACTAGGTCTTAACTTTAATGTCAATATGAAATTGTCACATCTTTCATGGCTTGCATCTGACAAAAACTTCTCTTTAGATGAGCTTTGGACTCGCTTTAAGAAAATAGTTTCAGAACCAAGAGAAAGTAGATGGACCGTTTTAGTACTTGCATCACTTGCAAATGCTGCCTTTTGTAGACTCTTTGATGGTAACTATACTTCTATTGCTATTGTATTTGTTGCTACCTTTGTGGGTTTCTTTATTCGCCAAGAGCTATTGAAAAGGCATTGGCATGTACTTGCAGTATTTACCATTTGTGCCTTTGTTTCAACCATGATAGGCTCTACCGACTATCTTTTCTTCCACGGAGGAACTGAAGATATGTCGCTAGGAACATCAATGTTGTACCTTGTTCCAGGTGTTCCCATCATCAATGGAGTTATGGATATGATCGATCATCATGTACTTAATGGTATTGCTAGATTAACAAAAGCTTTTATGTTAGTAACTTGTATTGCAGTAGGATTAACCTTTACGGTTATTCTTTTAGATGTAAATCCACTTACAATAACAAAGGTTACCTATCCAAATGTGTTGCTTGCAGCCGTTAAAGACGGTCTTTTTGCAACCATTGCAGGTTTAGGTTTCGCCGTAATCTCTAATCCTCCACGCAAAGCTTTGCTTATAACTGCCTTGCTTGCATGCGTTGGCCATGGTATTAGATACTTCTTAATGCACCACGAAGCATTGATGCTTGATCAGGTAACAGCATCTAGTATTGCAGGATTATCAATCGGTCTTCTTGCTATTCCTGCTGCTATGAAGATACACTATCCCGCAGAAGGATTCGCATTCCCAGCTCTTTTACCAATGGTTCCTGGTATGTTTGCCTATAAAGCCATTAGAGATTTGATCGGAATTGTACGTACTCCCGACACAACAAACGACTATGTTAATATGTTCTTCCACAACGCAACACTCACAATTCTTGTAATGATGGGTATGGTTGCATGCTGTGTTATTCCTATTTTCATATTCCATAAGCAGTCATACTCTGTAACAAGAGACGAATAATAGGTTTGAACAACAACTATAAAGGAAGAATATTGGAAAAGCCATCGAATGAAATAAAAAGATGGTTTGTGCCCATTAAAAAGAGAATTAAGCATTCGTTTAAGTTAAAAAAATAAGGTATATTTGCAATTGTGATTGAATTAGAAAGACATATAGAAGTGCTTTTGCTGAATAATGACTGTGTTATTATTCCCAATTTTGGTGGATTTATGGTCCATCATGTAGAGGCAAGATATGATGAAAAAGACCATATCTTCTTGCCTCCATATAGAACTTTAGGATTCAATCCACAGCTAAAAATGAACGATTCATTATTAGCTCAGTCATATATTGAGGCTTATGACATCAGCTACCCAGAGGCGATTAAACGCATTGAGAGTGAAGTTGATGAACTAAACCAAATACTTGACAACGAAGGCGAATATGAATTAAACGATATTGGCACCCTACATAGAAACGAAATGGGGTCTTTCGACTTCATACCTTGTGATGCAGGAATACTCACTCCCTATCTTTATGGATTGAGTTCGTTTGAACTTGAATCTCTAAGTTCTATCAAAGCCAAACGCAACAAAGAAGCTGTTGAAGCTGAAAAGGAAACAAGTAAGATTCCTGCAGGTATACAAGCATTAGAGAAAACCAATATCTTTGCTAATCAATCGCCTCTTTATAACAACACAGTGGAAAAGCAACAAGACCAAGAAAAGAGCATTCGTATATCAATAAGCATGCTTCGAAACATTGCAGCTGTAGTAATTTTATTCGTTGTTTTAATGCTTATCCCCACTCCTTTGTCTAATAAAAAGGACAAATTAATACAAAGTGAGCTAAACACTAGTCTTCTTTATAAAATCATTCCAAATGATATTATTACCCCCAAAACTGGCATAAATCCACTTACAAAGATTGCTAATAAGCCACAAACTGAGAGCACTAAAACAATTAAAACAAAGAAAGTTATAGAGGAAGCGAATACTCCAAAGAAACAAGAAACATTCTATACTATCGTTTTAGCTAGTAGAATCACTAAAAAAAATGCTGAGCTTTATACAGAAAGCATTAAACATAAAGGTCTAGAGAATGCCGAAATGATAATTAAGGGAGGACATATTAAGGTTATTTGTGGTAGATATGAATCTGATAAAGAAGCATATAACGCAATGAATAAACTTAATGACAACCCAAGTTTTGCAGATTGTTGGGTAACAAAAATTCAAGAATAAGAATGAAAAGAGCAAGATGCCCTAAGTGCGATAACTATATAACATTCGATGAAACGAAATATCAAGCAGGACAGTCACTGATATTTTCTTGCCCAGATTGTGGAAAAGAATTTGGTGTTCGTATTGGTATTTCGAAACTAAAGAATACTCAAAAAGAGGAAGTTCTTGACGAAAATGCTAATGAGAAAGGCGCAGGTTCCATCGTAGTGATCGAAAATGTTTTCCATTATAAACAGGTTATTCCTCTTCAGATGGGCGATAATGTGATTGGAAGATACATGAAGAACAGCGGCATTAATTGCCCAATTGAAACCAATGACCCAAGCATTGACATGACACACTGTATTATTAATGTAAGCAAGAACAATAAAGGGCAACTTAAATACATTCTTCGTGACGGTCCAAGTTTCACAGGAACATTCGTCGATAACGAGATTTTAGGAGATCGAGAACGTCGAGTTATTGAAGAAGGATCACTATTTACTATCGGAGCTACAAGTATAATTCTTCGCTCTGCACAAGAAAGTGAAGAATAATACCCACCCTCTTTTAAAGCAAAAAAAGAACATAAAACAAACGAAATACACTAAAACTCTTTGATAACGAATTCGTGTTATCGAAGAGTTTTTATTTATTGTCTGCTTAAAAAATATCTACTTAGAATAAATTAAACATATTCTCACGCGTCATAAGATACAATTTTCCTACTAAAAGCTAATCTAATATATCAATCAAAAGATTTACTCACAAGATAAAAGCATTTATTTGTGACATTAAGACTCTGTTTTATATCGTAGTAATAATTCGTTATAAGACAAAAGGATACACCAATCAAGGAAGAAGAACAACCTTTTTACAATCATATCAGGAGTAAGGATACAAAAAATCCCATGGCTATTGTTTTTCAATATTCATGGGATTAAATATTTTATTTTGCGTAAGCAACAGAGCGAGTCTCACGGATTACAGTGATTTTCACTTGACCTGGATAGGTCATCTCATTCTGAATCTTCTCTGCTATCTCACCACTCAGCTTCTCACTTTCATTGTCATCCATTCTATCTGCACCAACAATTACACGCAACTCACGTCCTGCTTGAATTGCATACGTTTTAGTTACACCTGGATAACTCATTGCAATAGCCTCAAGATCATTCAAACGCTTAATATAAGCTTCTACAATTTCACGTCTTGCACCTGGTCTTGCACCACTAATAGCATCACATACTTGTACAATAGGAGCTAAAAGAGTATTCATTTCGATTTCATCATGGTGTGCACCAATAGCATTACAGATATCAGGTTTTTCCTTATAACGTTCTGCAAGCTTTGCTCCATAGAGTGCATGAGGTAATTCACTCTCCTCATCGGGTACCTTTCCGATATCATGAAGCAATCCTGCTCTCTTCGCTTTCTTTGGGTTCAAGCCTAATTCTGAAGCCATAATAGCGCATAGATTGGCAGTTTCTCTTGCATGTTGCAATAGATTTTGACCATAAGAAGAGCGATATTTCATCTTACCAACAATACGAACAAGCTCTGGATGCAATCCATGTATTCCTAAATCGATAACTGTTCGTTTTCCCGTTTCAATGATTTCATTTTCTAATTGTTTCTTTACTTTAGAGACAACTTCTTCTATTCGTGCAGGATGAATTCTTCCATCAGCAACGAGTTGATGAAGAGCTAGCCTACAAATCTCACGTCTTACAGGATCAAATGCAGAGATAACAATTGCTTCAGGAGTATCATCTACCACGATTTCAACACCTGTTGCAGCCTCAAGAGCACGTATATTACGACCTTCACGACCAATAATACGACCCTTTATCTCATCATTGTCAATATGAAAAACACTTACCGAGTTCTCTATTGCAGTTTCTGTAGCTACACGTTGTATAGTTTGAATAACAATTTTCTTAGCTTGTGCATTTGCATTAAGCTTTGCTTCATCCATAATTTCATTGATATAGCTTGCCGCATTTGTCTTTGCTTCGTCTTTTAAACTCTCAATTAGACGGTTCTTTGCATCCTCTGCGCTCAAACCTGATAGTTCTTCAAGCTTTGCACGCTCTTGTGTTTGCATCTTTTCCAGTTCTGCTTGCTTTGTAACAAGTAGCTTCTTTTCATTATCTACACGTACTTGTGCTTGCTCTACCTCTTGCTTTCGCCTACCAAGTTCTTCTTGACGTTGATTCAAAGACAATTCTCTTTGCTTGAGTCTGTTTTCGCTCTGCTGTATCTTCTGATTGCGTTGCTGTACTTCACGCTCTAACTCTGCTTTCTTATTAAGAAACTTCTCTTTCACTTCAAGTAGTTTCTTTTCCTTTATAACCTCAGCATCCTTAGTGGCATTGGCTATCATTTCATTGTATTTTCCTTTTATAACATATCGAAAAAGGAAAAAACCTGCGCAACCACCAATAAGTAATGTGATGATTTCCGTAATCAATGTTCCGATCATTTATTTTATACTTTTAGTTTAATTCTTTAATTACTAAAATGTATAACAGCACTAGAATAAAAACAAAATAATATTATTATCTCCCGAAGCAACTATTAACAACGAGACGACTCGCCATTAATGGCTCATTCATAATGTTATTTTTCTTTCAATGCGGCTTCTATATCAGAAGTCAATTTAGCAAGGGTTTTAGTCAATTCTCCTTGATCATATCGTCCAGACTCACGCTCATAACGTAGCGCAACATCAATAAGAGCCATATAAAGCAAATCTTCTTTGCCTATAGCATCTTGATACTTATTGGTGTAAAAGCCTATAGTATCATTAATTAATCTGGCAGCTTGTCGATAATACACTTCTTCTTCAGGAACTATTTCAACAGGAAAATCTTTGTTATAGACCGAGAGTGTTATCTTTCTTTTATATTGACTAGATTCAGACATCATTGAAACTATTTTTCACTCAATAGCGTAATACATTTGGTTACATCACGAATTAATTTAGAAAGTTTCTTTTGTGCATGTTCAACATCAACGTCTGAAACTTCTATCATTCGTGCAATTTTGAGACTTTGGTAATCATTCTGAGCTTGAGAAAGACGTTCTTCAAGAATCTGTATCTTAGCCTCTTGTTCTTCAATCATAGCATACAATTCTACATTCTCCTTTTTAATGTCTTTATATTGGAGAATGAGTTGCTGTATTCTTGCAGCAAATTGAGCTAAGACTTTCTCATTATTGGTCATGAATGTTACATTTTGAATACAAAAATAGGATAAATATGTGAAAACAACAAATTATTTATTACAAAATATTTTATTTACCATTGTCATCCATCTGTGGTTTAGACTCCTTCTTTGCAAGCATTACTACTTGAAAAACAAAATCGGCAATCCACTTTTGCGAGTACCCTAATCGCTTGTTTGTTTGGCGTATTCCTACCACAGCTTTCATCACCCCTGGCTCGGTAAAATCGTTTTTATTGAAAATATCATTAACGGTTTTCTCAGTCATTGAATAAATGGCACTTTTAAAGAATGATGGAAGACGAAGTTTAAACTTCATCAAATTACCAGTTAACATTAACAGATCTTGACTTAATGTCTGAAATTGAAAAAGATAAGTTTGTACATCTTGTAATTTATGACAATTGCGTCTAATACTCTGATCAATTTCTTTAAAGAAGTTATCATCGGTATTATATATGCTTTGCATCATCTTTTTACAAGCAGATTTCTCACCTATTCCAAGTTTGTTACCTTGTGTTGGCACTTTTAAAGTGGTTTTAAAAGTACGCAAATCGGGTAACATCGCGAGATTGGTAATACCGACATTGGCCGCAATTGAGGCTTGGAAATACACTCTAACCAATGTCATAAAATCTTCCATTCCGCCTGTTTTATTTTCTTTTGGTTTCCCTCCAAACAGTTTAGATATAAATCCCATGACTATTTTATAATGTTTTATTCATATATTTGATATTTATAAACAAATTGAATTGATAATTCTCACAACCTAAGTTCCTTTTCATTAGCACACAAGGCTTATAAACAAAAGATTTTAGTACAATTCTTTTGCAAAAATACAATAAAAAATTTAACCTGCAAAATATTGTTTCACCTTGTTATATTGCATTTATATGTTATTTAAATCATTTTACAAAAGGAGATTGATTAGTAGCCATATTATTTTCACTTGAATAGCAATTTAAGATATCAAAAAATATAAAATCACACAAAGTTCATCTACCTGAAAGGAAATAAGTTGCAATTTCAAAGCAAGAAAAAATATTATTACATTTTTTACACATAACAAGCGACATAAAAGTCAAAATATTTAAACTAAAAGAAATTACCAGAAAGATAAGGATCAAAATTTTAAACCTACAAAGACTTTGATTTAAATAGAAGAATTATAGAGGATTTCAAACCAATATTTTAACAAAAAAGAACAACAAGCGGTCTATTTTTACCTTACCATACAGTCACGATACAGTATTAATCAATAACTTAAATACTATTTACCCTCAACTACACCCTAAAATCACCTTTACCAGACCATACAATCACATATTTTTAGCATTAAAGCACCTACTTTTAGAGGATAAAAGCATAACATTTATGCTCTAAAAGAATATAGTATTATATTTTAAACATACTACTTTTATATGATAAAACAATATTTTAGTATTCTTTTTCAACCCATTTTTCGACTTACAATGCCTTTCTAGAAATCTAAAAGAATATCTTTTATTCTAATTGTCTACAAAATTCCAACCTGTGCTACTTCTTTTAAAATAGAAAAGTAATATTTTTAGACCTTACCACGACCTATATCCATCACAACAAACCAGAGAATTAAATGTAAAATAATGCTAATTAGAAATTATAATTCAAGTATTCATTTCTCAAAAACAAAAACAATATTTTTAAGAGGCTTTTCCTTATACCTATAAAAATAAATAATAACAAATACAAAAAAAATCCTTTACGAACCATAAGGCTTTCAAAATTTATCATTACCTTTGTACAAATAGTTATTAACTATAAAAGAAAAAGCTCAACTATCATTATATAACATCTCAAATGTGATTATTTCTGATTCAAGCAACATTTATATGAAAGGAATAATTTTAGCAGGTGGTTCAGGAACTAGATTGTATCCTATCACTAAAGGAATAAGCAAGCAACTCATACCTATATATGATAAGCCAATGATTTATTACCCTCTATCAGTGCTTATGCTTGCAGGAATTCAAGAAATTCTTATCATTTCTACCCCTTATGATTTACCTTCTTTTAAACGACTGCTTGGCGACGGAAGTCAATGGGGCATAAAATTTACCTATGCAGAGCAGCCTTCTCCAGATGGATTAGCACAAGCTTTTATTATTGGGAAAGATTTCATTGGTAACGATAGCGTTTGTTTGGTATTAGGCGATAATATATTTTATGGGGCAGGTTTTACGGGCTTACTAAGAAATAGTGTTATAGAAGCTGAAAAGAACAACAACGCAACAGTATTTGGTTACTACGTCAATGATCCTGAAAGATATGGAGTTGCAACTTTCGACAACAATAATATTTGCACAAGTATTGAAGAAAAGCCTCAAAACCCTAAGAGTAATTATGCAGTTGTTGGTCTCTATTTCTATCCTAACAGCGTGATACAAGTAGCCGAAAACATAAAACCTAGTGCACGAGGAGAATTAGAGATCACTACAGTAAACCAACATTATCTTTCTAAAAACGAGTTAAAAGTACAAACGTTACAAAGAGGATTTGCATGGCTAGATACAGGAACGCACGATAGCTTGTTTGAAGCAAGTTTATTTATTGAAACGGTTGAGAAACGACAAGGATTAAAAATTGCATGCATAGAAGAGATTGCTTATCTAAATGGATGGTTAACAAAAGAACAATTAATTAATTTAGCACAGCCAATGATAAAGAACCAATATGGAAATTACTTATTACATCTTGCTAAAGAATAAATAAATTATAAAGCATAAATTAGGAATCAATTATACAAAAAGTAACTCATTAAAGTTTGATAACACAAAAGATCATTCTCAAAACGAAATAACATTCTTTTAAGTTTTCCATCACATAATCTAAATTAGGATAAAATTTAAAATAATTAATAACAAAATATGAAAGAAAAAATCATTTTAGACCAAGAATACAAAGAAGAAAAAGAAAACTCTTTATTAAATTTACAAGCCTTATATACCTCATTATTTCTTAATTGGAAATGGATCGTTTTCTCTATTCTCATGTGTCTAGGATTGGCTCTAGCTTACCTCCGTTATTCTACTCCAATGTATCAAGTTTCTGCAAAAATGCTAATCAAAGAAGAAGAGCGAGCAAGAAGTACTAGAAATGTATTGCAAAGTGCAACAAACCTTGGTACTATTTCTAACTCTACAGGCTTATTTAATGAGATTGAGATTATTAAATCACACGATTTAGCAGAAGCCGTAGTAAGAGATTTGAAGCTCTATGTAAACTACAAAACAGACGGTAGAATTAGGAATCTCATTCTCTATGGCAATCAACCAATCAACGTTGATATTGATCCGACAAGCCTTGATAGATTGTCTAGTCCAATATCTTTAGCTATAAGTCGCATCGGAAACAATTATCATGTCACTGGTACTTTTAATCTTCCAATAGGCACAGAAAAAGAAAGTGGTCCTTACTCAATCAATAAAATAATAACAAAATTACCTGCAACTATTAACACTCGTGTCGGAACACTTACATTTCGCCGTAATGGAATATATTCTCTAAATGATGGAACAAGAATCTTTGTAACCATACAATCACCATCTATAACTGCTTATAAATATGCAGCGGCATTAAATATCACACCCAGCAACAAGACAACTACAATAGCACAAATAACCCTCACCGATGAGATTCCACAACGTGCGAAAGACTATTTGGTTCAACTTATCAATGCTTACAATCGACAAGCCAATGAAGATAAGAATGAGATAGCAAGAAATACAGAAGAATTTATTAATAGTCGCCTTGAAAAAATTAATGCAGAATTGGGAGAAACAGAAGGTGCATTGGAGAGTTTTAAAAAGAGAAATCGCATCGTTCAAATAAATATGAACGCAGGACAAGCTATGGGTAATGCCGATAATTACGAACAAAAGCTCACAGAAGCTAATACTCAAATTTCTTTATTAAATAGTATTAGCGATTACATGAATCAATCTGGCAACAAATATCAAACTCTTCCTTCTAACGTTGGTCTAACTGATCAAAGTACAACAGGACTTATTAATAAATACAATGAGTTAGTTCTTGAACGTAATCGCCGTTTAAGTAGTGCTTCAGAAACCAGTCCAGTAGTAACAACCATAACAACTCAACTAGACGAACTAAATGGAAGTATTCGTAATGCGATGCGTCAAGCACATCGAAATTTGGAGATTCAACGAAATAGTATTGCTTCTCAATTTGGACATTATCAAGGTCAAATAAGTGCAACTCCTGAGCAAGAACGCATCATGACACAAATTGGTAGACAACAAGATGTAAAATCTGGACTTTATTTAATGTTGCTTGAGAAACGTGAAGAGAACTCTATTTCCCTCGCAGCAACTGCTGATAAGGGTAGATTAGTTGATGCTCCAAGTTCTATGGGCAAAATAAGTCCAAAAAATAGTATCATTTTTATCCTTGCATTGATTATAGGTTTAGCTATTCCTACATTAATTATTATGTTATTACAACTCCTTAATTACAAGATAGAGGGGCACAATGATGTAGAACAGCTCACAACTCTTCCTATCCTTGCAGATGTGGCTGTAGCTAATGATACCGCCAAAACAAGAGGTGATATTGTGGTTCATGAGAATCAGAATAACCAAATGGAAGAGATCTTTAGATCCATACGAACGAACTTACAGTTCATGCTAAAGGAAAACGAAAAAGTGATAATGTTTACCTCTACCACATCAGGTGAAGGCAAAACTTTCAATGCAGCAAACCTTGCAGTAAGTTTTGCGCTCCTCAATAAAAAAGTCATTCTTGTCGGACTTGATATTCGTAAGCCTCGTCTTGCAGAACTATTTGAAATAGATAATCACACTAATGGTATCACAAACGTATTAGTCTTAGATAATCCAACAAAAGAAGACATCCGTAAACAAATTCTTCCTTCAGAGGTAAATAATAACTTAGACCTATTAATGTCAGGTCCTATTCCACCTAACCCTGCAGAGCTTATCGCTCGTCCTTCGTTAGAAAAGATTATAAATCTATTGAAAGAAGATTATGATTACGTTATTATCGATACAGCACCAATCGGACTTGTTACCGATACTTTACAAATAGCACGTGTTGCAAACACCACTGTTTACGTATGTCGTGCAGACTGTACTCCTAAAGACAGCTTTAAATTCATTAATGCTTTAGCCCGAGAAAACAAACTTCCTAATATGAGCATTGTCATCAATGGTATTGACATGTCTAAGAAAAAATACGGCTATTACTACGGATATGGCAAGTATGGAAAATACGGCAATTACGGTTCATATGGCAATTATGCAAATAGCCATTACGGAGACAAAAACGACACTTCTATAAAACTATAAGTTGTCATCTAAATTATAAATTCACATAATAATAAGTATGATTATTGCCGTTGATTTTGATGGAACAATTGTAGAACACAAATATCCAGAAATAGGGAAAGAAGTTCCCTTTGCTATTGATACTCTCAAAATGCTTATCAAAGATCAGCACCGTTTAATTCTATGGAGTGTTAGAGAAGGGGCTCTCTTAGACGAAGCTGTTGAGTGGTGTAGAGCAAGAGGTGTTGAGTTCTATGCAGTGAATAAAGATTATCCTGAAGAAGAAAAAGAAAAGAATAATCACTTTTCCAGAAAACTAAAGGCAGACTTTTTCATTGACGACAGAAATGTTGGTGGGCTACCAGAATGGGGGCAGATATACCAAATGATCAGTCAAAACAAGACTTATAGACAACTCATTAGAGAACAATTATCAGTAAAACAGGAAGCACCTAAGAAGAAACATTGGTGGAATTTCTAGTAAACTTATAATCAACTCAAAATCAGTTTATTATCAAACAAATAAGTCTTATGATATAAAAATAAATAAAAGAAAGACAAATTCTTTATTTTAGATAAGAAAGGAACAGTTTCTTCCGACATAAAAACGAGTCGAAAAGAAGCTGTTCCTTTTATTTTATTCCAACTACTATTCATCTATATCTAGATGATTTTTCGGGTATATGACATCATCATTATATTTTCTATCATAAATAAAAATATTTTTCTCCAATAAAACTCACTGCTTTAACAATGGAAAAGCAGTGCTTTTACCTTGTAATATCATAGGTTTTATCTCCTAAAAGCTATCCTTTTACAGTCCAAAGTGAAAGATTTAGAAATAAAAAGCAAGAAGATCGGATTTTACTTATTAGTCATTACATCTTAAAAGAAACGTTTTGAACGTTAATAAAAAGGCAAATCAGCCAAAATGTGCGCTGTTTTTAGTAAATTTGCACTAAATAACACACCTGATTAATGATAGTTTGCATAGCAGAAAAGCCAAGCGTTGCTCGTGACATTGCTCATGTTTTAGGAGCCAATTCGTCACGAGATGGATATATGGAGGGCAATGGTTACCAAGTAACTTGGACCTTTGGACACCTTTGTACCTTAAAAGAGCCCAACGATTACACTGAAAATTGGAAGCATTGGAGCCTCAGTTCACTCCCTATGATTCCCACTCGCTTTGGCATTAAGCTCATTGACGATAAAGGTATTCACAAACAATTCGCCGTTATTGAAAAGCTAATGAAAGACGCAGAGATGATTATTAACTGCGGAGATGCTGGACAAGAAGGTGAATTAATTCAGCGTTGGGTTATTCAAAAAACTCAAGCAACTTGCCCTATAAAGCGTCTTTGGATTTCATCTCTTACAGAAGAGTCTATCAAAGAGGGTTTTAATAACCTTAAAGACGAAGAGCTTTATCGTCCATTATACCTTGCAGGACTATCAAGAGCCATAGGTGATTGGATATTAGGAATGAATGCCACCCGCTTATATACCCTCAAATATGGTCAAAACAAGCAGGTTCTATCAGTAGGAAGAGTTCAAACTCCAACCCTTGCACTCATTGTCAATCGCCAAAAAGAAATCGAATCATTCGTAAGTGAGCCTTATTGGGTACTCTCAACCATATATCGT
Organism: Prevotella sp.; assembly: GCA_052173735.1. Classification (GTDB taxonomy): domain Bacteria; phylum Bacteroidota; class Bacteroidia; order Bacteroidales; family Bacteroidaceae; genus Prevotella. Next base: position 23,197 of record JBQMYA010000006.1, read on the forward strand.
AACACCTTATTTACTGCCACTTCGGGTAAGTTTACAAGTAAAGAAGAAGGCGAAAAGGCTTTTGCGGCAATAGAAGACTATAACTTTGAGGTTACAGATGTGCAAAAAAAGCGAGGAACAGAAGCCCCTCCCCGATTGTTCGACCTCACCTCTTTGCAGGTAGAATGTAACAAGAAGTACGGCTATTCGGCAGAAACCACACTCAATTTGATACAGAGCTTATACGAAAAAAAGTTCACAACCTATCCTCGTGTCGATACTCAATACCTCAGTGATGATATCTATGCCAAGTGTCCTAATATCCTTCAAGGTTTAAAAGGCTATGAAAATCTTCTTCAACCCCTTATGGGCAAGAAGCTCATCAAAAGCAAAAAGGTATTCGACAACTCAAAAGTAACCGACCACCACGCCATCATTCCCACTGGAGTTCCTGTACATAACCTCAGTGATATGGAAAAGAACGTTTATCAACTTATTGCTAAACGCTTTATAGGTGTGTTCTATCCCGATTGTAAAATTGCCACTACAACAGTCTTAGGCATTGTAAATAACATCGAGTTTAAGGCTAATGGCAAAGAAATATTAGAAGAAGGTTGGCGAGCAATCTATGTAAACGAGGTGCAACAAAACAATGATGAAGAGAAAAAAGAAGGTGAAGAAGAACGCACTTTGCCCACTTTCACCAAAGGAGAACAAGGCAGTCACGAACCAACTCTAAGTCAAAAGAATACCACTCCACCTAAATTGTACACCGAAGCCACCCTTCTTAGAGCAATGGAAACAGCTGGTAAGTTTGTAGAAGACGAAACATTGCGTCTTGCACTCAAAGAAAATGGAATCGGACGACCATCTTCTCGAGCAGGAATTATAGAGACTTTGTTCAAAAGAAACTATATTCGCCGTGAGCGAAAGAACATTCTTGCCACTCCAACAGGCGTTCAACTCATCGACACTATTCATGAAGAACTTCTTAAAAGTGCTGAACTTACGGGTATTTGGGAAAAGAAATTGCGTGATATTGAACATCAAAAATACGATCCCACATCGTTTATTGAGGAGCTAAAGGAACAAATGAATCAAATTGTTCAGCAGGTTTTAAGCGACAACTCTAATCGAAGAGTGTGCGTAACAACGAAAGAAGACCTCAAAAAACGCATTGTTCAAAAGAGTAAAGCCAAAGCAACACAAAAGGTAAAAGATGCAAAGAAAGACTCAAAAGTACAGGCTTCACCCGCAACAAACATTGCAGGAACAGTATGTCCACAATGCAAAGAGGGCATTATTATAAAGGGGAAAAGTGCTTATGGCTGTTCAAATTGGAAGAATGGTTGCAACTATCGCATTCCATTCAACGAAAAGTAAGCAGTCCCCAACACAATAAAAAGCAACCAAAAGCGTCTTTATCATAAAACAAATATTGTGAAACATTATATCAATTACATATTATTATTCCTCTGTTTCATGTGCTTTTCTTGTGGAGCAGAACGCAATATTAAGAAAGGCGACAAGCTTTTTGCTATCGGAGAGTATTATGATGCAGCCGAACAATACCGTCAAGGCTATGCTAAAATACCTTCAAAAGATCGTGCATTACGTGGTCAAACTGCCTCAAAAATGGCTTTTTGCTATCAAAAAATCAATTTCACTCAAAAGGCAATATCAGCCTATAACAACTCAATGCGATATAATCAGCAACTCAACATATCGCAAAGAACCAACTATGCACAGCAACTTTTAAAGGCAGGTAACTACAAAGAGGCTATCAAAGAGTTTAAAGCTATCCTCGATACGCTACCCCAAAACACAACAGCACAAAACGGTTTGCAATCGGCTCAACAAGCTATTAAAGCAAAAGAGATAGGTTCTAAGTATATAGTTAAGCGCATGGACATATTTAATTCACGTCGAAGCGATTATTGTCCCATGTTTCTTGGTAACGAAATCAATCGACTTTATTTCTCATCTACACGCAATGAGGCAATGGGAGACGATGTAAATGGAGTTACAGGAACAAAGAATGGAGATATATTTGTATCGGAAAAGAATGATAAAGGTATATGGAGTAAGCCCGAACCGGTTGTCGGTGGGCTTAATACTGCATACGATGAGGGGGCTTGTTGCTTTTCTCCCGATTTACGAACAATGTACTTAACGCAATGTACTAGCGACCCTTCTTATCCTCGCTATGCACAAGTTATGACTTCAAATCGTAGTGATGCATCGTGGTCGAAGGCTAATCAGATAAAAATAACAAACGATACGCTCTCTACTTTCGCCCATCCCGCTATCTCACCCGATGGTAATTGGCTCTATTTCGTAAGTGATATGCCTGGAGGTAAAGGCGGATTGGATATCTGGAGAGCACAATTGACCACCTCAGGCATAGCAAGTATTGAGAATTTAGGTGATCCGATCAATACAGAAGGTGACGAAATGTTCCCTTGTTTCCGTCCAAATGGCGACTTATACTTCTCTAGTAATGGTCATGTAGGATTGGGAGGACTTGACATTTTCATTGCAGCTATCAATCAAAATGGTCAATATGAATTGCAACACCCCAACTATCCGCTCAATACTTCAGCCGATGAGTTTGGCATTACCTTTGAAACCGTTCACAACAGAGGCTTCTTTTCGTCTAATAGAAACGATGCACGAGGATACGATCACATTTATAGTTTCGAGTATCCAGAAATCATTCAAACTGTAAAAGGATGGGTTTACGAAGTTGATGGCTATGAACTTCCAGCCTCACAAGTGTATGTTATAGGGGATGATGGAACCAATAAGCATCTCATTGTCAAATCAGATGGTTCGTTTACAATAACCGTTAATCCTGGAGTTAAATATCTTATATTGGCTTCTTGCAAAGGTTTCTTGAACCATACTGAAGAAATTGAGATTCCCAATAGTAGCGAATCGAAAGAGCATGTCTTGCAATTTCCATTGGCATCTATCACTGCTCCAGTGCTAATTGATAACATATTTTATGATTTTGACAAAGCAACTCTTCGCCCAGAGAGCACCACTTCGCTCGATGAATTGGTGAAATTGCTTAACGAAAATCCTAATGTTACTATCGAATTAAGTGCGCATACGGATTATAGAGGAAGCGAAGAATACAATAAAAAACTATCTCAAAAGAGAGCAGAAGCCGTTGTTAACTATCTAATTGCACACGGAATCGCTTCAGATAGATTAACTCCTGTAGGCTATGGCAAAGAAAAACCAAAGAAAATAAAAAAGAAACTCACTGAAAAACATCCTTGGTTAAAAGAAGATACCGCATTAACCGAGTCGTTCATACAATCACTTGACAAAGAAAAACAAGAGATCTGTAACCAATTAAACCGCCGAACTGAATTCATCGTATTACGCACTACCTATGGAATGTTCGATGAAAAAGGACATATTAAATCAACAATGAAGAAACAAGAAACGAAGAAAACTACCTCAACAAAAGAGGAACCCAACGTCTTCTTCGAATAAAAAGTAGCCTTTTAACGTCGCTATTTAAATTCAAAATGAGCCACTAAGGGTAAATGATCGCTATATCCTTCATGGTATTTTGCACCTACATAGCACCGAAAAGGCTGTTTCCCACCATATTTTTCATCATCACATAGAAGAAAATCTGCGTCATTAATAAAGCAATCTAACCAATATTTCCTCAGTGGTTCACTCACAAAAATATGGTCTAAACTATCCCATTCGCCTTTATATTTATAGGTTCCCTTTGTACCTTTCAATCCTTTTGCGTTGGCAGAGATATCGAATAAGCCATTATTAGATAGCATTTCAAGCGACAAACTACCCACATAATCATTGAAATCTCCTAATATTGCAATATTAGGATTCGACGAAGTAGAACGAATTGAATCTGCTATTTCATTGATTTTCTTAGCCACTTCGCATCTAAAAGTCCTACTAAAGTGCTCCCCTCCCATTCTACTTGGAGCATGAACCACCATAATATGCAATGTATCTGCATTAAAAACACGACCTGAGACATATAAGATATCTCTTGTAGGACGCATCCCTTTTATCGGAGTCACACGCGCACTGCGACTTTGAAGCAATGAGAAAGTAAAAGGAGAATATAGTAAAGCCACATCAATACCTCGTAAATCGGGAGATTGAGTCATAATATACTGATATCGAAGGGTTCTAAGTGGAGCACGAAGTGTTAGATCTCGCATCACAGAATCATTCTCCACCTCACATAATGCCACAATATCTGGCAACGACCAGTTTCCTTTCCAGTCGCCACACGACACCAATGATTGTGATAAATGATTCATCTTACACCAGTATTTATGAAGATTCCAATGGCGATAAGACGTTGGTAAGAATTCATAGTCATTCTTCAAAGAATCATGTTGACAATCAAACAGATTCTCACAGTTGAGCTGTACGATAGTAAAAATGCCCAACACCAGTGTTGATAGATTCATAAGTATGTAGTAAGTTCTATTTTATAGTAAAGCGATTCTTATGCTTTGAGCGTGTAGGAACACCGCTTCCCATTGTAGAAGCAGAAGAAACACGAGCCACTCCACGATATTGTGCCCATCTGTTGTGTATTCGTTCAACATAATCAACAGTCTCAGAGCCTCGCATATAGCCACATTTCACAACAGGATCTCTATAATATTCAAATTGTTGAAGCTTTAAAACAAACTCTGAAACATCTGCCCATCGATATGGATCTTTACCATATTTCTTTGCAAGAGCCATCGCATCACGAATGTGGAAAGGTCCTCCATTATAGCCAGCAAGCGTAAAAGACATTCTTTCTAGTGGGTTCTTCACATCATTAAAGTGTGCTCCTAGTTCTGATAAGTATTTTGCTGCAGCAGCAATATTCAGCTCTGGGTTGAAGATATCTTCCATTTCAAGTCCCAAATGTTTAGCCGTTTTAGGCATAATCTGCATCAATCCCGATGCACCAGCCCACGATTTAGCATTAGGATCGAATGTAGATTCTTGATAACACTGCGCTGCAAGCAATCTCCAATCAAGCCTTGCAATAGGTGCATAACGTTGAAAATAAGCGTCATAGTGCGATATTACTCCCCCAGCTCTATTCAACATTGGAGAATATACCTTACGAACTACGCCACGATTAGATAGCAACAAACGTTGTTCTTTTTGCAATTGAGCAATAAGCGTGGGCTTAAACCATTGTCTTAAGCTATCCGAAAGCTCTGTATTACCATCTTTTACAGCCCATTGTGTTTTCAAACTATCTACCGAAACACCGCAAAATTGCACGTTTTTGATATTTTTTGGAAGTGAGAAAGCAATGATATCCCCCTCGTCTTCGTTGAGTTTCTTCACCATTTCGAGAGTGTCTCTACACAATTCCACACGCAAAGAAACACCTAAATGCTGTGCAAATTTCTCACATAATAAATACTGCAGTCCCATACCTCGACCATGATAATCATAATAAGTATCAGGTCCTGAGAGGGTTAACATAATCAATTCACCACTCGAAAGGATGTCTCTCAAGCGGAACTGATTACCAATTGCTTCGTCGTTCTGTGTTAAAGGTGTTCCCCAAGGGGTCATTTCCACTTTTGGTTGTTGCTTACAAGCTCCTAAAACCATGCAGAACAGCAATAAAAACAAATATTTTAACTGCATAAATAAGTCGTTACAAAAGTAATATTTTTCTTGCACATATAAGCGGAAAGGGATATATTTGCATATATATTTTACTTAAAAAGAAGAATGAGAAGTATCAAGGAACTTGCCAGACCCAATGTGTTTGCGTTATTTAATGAAAAGAAAATCGACACAACACTACGTGATTTAGAAAATGATATCTTTCTAGATAAGAACGAAATGCCCTACAACAACACCCTAAGTAGATATTCGCTCGAAAGTAACAGTCAGTTAAATGCCGCTTTAACAAAAACCTTTGGCATAGCACCTCAACAACTTCTTGCCACCAATGGCAGTGTTGAAGCAATTGATTTGCTATTCCGTTCATTCTGTATTCCACAGAAAGACAATGTTGTATGCTTATCTCCCACTCGTTCTTTTTATAGTACTTGTGCCCTAGTTAACGATGTTGAGCTGAAAGAAATGATTCTCGATGCTTCGTTTCAACTATCGCATAATGACATACTTAAAGAGATAAACGATAACACAAAGATATGTTTCATTACCTGTCCAAATGCCATTTCAGGCGTATTTTTCGATATTAATGAGCTAAAAGAGCTTCTGAACAAAGTAAATTGTCTTGTGGTTATAGATGAATCCTATGGATATTATAGCGAAGAAAACAGCTGTGTGCAACTCATCAACAATCACCCTAACCTCATAGTTGTCAACTCTATGAGTAGAACATGGGGATATGCATCATTAAGAATTGGATGTGTTATAGCACAAGCCGATATCATTTCGCTTTTAAAAGTAGTACAACTACCCCACACCATCAGTCAAAGTAATGCCTCAAAGGCCATTAGTGTACTTTCTGATAGATATGAAAAAGAAAACTGGATGCGCATTTGGGTACCTGAACGCAACAGACTTATGCAAGCATTTGCCTTGCTTAAAGATTGCGAAAGGGTATATACCACAGGCTCAAACTATTTCCTTGTGAAGTTTACTAATAGTCTTGAGGTCTACAGATATTTGCAAAGTAAGGGCATAAAGGTAAAATATGTCGATCTACCTCCAGCATGTGAAGACTGTATAAGAATTTCTGTTGGAACTAAAACTGAGAATAGTAAACTGCTATCTACATTGCGACAATATTAAATTTACAAAACAAAAGCAAGCACACAAAAATGTGTTGACAATAAGACTTTTGTGTTATTTTGATGAAAGAAGATTGATATTCACAACAAAATAGATAAAATGAAGAAGAAAAATCTCTCGAAAATAAATTATTGAAAGAATAATTCTTCTTTCGGAAGGAATAGAGTGCGAATATCAAAAAATAGCTAAGGGTATAGTTCTTTGTTGAAAGTGTTATGGAATAGCATTCAGTTTACATTGCAAAAGCAATGTGTTTAAACAGTAAAAGCTGTGGAATTACACGGTAAAAAGGATGCTATTATAAAACAACTGTAAAGCACTTATAATAAAATACTTACAACATTATTTTTAAGCATCAATAAATTCAAAATAAAAAGCGGTGCAAGCTTTTAAAACTTGCACCGCTTTTTTGATATATCGTATTACGAAATACACTTTTATAAGATAGAGAAAAATAATATTTACACCTCTATTTCAAGTCCATCGTAAGCAAAATACACATTATTTGGTAAGCATTTCGATGCTTCAACATGCAAACCAATCTCGTGAGTGACATGAGTTAAAAATGTTTTCTCTGCTCCAATAGATCTTGAAAAGGCTATGGCTTCGTCTATTAATTGATGAGAATGGTGTTCTTTTTTCCATCTTAATCCATTCACAACAAACACTTTTACACCTTTCAACAATTCTTTTTCTTCATCATCTATCGTCTTCATATCTGTGATATACGCCACATCTCCAAATCGATAAGCCAATATTGGCAACTTTCCATGATACACTTTTATGGGTAATACCTCTACCTCATTCACCTGAAAAGCCTTTCCACTCTCAATTGTATGCAAGTTTAAGCGGGGTACTCCAGGGTAAAGTTCATCGGTAAAGCAATAAGGCATGGTTTGTTTTAACGCCTTGACAGTAGAAGAGTTGGCATAAACATCAATGTCACCAAATTGACAAAAAGGACGAAGATCATCTATTCCAGAGACGTGATCGTAATGAATATGAGATATTAAAACAGCATCTATGGCTTTAAAAGGAACCTGAAGGAGTTGCATTCGGGCATCAGGTCCGCAATCTAACATAATTCTTGTGTTAGCAGTTTCTATCAAAGCAGATGTTCGATAACGCTTATCCCTACTATCATTACTTTGACATACGGCGCAATTACAACCTAAAACAGGCACTCCATTTGATGTTCCTGTACCTAAAAAGCGCAATTTCATCATATTATAATTTAGCAAATGTAATAAGTAAACATCATAAAAAACTATAAGATGTTTACCTCTGGCTGAATGCTTATGCCAAACTTTTTTTGCACGTCGTTACATATTGTGTTGCAAAGCGTTAGAATTTCGTTTCCTCTGGCACCACCTTTGTTTACCAAAACCAATGCTTGTTTAGCGTGAACACCTGCATTTCCAAGTGTTTTACCCTTCCAACCACATTGTTCTATAAGCCAACCTGCAGGAATTTTCTCGTGCTCTTCATCAATAAAATAATGAGGGATCTCGGGATATTTAACAAAAAGCGCATTGAAAGTAGAGCGTGAAATCACTGGATTCATAAAGAAACTGCCTGCATTTCCTTCTTCACTTGGCTCGGGAAGCTTACTCTTTCTTATTTCAATAATCACCTCACGAAGTTGCAGAAGCGTTGGTACTTCTATTCCTTTCTCGGCTAAAACGGTTTTAATATTACCATAACACACGTTAGGTTGAAACTCTTTCTTCACCAAATAAGTTACATGTGTTATGAAAAAACGACCTTTCCAAATACTTTTAAAGTTACTTTTTCTATAGCTATAATTACAATCTTCGTTTTGAAATGTAACGTTTTCGCCATTAGAAAGATCTATTGCTTCAATACAATAAATAACATCTTTTGCCTCAGAACCATAGGCTCCGATATTCTGAACGGCACTTGCTCCAACCGTTCCAGGTATATATGACATATTTTCTAAGCCACTCCAACCTTTTGAAACACAAAAATCTACCACATCGTCCCAATGCTCTCCTGAACCACAACGAAGCAAAAGACCTTCTAAACAAGGTGTAACTTCGATGCCTTTTATAGCTGAGTGTAATATGGTTGCAGGATAGTTTTGAGTAAACAGCAAATTACTTCCCTCGCCAATAACAAGAGTTGGCAAGTCTGTATCAGTTCTATTGGCTAGAAATGAACGTATTTCTTCGGCAGTTTCGAAACTCACAAAGCGATTACATTCTACATCTATGCCAAATGTATTGTGCGATAATAAATTATAATTTCGAAAGTCTTTCATAACAAGTGCTTATGTACTAAGTTTTGTTAGTTTCCATCTTCCTGCTTTTTTCTTAAAGGTTAACTCTGTTTCTAAACCATTTGCAATACCTCTAATCAAAAAGATTTTTTGAGAACTTTCAGTATATTTCTGTCCATAAAGAATGTTATAAAGTATTCCTTGAGGCAGTTCTGGAGCAAATGCCGACCATTGCTCAGGTTCTAAAGAGCCTGTAATGTTTTTAAAATCATCATCAGGATCGGGACCAACAAATATCAATGGACTGTTAATACTTTCTTGTTGGAAAGCTTCATCCGATACAAATTTCTTGTAAAAACTTAAGAATGAAGAGTTTTGATTGTTGCCAATCGCTTTCATATCAATAGATGTCATCATCCATTGACCATTTATTTTATTAAAAACATATTGCTTAACAGTGCTCGATTCGAGATAAATCTTCTCTACAACAACATGCTTTATAGCTGTATCTTTCGACAATTCGAGTTGTCTTATATTATCAAGAATAAGCGTATAAAATTCTTGTCTCATAAAGAAATGATCGACTTTCCACTGATTTTTCTGCAACATTGTGGTCTTATTTTCTTTAATAAAAGGCAAAGGGAACTGTATTCTCTTATACTGAAGCTTCTTATTTCCACAGAAATTGAAAAAGAAATCATCGAAAAGTTCATCGGCAGCTTTAGGTATAGGAGTTTCAGCAATAACCTTTTCGACAGAATCTTGCAATACTGTATCTTCTGAAATAGTGTCTGTTGTAATTGAATCTGAAGCAGTTTTCTGATTAGAACATCCAACAAAAGGACAAGACATAGCAGAAACAATTACAATAAAAATAATAAAAAATAAAAACTTTCTCATCATAATAGCAAAATAGAGACCCAAGAGCCTCTTCTTATTTACAAGTGCAAAACTACAATTTTAATTCGATATATTTCGTATTTACATAGTAAAATATTACCTTTGCATTGAAAAAATAAAACATATGATTACAGAGAAGATAGAGAAACTTCTTGAAGAAGTTAAAGGATTGTCTACCAACAATACCGAAGAAATAGAACAACTACGCATAAAATATCTTAGCAAGAAAGGTGAAATTTCACAGCTAATGAATGACTTTAGAGATGTACCTGCAGAACTTAAGAAGTCTGTTGGTATGAAGATTAATGAACTAAAGCAACTAGCTATTGATAAGATTAACGAGCTAAAAGAAAACATAGGCTCTGCACAAACACAGAATAGTCTGCTCGATCTCACTCGTACTTCATATCCAATAAAACTCGGAACACGTCATCCTCTAATGCTTGTACAGAACGAAATCATCGAAATATTCCAACGAATGGGTTTCACTCTCGCAAGTAGTCCTGAGATAGACGATGACCTTCATGTCTTCACTAAATTGAATTTCGCTGCAGATCACCCAGCAAGAGATATGCAAGACACTTTCTTTATTGAAGCAGATAATGAAAGAGTAACCAATAATGTCATTCTTCGTTCTCACACATCTAACGACCAGAGCCACTATATGGAGACACATGAGCCTCCTATTAGAGTAATTTGTCCAGGACGAGTGTTCCGTAATGAGGCTATAAGTGCACGTGCTCACTGTTTCTTCCATCAAGTAGAAGGATTGTATGTTGATAAGAATGTAAGCTTTACAGACTTGAAACAAGTGTTGCTTTCTTTTGCTCGTGAAATGTTTGGAGCCGATACTAAGATTAGATTAAGACCCAGTTATTTCCCATTTACTGAGCCTTCTGCGGAGATGGACATATCTTGTAACATCTGTGGTGGAGATGGTTGTGGATTCTGTAAACACACAGGTTGGGTTGAAATACTTGGCTGTGGAATGGTAGATCCTAATGTATTGGAAGCATGTGGCATTGACAGTAGTGTTTATACTGGCTATGCTTTTGGTATGGGTGTTGAGAGAATCACCAACCTTAAGTATCGTGTTAGCGACTTAAGATTGTTCTCTGAGAATGATACTCGATTCTTAAAGGAATTCGAATCGGCAAAATAAAGAGGATCAACTTGATACAATTATAAAAAATCCCTCAAACAAATAAATACTGTTTGAGGGATTTTTCTTTTCTTACCTGATGCAAATCGGAAAGAACTTAGGAATATTCTTTTATACAATAAGCATGTTTTACTCTTATCACTCCATAGTTTCTCCTTACAAAAGCATTGCTTTTACAAGGTAAAAGGATTGACTTTGGTGCATAAAAGAGCTGTATTTAGAGTATAAAAGGACAGCTTTTATATCGATACCCTTTTACTTATTATCTTCAAAGATAAAGGCTATACGACAAACGTCGGTTTCTTCTTCTGACGATTCATCGCTCTTTGTCACTCTAATGTGGTAATGGTCCGCAGATACTTCTTCTTCATAAAAATGTAAGGTACAACCATAATAAGCCTCTATAATATAAGCAATCTCTAATCTACGAAGCGCTTTCTTGTCCCAATAATCTAAAGAATAGATGTCAAGGGCATGTTCTAAGTACTTCATACTATTGACATGTCCATTCATGTCTATATCACTATAAGACACTTTTATAGACTTCACCCGATTGACTTGCTTGCCGATCTTTACATGAGAAGGATTGTCAATGGGGCATTCTTTCTCTGATTCTACATAGGTTAAGATAGCTCCTTCATTCAACTCGAGCAAGTCTGACGGTTTACGGGTATCGGTATCAATCAATGCCCATATACTCTTTCCATAGCCAAATATCTTTCCTTCTGGACTAACAACTGAGTAATTACGAGTTGTAAAAAATTTCATTATTCCATCAACCCATGTCTCGATATAAAATTTATCATACACTTTGGGCATTTCTTGCATCTCTAATACCAAGCGAGAAAGAACCCATGTCTTGTGTTGTGGTAAGAGTTTGCTCATTCCATAACCTCTTTCATCAGAATGAAAGTCTGCAGCATTCAGCATGTGATTACCTAAATGACCAGGAAAAAGCATTCCTTTGAAATTACAATGAAATGGCTCAGCCAAGAATAAATATCGACCAACCTTAGGTAATTTTCTATTTTCCATAATTCAATACTTTAACTCTCTACTTCTTTCCCCATCATGATATGAGGATTTTCTCTTTATCTTTTTCCTACTTCTATCTTATATATAAATGAAGTCAAAGGGAAGAGATTAAGAGATAAATAGTAAGTTCTATCTTCTTTCTTTACAACTACCACCCTATATAAAGTATCTATGAGCATATAATGTGCAAAACACTTCGATTATATAAAAACATAATCCCGACACTTTTCTAAGCATCGGGATTGTTCGATTTAATTAAAAATATTGTAATTTATAATTATTCTTATTTTGCGTTGTCGTTAAATGTAGCAACACGATTGAAAGATACTTCTTCAAATAGAGTATCAGTTACACCCATTCCCTTTGTTGTTAGACGACTAGCAGCAATTTTATATTTCTTTACTAGAGCTTTCTTAACAGCCTCAGCACGTGCTGTTGAAAGTTTTTGGTTGAATTCTGCATTTCCTTCAGGAGAAGCATAACCTCTAATTTCAATATTAGCTGTTGGATACTTTCTCATATAAGATGCGATCAACTCAATTGGAGCATATTGTGCTTGATCAATAACTGATTGACCTTGACGGAATAATACTGTTGGTTGTAAATTAGTAACAGTTGTTTCTTTTACTTCTTTCACAACAGTTGCAGGTCTGTTATTAGCATCTTGTAGAGCCTTTTGAAGGTCTGCAATACGAGCATCTTTACCGTTAAGTTCTGCGTCTTTTACATTTAAGTCATTACGTAGACCATTGATTTGAGCATTCAAACCATCGATTTCAGCTTGGTCACGTAATTGAGCAAGTGTGAAGTTATGCGATCCGTTAGAACCTTTGAACTTGTAGATCAAACCACCATTCAATTGAACGAATGAACGATGAGAGCCGAAACGTACGTCTTCTCTACCACTTTCCCCGTTAAGTGCGTATGTGATAGAAGGTTCTACGTAGAATTGCCATTGCTTGTCTGAACCGAAGTTGAACGCAAAGTCAAGTCCAAGTTTTGATGTTGCGTAGTTTTTTGGCTTTTCTTTTTGATTGTTAAATGTGTGTGCCCAACCTAAACCATATACAGCAACAAGTTCGAAACAACGTGGTGTTCCTTTGTAACCACCAAACCAGTTAGAAAGGTTTGTTGTACCTAACAAAGAAGTATTGATGAACTTTACGAAAGTATTTTCTGCACGATTTGGTTTTTCAGCGAAGTAAGCATTGCTCTCAACAGCTAAACCAAATACTGGAGTGAAGTTGCGACCGATACGTAAACCTGCGTTTGCATTAAGATCGCTTAACCACTTGTGACCTTTAGTATCAGTCATAACACCACCATTTACACCAACATACATGTTGTCAAATGTTTTGCTACCTGTCACAGTTTGTGCAGAAGCAGATGCTGCAAATGTTGCAGCAGCGAGCATTAATCCTAATTTCTTCATTTCTCTAATAATTTTGTTTGAAAATAATGTATCCTTAACTAAATCTATTGCAAAGTAAAACAAAATTATTGATACAACAAAATAAATTTCAAGAAAAACACTTAAACAGCCTACTTATATATGGATTACATTCTAAATTAAACCTATTTTAATAAGATAAGACACGACACACCATAAACTTATTCTATTCAACTATTTTCGAATCATTATTTCCATATACTTTTATACATTTCTTTTATAATAAACTCTATTTACACCTTATGTAATATTGAAGAATCGAAAATAATTTTAGAAATGAAAGAATAAAAACAACATACAACAAAAACTTATAAAAAACAGGTCGCTTTTATTTTATAAACTCATTGCTATTAGATTATAAAAGCATTGACATTACACCCCAAAAGCAATACTATTACGATGCAATTTCTATGCTTTTACCCAGACATCATCTACCCTTTACTCCACAATCATTCATTCCAAGATCTAATAAGCATAAAACCAGTTATTATTTACATCTTAAATAAATAATAGATTCAAGTCTACTATATTTTAAATATAATGTGTTAACTTTGCACCAGATAGGATCTTTGTGAAAGAAAAGATTGTAAAACGAACAAAACAAACATTCAAACACATGCGTTTTAATATACTTTCACAAGGTAAAATCGTATAAAAAGCAAGTAGAAAAGCCAATTAAAAGGACCAATTTGCTCGCATCAAATAAAATAGATTAATACATACATTATCAAAATATTTAAGAAAAACGAATATGGAATTTGAACTTATCGCCAAAACCTTTATGGGATTGGAGCAAGTATTGGCACAAGAACTCACTCAATTAGGCGCAAACAACATCACCATAGGCAGGAGAATGGTTGCCTTTACGGGAGATAAAGAACTGATGTATCGTGCAAATTTCCAACTACATACAGCCATCAGAATATTAAAACCCATCAAACATTTCAAAGCAAGTTCAGCTGATGATGTGTATGAAGAAATCAAAAAAATAGACTGGAGCCAATATATTGAAAAGGGAAAAACATTCTCTGTAGATTCAGTTGTATATTCTGAAGAATTTAGGAACTCTCGTTTTGTAACCTATAAGGTAAAAGATGCCATTGTAGACCAATTCAGAGAGAGCACAGGAACACGTCCAAACATTTCTATTTCGAATCCCGACATTCGTTTAAATATCCACATTGCTGACGACAAAGCAACTCTTTCGCTCGATTCAAGTGGTGAAAGTCTTCACCGAAGAGGTTACCGCCAAGAAACAACCGAAGCCCCATTAAATGAGGTTTTGGCTGCAGGTATGATCCTAATGAGCGGTTGGAAGGGCGAAACAGACTTCATTGACCCTATGTGTGGCTCTGGAACTCTGCTCATTGAGGCTGCTCTTATCGCTAGAAACATCAATCCTGGTGTGTTTAGAAAGGAGTTTGCGTTTGAGCGTTGGAATGATTTTGATAAAGAACTATTCGACAATATTTATAATGATGATAGCCAAGAGCGTGATTTTGAACACCACATTTATGGCTACGATATCGACATTAAGGCTGTAAACACAGCTCGTTTAAATGCAAGAGCAGCTGGACTTACAAAGGATATCACTATCGAAGAGGCTGATTTCAAGAACTTTAAACAGCCCGAAAATCCAGCTATTCTCATCACAAACCCACCTTATGGTGAGCGTATTTCAACACCAAATCTCCTTGGAACCTATAAGATGATTGGCGAAAGACTTAAACATCAATTCGTAGGTAACGACGCTTGGGTGTTAAGTTATCGTGAAGAATGTTTCGAACAAATAGGACTTAAACCCTCAATCAAGATACCGGTATTTAATGGTTCGCTAGAATGTGAATTCAGAAAATATGCCCTTTTTGGCGGAAGAATGAAAGAATTCAGAGAAGAAGGTGGAATTGTTAAGACCGAAAGTGAAAAGAAGCAGATGGCTGAAAAGCATCGTTTCAAGAAAAACAGAGAGTTTAAAAAGAAAATAGAAGAGGAAGAAGAGAACGAAGTTTCAGACATTCGCTCATTCAAGTTCCATTCTCTTGAGCGCAAAAAAACTTCATCTTTCCGTGATAAAAACGACGATGAACGCCGTGAAAGACATGGACAAAGATTCTCAAATACCGATAAATTCGGCAATAGAAAGGATCGTCAAGAGCAACGTCGCAAGATGTTTGGTTCATCGAAGCGTGGCAATAAACCTACAACAAAATAAACCTAAACTATGATGCTTAAAGGAAAAATCTTTAAATCACTGCTCATTGCAGCGTTAACGTGCTTTAGTTGGCAAACATCTATGGGACAAAAGACATTTACATTAGAAGATCTTAACTACGGAGGAACAAACTTTTACAATATGAGAGTTCAAACTCGCTATACTAATTGGTGGGGAGATGAACTCATTAAAGGTGATGTAGAAGCTTGTTATGTTGTTAATAAACAAACAGGAAAAGAACAAGTGTTGTTCACTTTGAAAGATGTAAATGCACTATTAGATAGCGACAAAAGTCATCAAGTTCATCATTTAATGAGCTGTACTTTTCCTTATAGCAAAAAAACTCTTGTTTATATCATAACAGGTAAACAACATCTGCTCTACGATTGGAAAAAGAAGAAGATTGAATGGATTCAAAATAAAGAAACAACCGATGTACAATCGTGGAACGCTCAGTCTCTTTCTACAGCCTACATCCTTAATAATAACCTTTTTGTTAGCGATAAAAAAGGCAATAAGACTCAATTAACTACTGACGGAAGTAGTGATATTGTGTATGGAAAAGCTGTGCATAGAGACGAATTTGGAATATATAAAGGTTTGTTTTGGAGTAACGATGGAGAGCAATTGGCATTCTATCGTATGGACCAAAGTATGGTAGAAACCTACCCACAAGTGAATGTTTTCACCCCAATAGCAACTCTTGAGCCCGACAAATATCCAATGGCTGGCCGCACAAGTCATAAGGTTACAGTTGGAATATATAACGCTTCAACAGGTAAAACAATATATCTTGCAGTAGGAGATCCTACAAATCGCTACTTCACCAACATACAATGGAGTCCCGATAACAAGATCCTTTATCTCATTGAGTTGAACAGAAAACAAACAAGAATGCAGTTAGATGCTTATGATGCTGCAACTGGTAAGAAGATAAAGACACTCTATACCGAAGAAAGTAACAAGTATGTACACCCTGTAACACCTATAACTTTCCTTCCATGGAATAAGAACCAGTTTATTCTTCAAAGTGAAAAAGACGGCTATAATCACCTCTATTTATTCAATACTAATGGTGAATTACAACGCCAAATCACTTCTGGTAAGTGGGTAGTGTTAGATCTTATGGGCTTTAACAGCAGTAAAAAATGTGCTTATATCTTATCAACTGAATGCAACCCAATACAAAATAACATCTTTGCAGTGGATATAGCAAGTGGCAAACGTACTCTTCTCGATAACGGAAAGGGTTGTCATGCTAACACATACGGTGAGAATAACAAGCATCGTTTGGCTGTATCTGAGTCTGGAAAGTGGATTATTGATAATTATAGTGAGCCACAAGTGCCTCGCAATATCAATATCATCAACACCGAAAACAAAAAGACTTTAACTTGGTTTACAGCTCCAAACCCTTGGAAAGGCTACACTGTTCCTGAGTTTACAAGCGGTAGTATCAAAGCAGCAGATAACCAAACGGACCTTTATTACAGAATGGTTAAGCCTACAAACTTCGACCCTAACAAGAAATATCCAACAATAATATATGTTTATGGCGGTCCTGGCGTACGCAATGTAGAGGCTCGTTGGAACTATAGTAGCAGGGGTTGGGAAACCTATATGGCACAAAAAGGATACTTGTTGTTTATCTTAGACAACAGAGGTTCAAGCGATAGAGGACTCGAATTCGAACAAGCTACCTTCCATAAACTAGGAGTTGAAGAGATGAAAGACCAAATGAAGGGTGTCGATTTCTTAACCTCTCTCCCCTATGTCGATAAGAATCGAATCGGAGTTCATGGCTGGAGTTTTGGCGGTTTCATGACAACTAACCTCATAACTACCTACCCTGAGGTGTTTAAAGTAGGCGTAGCAGGTGGTCCAGTCATTAATTGGGAGTGGTATGAAGTGATGTATGGCGAGCGTTATATGGGCACTCCACAAGACAATAAGGAAGGTTATAACAACAGTAACCTATTGAATAAGGCTAAAAACCTTAAGGGTAAGCTTCAGATAATCACAGGAATGAACGACCCTGTTGTAGTTCCTCAACATGCAGAAAACTTCTTAAAGAGTTGTATTGACGCAGGAACTCAACCCGATTTCTTCATCTATCCAGGTGAAGGACATAACATGAGAGGTCATTCAAGCGTACATCTTCACGAGAGAATTACTCAATATTTCGAAGATTACCTCAAGCCATTAAAAGCCAAAGAATAGTAAACAAGGAATAAATAATATACAGATCAGCATATGAAAATATTACTTTTAGGAAGCGGTGGACGTGAACATGCCTTAGCATGGAAGATTGCACAAAGTCCAAAAGTAGAACAATTGTTCATTGCTCCAGGTAATCCTGGAACTCAAAATGTAGGAACTAACGTTGCAATAGGTGTAAACGACTTCGACAAACTCAAAGTTTTTGCCCTTGAAAAGCAAATAGATATGATTGTTGTTGGACCCGAAGATCCACTTGTCAAGGGTATTTATGACACCTTTAAAAACGACCCTTCAACAAGTCATATCGCTATTGTTGGACCTTCAAAAGAAGGTGCTCAGCTCGAAGGTAGCAAAGATTTTGCTAAAGCTTTCATGCAACGTCACAACATACCAACAGCTCGTTACAAAACTGTTACTGCCAAAACTCTTAGCGAAGGCATTGCTTTCTTAGAGTCATTAAAGGCTCCTTACGTTCTTAAAGCTGATGGTTTGTGTGCAGGAAAGGGTGTTTTAATCCTTCCAACACTTGAAGAAGCGAAAAAAGAACTACAAGAAATGCTTAGTGGAATGTTTGGAAATGCATCGGCTACCGTTGTTATTGAAGAGTTTTTAAGTGGTATTGAATGCTCTGTTTTTGTGCTTACAGACGGTAAGAACTATAAAATTCTTCCAGAAGCAAAAGACTATAAGCGCATTGGAGAAGGCGACACAGGCTTGAATACAGGTGGAATGGGTAGCGTAACTCCTGTGCCTTTTGCAACAAAAGAATGGATGCAGAAAGTTGACGAGCGCATTATAAAACCTACAATAGAAGGACTTGCGAGCGAAAATATCACCTATAAAGGATTCATTTTCTTTGGTCTTATCAACGTAGAGGGCAACCCTATGGTGATAGAATATAACTGTAGAATGGGTGATCCCGAAACAGAAAGCGTGATGTTGCGTATTAAGAGCGACCTTGTTGATTTGCTCGAAGGTGTTGCTAACGAAGATATTGAAAACAAAGAGATTATTTTCGACGAGCGTTCTGCAGTGTGCGTAATGCTTGTAAGTGGCGGTTATCCAGGTAATTACAATAAGGGATTCGCCATCAACAATATCGAGAAGGTTGAAGATAGCGTTGTTTTCCACGCAGGAACTACCTCTAACAATAACGAAATTGTTACTAGCGGAGGTCGTGTTATCGCTGTTTCTTCATACGGACAAGATAAGAACGAAGCTTTAAACAAGAGCTTTAAGGCTGCCAATACCATTACTTTTGAAGGCAAATACTTTAGAAGTGACATAGGAAAAGACTTATAGAATGGCAATAAGAAGATTACAAAACAAAATTGCAAACAACCGATTGTCGTTATTGTTCACAGCTCTTTATGCCCTTGCAATAACGCTTCCAACAGCCATAACAACAGGAACAATATGGGTGCAGCTAGCCATTATAGCTGCATCTACCTTACTTATGGTTGAGCTCAACAATGCTTATGCTTTGATAAGAGAGTTTAGTAGAATGGTGTCGTGTAGCTTTTTGGTACTCACCATTGCTCACTTTCAACTCATCTACTCTTTAGAAGGAAGCATTGTGCAAATTTGTTTCATCTTCTTTTACCTCTTTCTCTTCCGTGCCTATCAAAATAAAAGGTCACCAGGTTGGGTCTTTTATGCCTTCATGTCATTGGGAATAGCAGGAATTTTCTTTCCACAAATCGTATTTTTAGTACCTCTTTTGTGGATAATTCTCTTCTCCAAAGTGCTGGCAGGCAGCATTAAAACACTCACAGCATCGGTATTAGGCTACCTAACTCCTTACTGGATTATAGGCGGTTACTTGGTTTATAAAGACGAATTGTCGGTTGGCTACGATTATATTGCACAGTTAACACAATTCGAACCCATCTTTATTTATCATCAAATAGGGTTCAAAGCCTATCTATTCTTTGGTTTCTTAATGCTTTTAACCTTAGTAGGAACAATTCATTTCCTACGCAACAGCTTCCTTGATAAAATCAAAACACGAATGATTTACGAAGCATTGATGGTTATAAACATTGGTTGCATTATTTTTCTTATACTGCAACCACAGCATTATTCATTCCTAATTCGACTCATTATCGTTAACACATCGCCCTTTATTGGGCATTTTATCACACTCACTCGCACCCGATTAACCAATATAACATTTATTGTTTTCACCCTAAGTGCAGTGGCATTAACTCTTTATACTATATGGATGCCATAACAGATCTTCTTGTAAACTATGGCTATTGGGGCATGCTTCTTTCAGCTTTTCTTGCTGGAAGCTTCCTACCTTTTAGTAGTGAAGCCGTTATGGTGGCTCTTCTTGCTGCTAAGTTAGATTCTTGGCAGCTTATAATTTATGCAACCATAGGAAACATTTTAGGCGGAATGTTTAACTATTGGTTAGGTACTTTCGGTAGAATAGACTGGATAGAGAAATATTTACACGTTAAAGAAGAGAAGCTACAACGAACTCAACGCTTTATGGAAGGACGTGGAGCATGGATGGGTTTCTTTGCATTTGTACCCATAGTTGGTAGCGCAATTACCATTGTTTTGGGCTTAACACGTGCCAATATACCCATTTCTATAACATCAATAACAGTAGGAAAGTTCCTACGTTATCTACTTTTAGTTTATGGTGCAAGCTTATTTTTTTAAGAATATGAAAAGAACATTCTTTTATTTATTGATATGTTTAATGGCTTTTTCTGCCTGCAAACAAAATAACACCCAAGACACCTCGCTCGTATTTGTTACCATCGAGCCTTTAAAATACTTTGCAAATGAAATTGGAGGTGATAAATTTAAGGTAGAAACAATGGTTCCAAAGGGCGGAAATCCTGAGACTTACGAACCTACAGCCAAGCAAATGATGCGCCTATCTCAATGTTCTATCTTTATTAAAGTGGGCAATATTGGCTTTGAAAGAACATGGAATGAACGACTACATCAAAGTGCTCCCAACACAATATTTGTTGATTCGTCTGAAGGAATCACTCCTATTGAATCCTCTGAGGATGTAGACGATCCCCATACATGGATGAGTTGCCACAATGCTATCGTTATTGCACGACACATTTACAATGCTTTTAAACAGCAAAAGCCTGCCGACAGCACCTATTTCAATCAGAATTTAAATCGTTTCATTGCTAAAGTCACTCAAACCAATCAAACAATTAAAGAGTTGTTGCATAAGAGTAACACCAAAGCATTTTTGATATATCACCCTACCCTCACCTATTTTGCGCACAACTATCAGCTCATTCAAATTCCAGTTGAAGAGGAAGGACGTGAACCAAGCGCAGCACAATTAAAGCAAACTATTATCTTTGCTAAAAAGAACAACACAAAGATAATGTTCGTTCAAAAGGAATTTACCAACAGAAACACCCAAGTTGTGGCAGAGGGAGCAGGTGTAAAACAAGTGGATATCAATCCACTTAGCTACCAATGGCACGAAGAAATGATGAAGATTGCAAAGGCTTTGCAATAGAACAACGCTGCATACGAACATTTCTCACAACATAAGAAAGGGAGAAAAGATGACACCTATCATTGAAATAAAAGATTTATCGGCTGGCTATAACGGCAAGACTATCATCGAAAACATATCGCTTACTGTTTTTGAAAATGACTTTTTGGGTATCATTGGACCAAATGGAGGTGGAAAAACAACACTTCTTCGCACCATTCTTGGACTACTAAAGCCTTACAAAGGCACCGTATCCTTTTTTGACAATGGTATTCCTTCTGACAATATAGCAATTGGTTATCTTCCTCAATATAGTAAGATTGATAAAGAATTTCCTATCTCTGTGTATGAAGTGGTACTCTCTGGACTCAGTAAAAACAAGCTTCTTTTTAGATCATACACTAAAGAACAACACGAACAAGTGAAGCAAACACTCGAAGAAATGCAACTAATGTCTTTCGCTCAACGCCATATTGGGGCTTTAAGTGGTGGTCAGTTGCAACGTGTTCTACTTGCCCGTGCCATTGTTTCAAAGCCAAAATTACTTGTATTAGATGAGCCAAACACTTACATAGACCGACGTTTTCAAGACCAAATGTACGAGATGTTGAACAACATCAACAAGCATTGCGCCATCGTTATGACCAACCACGACATTGGAACTATTCTTCAAAACGTTAAGAATATCGCTTGTATGAATAAGCATCTACACTACCACTCTAACACGGAAGTGCCCGAAGATTGGATTGAAGAGCACTTTGGTTGCCCAATAGAAATGGTTGCTCATGGTGATATTCCACACCGAGTGCTTAAAAAGCACAAATAAGTTTAGAAAGAAAAGCAGTGATATTACAACCCAATAGCAATGTTATTATACAACAAAAGCAATGTTTTTAGCCTCTAAAAACATTGCTTTTATATTTACATATCAATATGTCTTCGTTTTAAAGTCTTTCTGCAACTCTCCTATTTTAAATAAAAAGAAAGATATTGCAACTTACTTATTTTATCTTTACATTCCACCCAAAAGAAATGAAAGTAGCCATGCTGTGAGTTTAAAGACCACCATTAACAAAGCTCCAATTGCTACAATGAGTGCCAATATGGTTAATGCTGCTTTCCAGGCTTCACGTTTCACCTTACTAATTATAAAGGCATCGTTATTTATAAAGCCATCAATAAGCATCATATTGCATTTATTCGACTGATGAAGGAAGTCAATTACATCTCCAATAAAGAAGGGCAAAAGTCCTAAAAAGATATCACGCAAAGCGTTATTGATGATGGCAAGCGTCAAAGGAAAAGAGCGCAATTTTACCGAACTGAAGTAGATATGCACACAAGAGAACATTGCCGCCACCACATCTCCAATGCCATAAGGTAAAAAACCAATTACTCCATCTAAGTAATACTTATCGAGTACTACCGATATTCTTTTCATTAAAAGATAAAGAGAACTACTTTTAAGGCGTTCTTTCCTCATTTCTGCTGTGTTCATATTGCTCTATTGTTTTGATGTTTCGCATTAAACCTGAATATTTTGCACGTTTAACGGCACTTCCTTTAAATAACTTTTGATATTGTTCTATCGTTAAATTACTCCAACTCTCTTTGGTCATTGCCAACAATTCTTCTTTAGGATAAAACTCTTCTATTGTTGTTGGCGTGCTTTTTCTATTCCATGGACACACTCGCAGACAGATATCACAGCCATAGATATTGTTAGAAAGCTTGGGAGCAACCTCTGTTGAGATGTCGTTTCTATTTTCTATAGTTTGATAAGAGATGCAAAGAGCAGCGTCCATTTCAGTATTTTCTTTAATAGCTTTAGTGGGACAAGCATCTAAACACAACCGACATCGACCACATCGGCTTTCCATGGGCTCGTCATACTCTAACTCTACATCTAAGAAAAGCTCTGCAAGAAAGAACATGCTACCTGCCTTTGGAATGATGAGCTGGCGATTCTTGCCTATCCACCCCAAGCCTGCTTTAGCTGCCCAATAACGCTCTAACACAGGAGCAGTGTCGCAAAAGATTCTAAATCGAGGTTGTTCTGTTTGCAAGATAGGCTCACCTTCGGGCTCAGCAGGAACGAAATGAAGATTAGAAGCCAGCTGACGTAGCTTTGCTTTCACCACATCATGGTAATCGAGTCCATAGGCATAAGCTGCCAACTGATATTCGTTTTCGGGGATAAAAGAATGAGGAGTGTAATTAATAGCAAACGAAACGATACTCTTTAAGCCAGGCATAAGCAGTCGAGGATCAAGTCGTTTCTCGGTATTGTTATTCATATATTCCATACCAGCATACTTCTTATCCCCTAACCAACTACGAACATGCTCTTGAGTAGCCTCATCTACTCGTTCTGCTCGTGCTATTCCGCAAGCAAAAAAGCCAAGACGTTGAGCCTCGGCTTTAATATCATTCGAAAGTTTTAAATTCATATCCTTGTGCCTTCAACCACTTTATAGCTTCGGGTAAAGCATATTTCAATTTCTCAATGCTTTTCAATGAATCGTGAAAAGTAATGATAGATCCGTTTCGAGCATATCGTTTTACATTGAGAAGAACGTCTTCTGCGGTCATCCACTTTGAGTAATCACGAGTTACAAGATCCCACATCACAATGCGATATTTACGACCTAACCATGCATATTGGGTTAATCTCATCCAGCCATGAGGTGGTCTGAAAAGGTGTGAACGTATATATGCATTAGCCTTTTCGGTGTTGTAACTATATTCTTTAATGGAATGTCGGAATCCACTTATATGATTATAGGTGTGATTTCCTACCTGATGTCCTTCAGAAATAATCCTATCATACAGCTCAGGATGCTTTCTTACGTTGTCGCCAACCATAAAGAAAGTAGCCTTTACCCCTTCTTCTTTCAGAACATCGAGTATAAAAGGAGTTGCTTCAGGTATGGGACCATCGTCAAATGTCAAATAAACAGCATGCTCACGCTTGTTCATTCGCCATGTTGCACGTGGATAAATCCACCTTAACCATTTTGCTGGCTGCTCTATAAACATATATAATTATTTCTTGCTTTCGTATTTAGTAAAACTCTAAGAACCAACTTTGGAGTTAGAATGTAACACTCTTGCTAGCAGAAAGATGATTGCATGATTTATAAAATTCTACCTAATATATATAGGAGCATCTTATTTGAAGATTTATCTTATATCTACCAAAACCAAATTCATTATTCTTGAGTATAAAAAGAGTTGGTGATTCTAACAAAAAGGCTATTCTTCTGAGATACACAGAACAACAGCTTCTTGTTAGAATCATCAACTATATTAATTTGTTGAGTCGCTTACTGCGTTCATTTGAGGAGCTGTTGGAGCTCCACCCCACATTTGAGAGGCATTAGAACCCAATCGCTTTGCAGCTATACTGCGCATTGCAAGGAGATCTTTTGCCCATCTTTCTGCAATCTTACCATCAACCATTTCCATTACCTTGTAGGTATCTTCTAAAATAAGGAATTGTGTTGCGATGTCGTTTTGTGATAAATAAAGCATGTTATCATTTAGTGATAGATACCAACCAAGATATTGATAAGCATCTTTCCACACTCCATTTAAGTATTCAGTTGCCTTTGCTTTGTTTCCAATAATTGCATAAGCACGACCCAATTCGCTTGCTCCACTGATGTAAGTAAGTGGCACATTGTATGCAGGAATTTCCTTATCAGCCTTTGCAAGGACTTTTGCTGCACGAGCCTTGTCGTTCTCTGCAATTAGATGAGTTGCCAATTGAGCAAACAAACGACGATGAGTGTAGCACATACGCATTACAGTTTCGTCAAGATAAATACCCTTCTTAGATAGTCCACCATAACGATAACGACTCATAAGGTTGCGATAAACCTTCTCTGTGTCAAAGTTCTTAGCCCCTGATTTGTTTGTAGTGAAAGGAGTAATGCGGTTTGCAAGTCCTTCTGTTACAAAATTATCACCAAGATTCATATAGTTTTCTTGTCCTACAGTACTTGCGACATAAACAGGACGAACCCAATTACTGTTAGCAATAATCTCCAACATCATAAGGTCTCCCTTATACAATGCACGCTTACCCGCAAGAGAAATAACCATCTTATCGGGAATAGAATCTCCTTGAAGCATCATTCCACTGCGACGAACAGCATCTTTATCAACTTTCACATAAAGTGTGTCTGTAGGAATAACTCGCATGTCTTTATCTTTAGAAAGTACCCAATATTTCATGATATTCTTCACTTCAAAAGGATCGTCTCCAAAGCGTTGACGTGCTTCTTCTGGGTGTTCTTTAAAGAATTGAAGTACTTGTTCTTTTGCAGATGGTTGTACTTCGATGTATGAATTAGTTCCTTCTACATAATCAAGACGTTTCCAAGAGATTGGAAGAGCTGGTGATTGGTAAGCTGGACGCTTCATTTGATCGATGTACCAATCGGTTTGTAGATAGCTAAGGTTACATACACGAGCATCGGTACGCTTTCCTTCTACTTCTTGATTATACCACAATGGGAATGTATCATTATCACCATTAGTGAAAACTATTGGTGAGCCTTCGTCTTGAAGAGTCATCAAGTAGTTGTCACCAAAATCTCTACAGGTGTATCTTCCACTACGATCGTGGTCATCCCATGTTTGAGATACCATTTGAATAGGTACCATTAACGCAAGTAAGCTGATGACAGTTGCAACAAGCGTGTTATCCTTATTCAACTTACGAGTTAAAAGATCGTAAAGCGCTATAACACCTAATCCACACCAAATAGCAAACGCATAGAATGAACCTGCATAAGCATAATCTCGTTCACGAACCTGCATTGGAGTCTGGTTGAGGTAGATTACAATGGCTAAACCTGTCATAAAAAAGAGGAAGAATACTACCCAGAACTGACGAATACCACGTTTTCCCTTATAAGCTTGCCAGAACAGACCTATCAAGCCCAATAAAAGAGGAAGACAATAGAATACATTGCGTCCTTTATTTTCTTTTAATGTATCAGGAAGTTTGCTTTGATCGCCAAGACGCCAGTTATCAAACCAGTTGAAACCAGTGATCCAGTTGCCGTGTTCTAACTCGCCATTTCCTTGTATATCGTTTTGTCTTCCTGCGAAGTTCCACATAAAATAACGCCAATACATAAAATTGCATTGGTATGAAACAAAGAATCTTAGGTTTTCTAATTGGGTTGGCATCTTCACCATCACGTTCTCTCCGCAACGATCATAAGGCACTTCTGTACCTTCAACTCCACCCATCCACGATTCATAAGCAGCTGCATGAGATGAACTATGCATACGTGGGAAGAGCATATTTTGTGCATATTGATACTTATCCTTGGTTCCTGCAACAAAATAAGTATCTTTTTCGTCTTTCGATTCTTTCTCTTTACGTTGATAAATAGGTGCTCCTTTTTTTACACGAGGAATACACATACCGTCTTTTACATCAAGAGCAGGTTGCGATTCATAAGCCTGTCCGTATAATAAAGGACGATCTCCGTATTGCTCACGGCTTAGATAGTCACCTAATGTGAAGATATCTTCTGGAGAGTTTTGGTCCATTGGTGGGTTTGCAGACGAACGAATAACAATCACGGTGTATGAAGAATAGCCAATCATAAGCATCAACATACAAAGAAGCATTGTATTCTTTATGCGCAAAGACACAAATGGAACTTTCTTTTTATCAACGACTTTGCCGTAGTTGAGTGCGAAATAAAGAACAATTAGTACAACAAATCCAATGATAGCAGCACTAATTCCGTTTCCATAGAAAGGTATACCAAGCATTCCTACTGATGCAACAAAAAGTAAGTTGGCACGTTTTTCATTCTTACCTTGGTAAGTTTCATAAACCGCCCACACAACAGTAGCGATAAGAAGAATGATATAAATAATTGCACCTGTATTGAAAGGACAATGTAATACGTTTACGAAGAAAAGCTCGAAACAACCTCCAACAGTGATAATTCCAGGTACCACACCATACAACACCCCTGCGACAATAACGAAAGAAGCAAGTAGTGCGACCAAAGAACCTTTCACATCGATTGAAGGGAACTTACGATATGCATATACAAGGACAATTGCTGGAAGGCACAAGAGGTTTAGGAGGTGCACACCAATACTCAATCCTGTCATATACATTATTAATATAAGCCATCTATCGCTATGTGGTTGGTCTGCTTGGTCTTCCCATTTTAGAATCATCCAAAATACAATTGCGGTGAAAGCAGACGAATAAGCGTATACTTCTGACTCAACTGCTGAGAACCAAAAGGTATCACTAAAGGCGTAAATAAGTGCACCCACAACACCTGAAGCCTCAACTGCTATAAACTTAGCTGTGGTGAGTTCTTCCCAAGTATTGATAACCAACTTACGTGCTAGGTGTGTTATTGACCAGAAAAGGAATAGGATTGTTGCCGCACTAAACAATGCACTCATGATATTAATCATCTTTGCAACCTGTGAAGGGTCGCTAGTTAATTGAGTGAAAAGGTTAGCTGTGAGCATAAAGAAAGGTGCACCAGGTGGGTGTCCTACTTCTAATTTATAACCTGTTGTAATAAATTCGGGACAATCCCAAAAGCTTGCTGTGGGTTCAATCGTTGAGCAATAAACAAAGGCTGCAATAAAAAATACAACCCAACCCAACGCATTGTCTACTAAACGATATTGTTTCATTTCGCCTTTTAGTTTGTTAATTTAAGCGTTTCTTAAAATCATAATTTCTTGCAAAGTTAGAAAAAACACATAATAAAGCAAAGTATTACACCTAGTTTTTAACAAATATACAAGTTTTCACAGTAACTCATCATCATGCAAAGACCTAATTTACGACCAGAAAAATAAAGGAATACAATTTAGGGAGCAAATTATTATAATACTTAGAGATAAACAAACAAGTTGAAGCAAGTACAAAATCAATATAAAACATACGTTCCTTCAATCTCTTTTTCACCGCTTTTAATCCAAATCTTATAAGTTTTTATTACCTTTGCAAACATAAAATAGCTATTTCTTATACATTTTCAAGTATAACGAATAATATAAAAGTAGAAAGAAGAATAAATATACCTTTGTAAACTCAAAAACACAAAGGTGTAAACAAAAAGAACAAGCGAAAATAAACAAATATTCTTGTAAGTGATTACGAGATATTAAACAAACCATTACTAATTAAACTTGATTTTTTAATATTAAAAAAAATAATAAAGCAATGATAAAAAAGATACTCGCAAAATGCTTTGGAAAGGCGTATTACAATGCAGCTTGCACCTATCGCCAGATTAAAACATTTCTTTATTCTATTGTGAAACCTTATCAATACAAAGCAGAAAGATATCAAAATACATTCTTAAAAAACTCATCTTCTATTGAAGAACGTAATTTAATGAATGAAAAGATTGATAGAGTTATTTATATTTTCTGGACAGGAGATAATGAAATAACTCCTAACAGACTGAAAGGAATTGAGTCTTTACAAAAGAATAGCGGAGTAAAGGTTCAACTTATCACACCTAAAAATTTAAATGATTATATCGTTAAAGACGACCCTCTCCCAGAAGCTTATAACGATTTATCTCTCGTTCACAAAGCAGATTACTTAAGAACTTACTTCATGTACCATCACGGAGGTGGCTATGCTGATATTAAAATGCATAAACACTCTTGGAAAGAGGCTTTCGATCAACTCGAGAATAGTGATGCTTATGCGCTTGGCTATAAAGAAGTTGGCTGGTGGGGAGTTGCTAATCAAACAATAACAGAAGAGCCTTTAAAAGGTGATCTCGAGATATATTGGAGATATCTAATAGGAAACTGTGCTTATATCTGTCACCCT
The DNA here is from genome assembly GCA_052173735.1 of Prevotella sp. Lineage (GTDB taxonomy): Bacteria > Bacteroidota > Bacteroidia > Bacteroidales > Bacteroidaceae > Prevotella. The sequence goes on from JBQMYA010000006.1 coordinate 52,525, forward strand.
TATACTAAATTTACAGCAGAATGGTATGCTGAAACAAAGAAAAGAGTACTCGAAAAGGCCGTTCTCCTAAAAGAAAACTCAGCTAGTAACGATAACCCTTTCAATACAAATAAAAATTATCCAATCGATTGGTCTTATATCTTAGGGGCTGTCTTTCATCCCTTATGTTTAAAGTATAACAAACGATTATTATACAATAATAATATAAAACCAATATTTAAAGATTACAGATAATTATTACTCAAAACCCAAAGGATAACGAAAAAGATGAAGATAATAAAGAAAATATGGCAGCAAATACGTTGTTCTTATCTCTACTGGTGTAGAAATGCACTACTAATAAATGCCTATGTTAACGATGATACTTGGACAGGTATCAAACATAGTAACTGGGGAGACGACTTAAATTATTATTTTATAAGTCATCTTACCAAACGCCCTATAGTTTTTTTACATCGATTTTGGCTAGCAAAGAAGTTGAATTTTAGAAACTATCTTTGTATTGGTACACTCTTAGACGCTGTAAACTATTCTAAAAAAAACACAGTAGTGTGGGGAACTGGTGTATCAGGTCAAGACCGACTATTCACAATTCTAAAAGAAATTCGATCTGTACGCGGTAAAAAGTCTATTGAGTTTTTACATCAAAAGAATATGCCTTATCCTACTCTTGTAGGTGACCCTGCCCTTATTCTTCCTCTCTTTTATCAACCAAAGAATAAAGAAAAGAAATATAAATTAGGCATTATCCCTCACGTAATTGACCTTACACATCCTATAATAAAACAAATTCAATCTAAAAATAGTACTGAAGTGCTTATAATTAACTTATCTAAGTTTGATACATGGACAGATATTATTGACCAAATTTGCGGTTGTGAATGTATTGCTTCTAGCTCTCTACACGGCTTAATAACATCTGATACTTATGGGGTTCCTAACTGCTGGATTGAATTATCGGGTAAGATTTCAGGAGGCTACTTTAAGTTTTACGACTATGCTTCATCGGTAAATAGAACTTTCAATGGCCCTATCAATATGCACCCAGACGTCAATCTCATTATTGAAGAGTGTAAACAATGGACTCAACCAACCATTAATTATAATGATATCTTAAAAAGTTGCCCATTTAAAATAAAAGCAGAACAAGTTATTTCTCTATAAGTTTAGAACCAATTAAAAAGCAAGATATTTAAAATATAAGAATGCAAACATCAGACAAGACACATAGAATAGCCAAGAATACAATTATTCTGTATATAAGAATGATTGTAATGATATTCATTGGGCTATTTACAAGTAGAGTAATTCTTAACACTTTGGGAGTTGAGAATTATGGTATCTATAATGTTGTTGGTGGAATTGTTGCAATGTTTGGTATCATTACATCTTCTCTTTCTTCATCAATTAGTAGGTTCATCACCATTGAATTGGGAACAAACAATATAGAACGATTAAAGAAAATCTTCTCAACTTCTGTCACAGTTCAGCTTATATTATCAATTATAATTGTCGTTTTAATTGAGATTATAGGTCTTTGGTTTCTCTATAACAAAATAAATATACCTGCAGATCGACTCGATGAAGCCACTTTTGTTATGCATTGCTCTATCATAACATTTGCGATTTCACTTAATACAATGCCCTACAATGCAAGTATTATAGCACATGAGAAGATGGGAATATTCTCTTACATCACCCTACTCGATGCTATTTTGAAACTTTCTACGGTGTACTTACTCTATGTTTCGCCATTCGATAAGCTCGAAACTTATGCACTTTTACTCTTTCTTGTGAGCATAATTATTCAGCTCATACAATTTATTTATTGTAGAAGACAGTTTCAAGAATGCCGTTTTTCATGGTTATTAGACAAGCAACTCCTTAAAGAAATGTCTTCATTTTCAGGCTGGAGTTTTGCAGGAAATGCCTCTTATATCATTAATACCCAAGGTATAAACCTTCTTATAAACATCTTCTTTGGAGTAACAATCAATGCGGCAAGAGGAATTGCGACACAAGTAGACACCATGATTCAAGGCTTTGTAAACAACTTTACAACTGCCATGAATCCACAGATCATGAAATCTTATGCCGCAAAAGATTTGAAATATATGCATCAACTGATTATATCAGGCTCAAAATTTGCTTATTTCTTAATGCTATTTTTTACTATTCCAATATGTTTAGAAACAAACTTTATACTCACGTTGTGGCTAAAACAAGTTCCAGAATACTCAGTCCCTTTTGTACGTTTAGCTCTACTTACAAGCATGATGACAGCTTTAGGAAGTGTACTAACTACTTCTCAAAATGCAACAGGACATATAAAACGTTTCTCCATTGTAACCAGCAGCATCACATTCTTAGATTTTCCGCTTACATATATCGCATTTAAAATGGGATTATCTCCCACATCTGGCTATATCATACACTTCATTGTATATTCTATTTTGCAAATAGCTAAAGTTTTTTTAGTTAGAAATTACATTCATTTATCAGCAAGACTTTATTTCAAGAATGTACTTTTAAAGGTTTTCTTAGTTTCTTTAGTTGCCTTTATTCCACCATTTGCAATTTATTATACAATGGATCCATCTTATGTTCGATTAGGACTTGTTGCAGTAACTAGTGTATTCTCATCTCTTCTTATCATGTACTTACTAGGAGCTACAGTCTCTGAAAAGAATATGATCAATGGAGTTATAAAAAAGAAAATATTAAAACGTACTGATTAATAAATACTTTACCCCAAATTTACAAGTCACATTTCTAAAAGCAACCACTCATATAATTCACTCAATATGTCGCAATTAGTATCCATAATTATTCCTGTATATAATGCAGAGCACACGCTTTGCAAATGTCTTGATAGCATATTAGAACAAAACTTTAATAACTATGAGATTATTTTAGTGAACGATGGCAGCAAAGATTCTTCACTAGAGATATGCAAAGAATATAGTTCTAAACATCAAAATATTTCTGTTATCAATCAAAATAATGCTGGAGTAAGCAGCGCCCGCAATGCAGGTTTAGAGATTGCAAAGGGAGATTGGATTACATTCATTGATTCTGATGACTATATTGAAGATATTTTTTTTAATTGCTTAGATACTTATAACGAAGATCTTATTATTTTAAATAGTAAAACTCTCTCTCCAACTGGTGATATTAGTGATAGTCTTTTTAGTAAAACCAATAATCAATTACACAAAAAGAGTAGTATCACTCATTTTATTTCTAACAATATTGACAATGCTCTTTTTCGTAGTCCTTGGGCAAAATTTTACAAGAAAGAGCTAATAAAAAATATTAGGTTTGATACCAATATGAAGATAGGTGAAGACTCACATTTTGTATTTAGATATCTTTGTAATATCAAGTCAATACAATATTTGGGAAATGAAGCTCACTATATTATACGACTTTCCGAGCAAGAATCAAATGTAAAATATTCTTCTTCTATCGATTATAGTATTAAGTCGCTACAAAAGTTGTTTCAAGCATATAGCCAATTACAAACCATTTTTCCAATCACTAATAAAGGATTTGTTTCTTATGTGGGATATTTCAAACTCATTTGTAGAGACGAAAGGAAAAAGAGTCTTAGAAAATGGTGGAAAAATAAATCTGTAAAAGAGATGTATCAATTTACTTGGAAATACTTATCTTTGTCACAGAAAGTGAAATATTTTATACTCTCAATTATTTAGAAGCACTCTAAACTCATAATATGTCAGTTGCAATATCAATCATCGTTCCAATTTATAAGGTCGAAAAAACACTAAGAAGAGCTCTAGATAGCATCTTAGCACAAACCTTCACAAACTACGAATTAATTCTAGTTAATGATGGTTCGCCCGACAATTGTCCTAAGATCTGCGAAGAATATGCAGCAAAAGATCCACGCATAAAACTAATCAATAAAGAAAATGGTGGATTAAGCTCTGCCCGTAATGCAGGACTAGCTATCGCAGAAGGCGAATATACCATTTTTATCGATTCCGATGATTATGTTGATACAGAGGGATTAGACAAATTATATGCTACAGCTTTAAAAGAGAATGCAGATATAACTATTTGTGACTTATACCAAGAAGACGAGTATTCACGTAAATATTTACAACAAAAGCCAACTTCTCTAGAGCCTACACATGTGCTAAAAGATCTATTCCATCACATCGGAGGATTTACAGTTAATAAACTTATTCGTCGCTCTTTATATACAGAATTAGGCATTAGCTACCCCAATAACATTTATGGTTGCGAAGATCAGTATGTTATGGCTCAGTTCTTTAAGCACGATTTAAAAATAGCGTATTGTCCTATTGCGTTTTACCATTATATGTATAACGGAAATTCTTTAAGTCGACATTATGACAATAAGACTTATGAAATGGATAAAGAGATTCTTACTATGTTCACAAGACTATTAAAAGACTCTCCCGCTTTACAAGATGCTTATGATTGTTTATATTGCGCTATATTTAAAAGAGCGTTTTGGCAAGGAGGAAAATACTTTACTTCTAAAGAATTCAAGCAAAAGTTTAGTAGTTACAAAACTATCATTCCTCAACTAAATGAACCTTCTATTGTAAAAAAACTTATGCGCCTGGCATGTCACGGACATTATCAAATTGCTTACAAAGTGCTAAGAATGCTATTTTATAGTAAACGGTTTTATAAAAAAATAAAGATATTATTTTATAGTCAGGAAAAATATATTGATTAACAACTCTCATTTATAATATAAGAATAAAATGATATATATATACATCATCATACAACAAATACTTTTTTATATAGATCTACTTATTGAAAAGAAAAGAAGTAAGAAACTAATACTCATAATAACATTAACTATCATTACAGTCCTTATTGCATTTAGACAATACTTTCCAGACCAAGACGCTTACGAAGAAGCCTTTATTGTAGCGCCTCCCATTACATCATTTTCAACAGAAAACATTCAGTTTGGATATGTTGAAACAGGATATTTAATGTTAGCTTCTATTGTAAAAATAATAAAGAATGATATAGTCTTTTATTTCTTTGCAATGGGTGCCTTATCTATGTTTTTATTGTATAAAACACTTAATACTTATTGTATCCTACCTTTAATTGGTTTAGTTAACTATGTCGGACGATTTCTCATTAATCGTGATTTTATCCAAATGCGTTCTTCTTTAACCATTCTTTTAATCATATTTGCATCTAAATACCTAGTAAAAAATCAATATATCAAATATCTATTATTTATACTTTTAGGATACCAATTCCATCATTTAGCTTTGATCGCTATTCCGTTTATTTTTATATACAAATATCAGCCATCAAATAAAACAATAATTATAAGTTTAATTGTATCTGCAATATTATCACAAATTGCCATGCAGTCAATTACAACTGTAGTAGATTCTTGGAGTACAGATTTAAATTATCAAACCTATACTCAAGAAGGATATACAGAAGAAGCTTTAGGGCTACAAAACCCAATGATTTATTGGCACATTTTTATCCTTAGTCTATTTATTCTAAAAGAAAAAGAGATTTCACAACAAAACCGCTTCTATCAACTATTTAAAAGTGGTTACTTTTATTCAACTCTTATTCTTATTCTTTTTTGTAATTATACAGCACTATCAGGAAGGACATCAACATTATTTGCAACTTTTGAGATTTGTATAATCCCACTTATCATATATAGCTACAAAGGTGTTCAGAAAACTTTACTATCAATACTTTTCTCTACTTTGCTCAGCTACTTCCTCTATGTAAAATATACAGAAACAATGGAAGTAATGAGAGAGGCTTTTAACTTAATTTGATATGAATATTTTTATTTTATGTCCTCGCTTATGCTATGGAGGAGCAGAAAGAGTTGGAGTTGTTCTTGCTAATGGTCTTGCAGAAAAAGGTCATAAGATTACAATGATTAGCAACTTATTTGAGCCTATTACGTATTCATTAAATAGCAATATAAACCTCCTACCATTAGTAAAAACCAATACCAACAAATTAAAAAAATGGTCTAGTTGCATTTCACTTGTTCGGCAACACATAAAAAAAGAGCAACCTGATATAATTATTGGTATTCTTCATACGTGCTCATTTATTGCAAAGCTAGCTTCTATAGGACTAAACATTCCTATTATTGCAACAGAGCATGATGCATTTGAACGTCCCCATTCTGCCCCTTTTACATTAGGAAAGAAGTTTGCTAAATTTGGTTTAAATAAGCTATATAACAATATAACAGTTCTTACATCTGCAGATAAAGATTTAATTAAAAATAAATTCAAGAATGTTTATGTTATGCCTAATCCTTTAGCATTTCATGCTGTAACAGCCCCCCCCAAAAAAGAGCATACAATAATAGCAGCAGGACGACTTGAGGATTGGCATTACAAAGGTTTTGATATACTTATCAAAGCATGGGCAAAGATTTGCAAAGACCATCCTACATGGACCTTAAAAATAGCAGGAATAGGAACTGAACAACAACAAGAATTCATTTTAAATCTTGCAAAAGAAGCCAACATTAAAGAAAGAATAGAACTACTGGGCTTTCAAGAGGATCTCAAATCCGTATTTAACAAAGCTGCTATTTTTGTTTTAAGCAGTAGATATGAAGGATTTGGGCTTGTATTAATAGAAGCAATGAGCCAAGGTTGTGCTTGCGTTGCCGCAGACTATAACGGTCGTCAGAAAGAAATTATTACAAATAATAAGAATGGAATAACAATAGAACCAGACAACATAGAAGAATTGAGTAATGCCTTAACAAAACTTCTTATAGACGATAAGTTCAGACAAGAAGTTTCAGAAAAAGCAATTGAGCGCAGTCACTTCTATGACGTAAATCATATAGCAGGAAAGTGGGAGCATTTACTTCTCTCGATAATTAACAAGTAAATTAGAGACCTAATAATATCAGTAATTTGATACAAAAGAGAAATACAATGAAAATTGCATTCATAACAAACCACTTAGGGCAAACAGGAGTTAATAATGTAATATTAGACCTTGTTAATCAGTTTCTTGAAAATGGACACCAATGCAGCGTCTATTATCTAAAGACAACAGAAAGCCCTGTGTCTTTTCCATGTGATACAAAAAGTATAGATAATAACATATCTCAATATGATATTATTCACGCACATGGATTAGGACCTATGTTGTGGATTATGCGCAATAAGAAAAAAATTAGGAGTAAGAATATCCCAACTCCAAAGTTTGTAACAACACTGCATTGCTATTGCTGGGAAGACTTTACAGATACCTACTCAAAAGGCAAAGGCATCATTATGAGTATCATTTTCTTACTCGCAGCACGTTCATTTGATAAAATTGTAGCTCTCAGTAAACATATGATGCATTATTATGAACGTTGGTTGCCAAAAGAGAAACTTACTTATGCCTACAATACTCGTGATATTATCAAGACAGAATTAAGTAAGGAAGAACAAGAAGAATTATTACAATTCAAAGGTAAATCTACACTAATAGGTATGAACTGCGTTCTTCTTTATAGAAAAGGTATTGACGTAATGCTTAAAGCAATGACCTTGCTACCACCTCACTTTAAGTTATTTATCGCAGGAGACGGCAAGGAAAGAGAAACTTTCAAAGCTCTTACAAAGCAATATCAATTAGAAGAACGTGTATATTTTGCAGGAAATAAGCCTTTGGCTCACCGCTATCTACCCTATTATGATATTTATGCACTACCAAGTAGATCTGAAGGTTTTTCTCTATCATTGCTCGAAGCTGCTTTCTATAAATGTAAAACAGTGTCTTCTCAACTTCCTGTTGTTATGGAATGTTACAATAACAAAGAAATAAAGACTTTTAAAATGCCTTCTGAAGAAGAACTAAAAAATGCGATATTAGAAGTAGAAAAAGATGAAAACATTAAAGAGGACATCTACCAATCATTTATAAATAAATACTCTCCAGAGGTTTTCTATAATAAATATTACAATATTTTTGATTCTTTACTACGACAAAAAAAGACTTAATAACGTAATTTCAATTTATATCACTCATAACTAAATGATAAAAACAATGAGATAGCATTACAAAAATAATGTTATTGACACATAACAGCAATGTTTTTACAATAAAGAAACAATGCTATTGAAAAATAAAAATATTCCATATCAAAACAAAGGAGCTGTGCACATAATAGAGTTCTGCATAGCTCTTTGTTTAAAAGCCCCATAACAGGGAATAAAAAGACTAGAAAAATAAAATTAAGCCTATCAATATTCGTAGGAAAATGCCATAAAACCTACAATTAAAAGCATATATAGCTCACTATAAAAGAGAGGAATAAGGAGTTAACAAAACGAATCTAAAGCAAGTAAAATCATCTTGTTTTAGATTCGCTTTATCATAATATTGTTTTAATATTATTCGCAATGTATCACAATATTAATAAAACACTACTTTAAACAATTTCCTTAAAACGATTTATATTCACGTCTTTGCTTATTGTGCCATACTTTGCACCACAGCAATCAGCTTTTCACCTAATTCTTCTGCCTCTTTCATTGTAGGAGCTTCGCTATAAACACGAATAATTGGCTCTGTGTTACTCTTACGAAGATGTACCCATGAATTGGCAAAGTTTATCTTTACTCCATCAATATCGATTATTTCCTCGTTACTATACACTTCTTTTATCTTTGCAAGGATAGCATCTATATCTGCAGTTGGAGTAAGGTCGATTCTATTTTTCGCCATGAAATACTCAGGATAGCTTGCCTTTAACTCGCTAGCAGTGCAACCTTTATGTGCTAAATGCGATAAGAAAAGTGCAACACCAACCAGTGCATCACGACCATAATGGCTCTCTGGATAAATCACTCCACCATTACCTTCACCACCAATAACAGCATTTACATTCTTCATTTGAGTGGTTACATTCACCTCTCCTACTGCTGCTGCAGTGTATTTGCCACCATGTTTTTCAGTAACATCACGCAAAGCACGAGTTGAACTCAAATTCGACACAGTATTTCCTGGTGTTTTCGACAATACATAATCAGCCACACTAACAAGAGTATATTCTTCTCCGAACATCTCTCCGTTCTCCGAAATGAACACTAAACGATCGACATCTGGATCTACAACTATACCAAGATTGTAGCCACCCTTAGCCATTTCTCCCATAATCTCGCCAAGATTCTTTGCTAATGGCTCTGGATTATGAGCAAAATCACCTGTTGGTTCACCATTAAGTACTTTATATTCAACACCTAAAGCATCTAAGAATTGAGGCATAATAACACCTCCAACAGAGTTAACGGCATCGACAAGCACTTTAAAGTGCGCATCTTTTATTGCCTCACGATCAACAAGTTTCAAGTTAAGAACACTGTCGATGTGACGTTGATTGAATGAATTATCTTCCGTATATTTACCCAAGTTGTCTACCAAAGCATATTCGAAGTCTTCTTTTTCAGCAATAGCTAAAACCTCTTCTCCATCTGCTGCAGTTAAGAATTCACCTTTTTCATTAAGTAGTTTCAAGGCATTCCACTGACGTGGGTTGTGACTTGCAGTGATAATAATACCTCCAGCAGCATGTTGCATTGCAACAGCAAGCTCGGTTGTAGGGGTTGTTGCCATACCTATGTTTACAACATCATAGCCAATACCCATAAGCGTTCCACACACAATGTTACGAACCATATCGCCAGAAATACGTCCATCACGTCCAACTACAATAGTATTGCTCTTGCTTTTACCACTTCGACGAATGAAAGTGGCATAAGCTGAAGTAAATTTCACGATATCTAAAGGGTTAAGAGTATCACCAGGCTTTCCTCCAATAGTTCCTCTTATACCCGAAATAGATTTTATAAGTGTCATAATTTATAAGGCTTTGGTTAGTATGCTATATGAGTATTATTATTTACCTCGTTGATAAGTAATGGTATAAAAACAAGGATAAACACGTTGTGAAGCATTTACTTGTCCTTCAGAATGAGGTACAATTAAGTTTACTTTAGCTAAAGAATCGGTGTCATTAACCAATCTTCCAAGTTTGATATACGCCAAAGGAACAAGCCATCCATTAGGAACTGAAGTGCTATTATATACTCGTGCCATCAAACTTGAACTTTTATCAAATGATGCGCTGTATGTAGAATAATAGCGACGAACAGTCATTTTATCTACTAATGAAGAAAAAGCCATACCTAAATTAGATGTTTGTAATGAATCCGTTAATAGGTTTATTTCTTTGTAACGACACAAAACTGTGGCACTTTCATTGTGTTTAAGAATTTCTCCTGCTCCTTTATTAACAATTTGCATGTATACCCCTGTATTTTTAAACAATACAAATTCGTTCTTTTTCAAGTCTGTTGCGGTGTCATTTGCAAGAAACTCTTCTTCAGAAATAACTTTAATATTATTATCTCTTATATACTTTGAAATGGCAGAACGCTCACGTTCTTTCTGATCGGCATAAGTATCAGAATCTTTACACGAAAAAAGTGTGGTAATGCTACACAACAATACTGCTAATAAAGTGATGTTTCTTATTTTCATTAATATATAAATTTAATTGCGTTCTTTATGTTCTTTAAGACTATTGCACTGCAACATGAGTAGACAACAGCTTTATTTGCAAAGTTAAGAAAAAGAAAAGAGAGTGAGAAGAAATATGCCTCTTTTTATATTTTTTATGCGCCAATTATTAGATTATTACTCTTTACAAGAGTCTCTTTCATAGAAAAATAAGAGATAAGAGTGCTAAAAATGATAAGAAGCCTTGCTTAATTAGTATCTGCCAACTACTTGTTAGTGCTCCATAAACTGCAACAAGAACACAATAAACAAGTAGAATAGAAGATAATTCTTTTCCATTTTCAGAGCAGGAAACACTATAAAGTAAGGATAGAGCAATGAGTCCATTGTAAACTCCTTGATTCTTCATAAGTGTTGTAAAATACTTTTCTCTCAATATCTCTTGAGGAATATTGAATACCTTTGAGGTCTTTATTGATGAAGTTGCGATGGTTTCTAGGTACATAATATAAAGAAAGAGTAATGAAACCAAAATAATTAATACTTGACTAACGATGTGCATTGTGCTACTTTTATAATTATCTATTTTAATTATCTGCAATATTTGTTTTTCTTCTACATCCAAATTTAATATAAAAGAATTTTTCACTCTCTACTTCAATGGTACAAACATACTGAAAAAAAAAGAGCAGTTATGCTCTAGAAAATCTTATTTTAAGAGGTGAGCATAGTGTTCTATTGCACGTCGAGTGATGCTTACAGCCTCTTCAATAGTGCAGTTTAAACGACCTCCACTAGCATTAAGATGACCACCACCATTATAAAATTGTGTAGCCATTTCATTGCAGGGGAAGTTATCAACAGAACGAAGACTAACCAAAATGGTATTATCTTTTACACTATCTTCACGCAAAGCTATAGACAGTTTCATTCCTTTTATCTTTAAAGGCTCGTTCACTAAGCCTTCTGCATCACCTTTTGTAAAATGGAAATTATCCATATCTTCTCGAGTGATAGCAAAGTATGAAGCATGAAAATCATCTAAAACATTGAGCTTTTGGCACATCATATAACCTCTAAAGCGTATAGCCCAAGCACTATAATTGTTGTAGACATTGCGATAGATCTTATCTTTATCGAAGCCTTTTGTGAGTAATTGGCTAATAATGAAAAAGATTTCAGGATAAGAAGAGTTGTAAGTAAAACCTCCTGTATCTGTCATCATTCCACAATAGATTGCTACTGCACAATGCTTTTCAATAGCATCGAAATAGTTCATTTGCCAAATTAAGCGGAAAACAATCTCACTTGTACTACTAATTGCAGGATTAGAGATGCACAAAAGAGTATCCATTGATGGATTTAAATGATGATCTATCATTATTTTAGAGGCTTTACATGCCTCTAAAGAATCTTTCATCTCCTCAACTCTACTTGCAGTATTATAGTCTAAGCAGAACACCAAACTTGCAGAATCAAAAAGTTCGTTCACTCGTTTGGGGTGCTTATCATATCGAACAATCTTCTCTACATGAGGAAGCCAACGCAAAAAGTCAGGGAAAGCATCGGGAACAACAATAGAAACATTCTTCTTAAAACATGTAGTTAAAAAGTCATACCAAGCTAAAGACGAACCTAAGGCGTCTCCATCAGGACTTTTATGGCAGGTAATAACAATATTATCGGCACTTTCTATGGAGTTTATTAGGATATTTATGTCACTCTCGTTTAGTAAATTTACATTCATATTTTAACCTTACTCTTTTGCACTGAAAGAAGTCTTAGAGATGAATCGTTTAACAACAATTCATCTCTAAGAATCTTATTACCATTTAAAATAACTTGTTAGGATATACTCCTTCGCTAACAAGAGCTTGAATTCGATCAACAGTTGCTTGTCTATCAGCAGAATAAGTCACTCCAAACCACTTACTTGTTGTGTCTAGTACTTTCACTGTTGAAGTGCCATTGTTCACCAATTCATTGACCATTAGAGGAATAAAGAATTCTGCTTTAGGATTAGCCTGGTTCTTTGGATCGCTTAAGAATTGCTTGAAATAAGCATCGCTATGTGCGAAATAATCTGGAGTAAAGCCCCACATGTTCATAGAAACAGGGGTATTATCTTCAATAGCAACCCATTCTCCATTCTCATCTTTATACGATACTTTTCCTTCAACACGCATAATATCTGTGCGTTCTACAACAGTTGTTAATAAGTCGTTTTCATCTTTAGAACAAACACCACGTGCAACAGTTCCATTTTCACTAAGAGTGTTACCTACACGGAAGCCAACCATAGCGTAAGTATTTGTCGCATTATCTGGAAGATCAGCCAAGAACTTGCCAAGAACCATAAAAGAATCACGATTATAGAAGTCGTCACAGTTGATAACACAGAAAGGTTCACGAATCAAATCTTTAGCCATCATCACTGCATGGTTTGTTCCCCATGGCTTTTCACGACCTTCAGGAACTGTAAAACCTTCAGGAAGTGCATCTAAAGATTGGTAGCATACCTCTGCAGGGATGTGTCCTTCATACTTAGAAAGCACCTTTTCACGGAATTCTTGTTCAAAATCCTTACGAATAACGAATACGATTTTACCAAATCCAGCCTTGATTGCATCATAAATAGAATAGTCCATAATAGTCTCTCCATTAGGACCTAATCCATCAAGTTGCTTCAATCCGCCATAACGACTGCCCATACCTGCAGCCAAAAGAACTAATGTTGGTTTCATAAAAATATGGTTTAAAGGGTTATTAATTAATTTATTTATTATTGTTTATCTCTTTATCTATACAACTTTATTATATCACTCTTTTCGAGTTGAAAGTTTTACTTTAAGCCTCTCTTGTTAGAATGGATAGCCAATGGCAAAGTTCACATTCTGACCTTCTTTGAAACTCTTTATATTGTAGAAACCCGAAGAATAAGGTGTATGTAACGCCACTCCCCAATCTACTCGAATAACAAGGAACTGCATATCATATCTAATTCCTAGTCCTGTTCCTAACGCCATCTGTTTAAATACATTCTTTATTTTAAATGTAGAGTTGGTTCTATAATCTTCTTTTAAAGCCCAAACATTACCCGCATCTAAGAACAATGCACCATAGAAGTTACTGACAAGATGTCTCCTATACTCTAAATTGGCTAAGAATTTAATATCACCTGTTTGGTCGAGATATGAAGTTTGAGATTGATCTACATGATAAGCACCAGGTCCTATCGTACGAATATTAAACGCTCTAACACTATTTGCACCTCCAACATAAAACTGTTCACTGTATGGAGCCATTGATGAATTGCCATAACTCCATATACATCCAGCATTGATATGCCCCACAAGCGAGCTCTTCTCATTAAATTTCCATATCTTTGTAAAATCCGTTTCAGCCTTAAGGAATTGAGCATAAGGGTTTTTAAACATCTTCTTCTCCTTTGAATTCCAACGATATCCACCTGTAAGATAGCCTAAAGACACTAGGTTTCCAGCCTCACTAAATGCCAATTGCCATCGGATAGGATTTTGGAAGAAGCTTGGACTATTGTAAGTATAAGCAAAATACATTTTAGGAATAAACTTATCTTGCATCGTATATTGCAGATATGTGCTCTTACTTACAACGTCTTTAAACTTCTGAGTGCTCTTTGTCATATAATCGAACTGCACTATTAAAGGACTAAACTCGAAAGATGACTTAACAGAAGTTTGCCAGTTAAATGTCAACTCGCCCGAAACAATGTGACGTTTGAAGTATCCTGCCCGATTAACAATATCAGATGACATCTTAATTATTGACGTTGGCGGACGATACAGCTTATGTTGTTTCACCAAAGGGAAGAGCAATTTGGGTATTCTTAACGATAAATCACCTCCATAACTATAAGAATTAAATCCTGTTGTGGTTCCTTCTGATGAGTGACCAGTTTGCCATTCGTAGTTACCATGCAGGTTGAACTCCACAATTTCACCTCTTCTAAAGGCATTGCGTTTAGCAAAACCAAGTACAACTGCAGGTCCTAAACGCCCTGTGGTTTTTCCTTTTACATTGGTTTCAATAAAGAAATCATAGGGTTTATCTAGCACTGTTTGAATTAACATGTCCATTGTTTTATACTTATTAGTTGTATCTAAAGGAGCAAAGTTAATATCAACACTATTGAAAATGCCTAGTGAACTAAGGCGATTAAGCGATTCTGTGTAATTACTATCATCGTATTTCTGACCAGGGAAGAGGCGTAATTCACGTAAAATAACTTTTGGACGCACTCTTGGTTTATTTCCATTGAAAAACACTTTATAATGAGAATAGGTCATAGAGTCTGTTAATTGCTCTTCAGGAGAGGTCTTAATTGCTAATAATGCCTTGCCTATACGCCATGAGTCTAATGTTCCTTTTGGCAAACTATCTACCAATTGTACCTTAGTTAACACCTTTCCTGGTACTGATATGGTATCTGCAAGAAAAGTTGTATAATCTTGTTTATAGTAATAAAGCCCTTTATAACGGAATGTTTTATATATTCTTTCTCTCTGTTCTTCTAGTATTGAGATATCAAAAACATCGCCCTTATGTAAAAGAATAGCTCCTTTGAGGCTCTTTAAGTAATTCATTTCTCTCTCAGGAAAGCCTACAAACGCTACAGAATCTATTCTGAATAGGGGGCCAGGAATGACTTTATAAGCTATCTTTGCTTGCTTTTTATTCTTTGTTGTTTCAATATTATAATCTGCTTCACCACGAAGATAACCATGAGAACGCAATATTTGTTTTGCGACTAAAGCACGTAAAGAGGGATTTACATTACTTATTAATACTGGTTTCTTGCCAAACGACTTTGTAATCCATTTGCTAAAACCACTTTTCTTCGTACTAAATGCATTCCAAATCCATAGTCCTATGGGGAAAGGAGAACGTAAAGAGCTACTTCCGAACAATGCTCCATTAGGCTGGGTCGCTAACGCTTCTTCTATTTCATCTTGTATTGTTATGAAATGTTTGACATCTTCATTCTTCTCATAATTTATTTTTGAGATTCCAACAAATAGCTGTTCATTTTGTGGAATACTTTTAGTTGTAGAACAAGATGTAAGGTTTAATCCACCTATTAATAATAGGAAGAGCCCACAACGACATGGCTTAAAACATTCTTTTAGTGCTTTATATATCATTATTTTACTTCTTTTGTTGGTTGGGTAATAGCAGAAATACTATCATTTTCTACAACATCAGTTTTCTTATTTTTTGTTTTGAGACGGAAGATATCTTGGAAATGCTGTAGTTTTCGTCTCCATAAGAAACCTATTTCATATTCTCCAATATAACCGTCGAGCCAATCATACGAGTCACGTTTATAGTAACCTTTAAGATATTTATTTGAGTTGGCATTCAGACGATACTCTATAGTGATGTTATCTAAGAAGGTATCTTTTGTGCCTTCGATGTTTGTTCCACCTGAAGAGAAACTTCCTCCGACAATTACATTTAGTCTATTATCAAAGAATCGTTTTGCAAACTTAACCGAATAGTTGGTTCGTGTACTTCCCGAGGCATCGCTACTATTATCCATATTGAAACTCATATCAATGGTTTTCAATGCACTGCCTGTTATAGCATTTATCTGTGATTGCAAGAAAGAGTTTAAAGAAGAACTCATTGAGAAGTTATTTGAGGCTCCACCAGGTAAGTATTGACCTGTAGTTAGCATTGTTACAGCAATCTTTCCACGTTCTTCTTTACCCATAGCCTGTAACTGATTAGAGATATCTGTATCTTCTTGACAAGACACAATGAACTCTAACCCCATATTCTTTAGGGTGTTAGTCACCTTTACACCACAATTAAACAGCACTGTTCTCTTGGCTCCTTCTTGAGTTATTACAGTGGCTTTATTTTGTTCCGTCGCTGTAATTTGAATTATTGGGTTCATTGTTTCACCTCTAAATTCAACATAACCGCCTTCATCAATAATAAAAGTTTTCAAAGGAATTACAGGCAAAGAGTATTTCATCTCACCACTTCTAATGGTATAACGACCATTTAATTGAATTTCATCTGCATTGCTATACTTCATTCGAAGTTCTCCTCCACCAATCAAATCTACATAGTTTGAGTGATCAGTATTGAGATCACAACGTACGTGGGCACCGTTATCTACATTGATTCTCAGATCCATCTCTAAGCCATTTACAGTAGGTTTTTTTACCATTTGAGCTTTCTTCGCTCTAAAATCAACAAATGTTACTAGTCCTTCCAAACGGTTGTCGTTGTTCAATGGAGAATCTAATAAGATGTAAGTCATACTTGTTGAACCTAATACATCTAATGTGCCCCTCATCTTTAATTGCGTTAATGGACCTGCAACTGTACCTGCAAAATTCACCCATGCCTTACCAAATGCGAGTGATTTTCCATTATCTTCTGCATCTATTAATAGATAATTATTCGCTTTCATCTTTAGATTTAGCTTCATATTATCTAGATCTGAGAAATCGAAATACCCAGAAGTAAAGAGCGGCTCTTCGTTATGTGAATAAAAATTGAAATTCTCGAAAAGTAAATTACTTCCCACAATGCGCACAGGATCATTATCCATTTTAAGCTCAATGCCATAAGGAACACTTACAAGGTAAGCCGAATCTAGATACACCTCACCATTTACATTAGGCTTATCAGGTGTTCCTTTCACTGAAAGAGTACCATCGGCATAGCCTTTCAAGCCTACTATCTGATCTGGAATAAATCCATTTACGATTGATAAAGGTGTGTGTTGCAAAGACAAGTTTACATCTAATACGTCTTTCTTTGTTGGATTATAAGAACCCTCTACGATTGCAATTTCTTGGTCATCATGCATCAATCGTCCGTCAACAACATGACTTCCATCTTCTAAAGGCACATAAACTAACTCTGTAGAAAGATTGCCCAAAGAGCTATTTTCATAGACCATTCTATCTATTTTCATAGACGATGACACCGAAATAGACTTATCTTTCTTCATAAAGTGTAAGTCACCATTCAGCATACCCTGCATCTTTGGCATGAAAGGCATAATGCTTAACATCTCTGCAACATTAAATTCTTGAACAGAAAGAGTTATATCTTGCAAACCACCTTCACTTTCACTATTACTATATATATGAATACCTGTTTTGTCTTTAGCCAATAATGCTACATTTGCATATATGGTTTGCGTGTCTGATATATAAACATAATTACTATCATTTACGGCAAATTCTTTATAACCAAGAATGACATTTTTATCTTTTATACTCACTCTTATGCCTTTAGAATCTATTTGTCCTTGCAAACCTAATGCTAATGTAAGTTTATTTTTAGAATCATATAATTTCGTATTCAGCGTCAAGTCTTTGTTCAACACACTACCATCTAATAACGTATTGAATACATATTGAGGATTTTTAGGAGAATTTCGCACCTGGACTGCATACTTTAATTGATTATCTTGCGACATCACATTAAAACGAACCGTATCAATTTGGTTAGATTGCGCATAGATATCATATATTTCTGCACTACCATTTAGTCCTATAGAAGGTGACACCTGCATATCTATATTAGCAGAACCAACCTTATAACCATAACGTTTTAATATTTTCATAAACATATTATTCGGGCCAGTCGTAAGATTGATATGTATTAAAGGTAGTTTCTTTTGTATTTCAAGATAATTGAATTGCTTATTGCGAATCTGCTTTTGAACTATAGATGATAAGGTATTACCTTTTCTCAAAAGATACTTATATCCACCTTTTGCATTTAGTTTTAATTGAAAATCTCCACAAGAAACATTTGCATAAGTCGTGTCACTACGTGCAATTCCATTAAACACAATATGTTGAGGGTGATAATCTTTAGTATTATCACGCACAATCATATTATCAATATCCCCAAATGCTTTATAATTATCTTGTAAATCGGTAATAACACCAGCTCTACCACGAAGTGAAATGGTAAGAGGTTGGTCTGCAATACGAAGCTTATACAAATCGGCTTTAGATAGATTGCACGTAGCAGTGGCATTAACCAATCGCTTTTTCATCAGTGCATCGGCACTAATTGTACCATAAAGCAATTCGTTTTTACTATCTACAAACACCTTTGCTCTACCATTTTTTATGGTTGCATTGGCTTTTACGTTGTTAAGTCGATAGTGATTATAAGCAAATTGTTCGATTGCTGCACTGAGATCTAAATGTGTTTTGGGAGAGAATACATCGGTTCCACTTCCTTTAAGGGCTAGATTTCCACTAAAAGGTTGAAGACCTAAGCTGGGCATTAGACGTTGCAATTGCAATTGATGTGCTTTAACTTGTGCATCATAGGTCACACTCTTTGTGTCAATAAAAGCCTTACCACTTATTTGTCCCACTCCTTCTTTTACGTAAAAAGTGGTATTATAGCGTGAACCATTTATCTTTACATGACTATCTAAAGTCATATTCTGCGGCATTCTCACAACATTTGTAACCGAAGAAGGTAACAATGAGGTAATAAAATCAATATTATAGCTATTGCCACTCAGCACAATATCTCCTACAAGATTATTGGGCTGATTTACATTTGCAAGAAAACCGCTTGCTTTCAACTTAAAAGCTGACACCATATAAGCATTCAACGAGGCAATCGTTACATGTTTCATATTTCCTCTTACATCGCCTGTTATAACCAAAGGGTGAGTTGGAAAGCGTTGAATTGCAGCCGAGTTGGCTGGACCAAGATAAGCGATAAGGTCGGGTTTGGCAATACTTGCATTTAAAGCAAGATTCAGTTTACCAGGATTACGCTCGTCAAAAGCATTTAAATCCATTGCCATTTGTGCTTTCAACTTTGAGTATGGTGTTTCTAAAAAGAAGTTTGGAAGTTGCATTTGCATACTATCCATTGAAAAAGAACCACCGGCACGTTCTATTTTTAATCCACTTTTCTCTTGTAAAGTACAATAAATAATTTTTAGATTCAATTTTTCTGGATTATAAGAAAAAGAATCTACACCTATTGCTATTTGAGATAATTGAAGGTGATTGTAATCGAATCCTCTTTTTATTATTTCAAAAGGACGATCGTATTTCACCGCACCTTCTTTCCAATCTAACTGTCTTACAGAATAGCTTTTACGCAGGAGATCAAACAAACCACCAATTACTTCAGCATCAGTTATTTGAGCTTTCACAAATAAACTATCGTGTGGCATGCGCAATTGCACATTGGTTCGTTTCATTTTGAGGTTTAACAGCTTTATTTTCCACTCATTTTTAGTCGTCGAAGTATCAGGTGGAATGCTGTCGTTCATATATACTTTAACATTTGCATTTTCTAAAACAGCAGTATTGATCAATGCAAGTTTATTGCGAAGGTCTATGCCTTTACTAGAAATAAGTAGTTTTTTTACCCCCCCACTCACTCTAGCTTCGTCTACAAAATTGGTGGTATTAAAGTTAACTCCTTCTAATTTAAGTTGTTCTACCTCTATATTTTCTTGTAATAATGGCAGTAGTTCTACATCTACCAACATTCTTTTTACATCAGCAACTGTATCTTTTTGTGTAGAAATACTATCATTTTGTTGCAATACCTTTAGGTTTTCTACGCCTAAATGCAATGGGAATACTAGCTTAACTCTCTCAACCGAGATATTTAAGCCTGTTTTTTCTGATGCAACCTGCACCACTTTTGCTACCGCCCAACGCTGTACTGGTGGACAATATAATAGGATTGATAATAATAAAAATAGTGCGATGGGAGTTAACAATACAACCAACACCCAACGAATATATTTTTTCATAATAAAATTTCAAAATAGTTTTGCGCTAAGTCATAGCGAATTTAAGTGCAAAGTAAGCTATTTTTTCTGAATTCTACTATAAAATTATATCTTATTTTTCATTTCTCACCTATTTATATATAAAGAAAAACTCCTTTTACTTCTATTGCTTATTATAGGAATAAAAGGGATTCTATTTTCTTTAGAAAAGAAACCAAAAGATAATAGAGTTAATATCATCATTTAATATAAGACATCTCTTGAGAAGAAAAATGGCAAGAAGATTCTTTTTTTAATAGCATTTTTACAAGGACGTCTTCCTTTTGCACGTGCTTGCGCCTCTGTTAATGATATAATTGAAGCAGAACAACGACCTAAACCACTACAATTAGGGCTGGCATGGAACACCTTTGCCTTTGGTCCTGTACATATATAGACTTTAGTTGCTTGCGCTTTGACTGCTAGATGATGGGTGATTTGAACCCAAGGAGCAGTTAAGAATAAAGCAAATGTAATACTTTTGAGTAATAGCATAGTTTTATTTGTTAGATAAGTAGTTTTAAAATAGAGATAAACGCTAGTGATTTACATAAAAAGGGATTGGGTCTTTTATGGTGCTATCGCCCTCCATAAATTATCATCTGGCAACGGAGCTTCTACAACGATAGGCTCTTTAGACACGGGATGAATAAATTCAATGCGTCGTGCTAATAGCGAAATACTTGCATCTGGATTGCTTCTAGGTGCACCATACTTAAGATCTCCTTTAATAACACAGCCCATGTGTGCCAATTGGCAACGTATTTGATGATGTCTTCCTGTGAGAAGAGCCACCTCTAACAAGGCATATCGCTCACTTTTAGAAATAAGTTGGTAGTTAAGAATAGCCTTCTTACTATTAGGCTTTTCGTTATCGTAAGCATAACTCTTGTTTTGTTTCTCGTTACGAACCAACCAATTAACAAGTGTTCCTTGCTCTTCTTTTGGCGTATTAGCTGTTATTGCCCAATAGGTTTTATGCACTTCGCCCTTACTAAACATCGTATTAAGACGTGACAAGGCCTTTGAGGTTTTAGCAAAGACCACTATTCCAGCTACAGGACGATCTAAACGATGCACCACTCCTACAAAAACATTGCCTGGCTTAGCATACTTTTCTTTGATATAAGCCTTAACAATATCGCTTAAAGGGGTGTCGCCTGTTTTGTCGCCTTGCACTATTTCGCCACTATTTTTGTG
The DNA here is from genome assembly GCA_052173735.1 of Prevotella sp. Classification (GTDB taxonomy): domain Bacteria; phylum Bacteroidota; class Bacteroidia; order Bacteroidales; family Bacteroidaceae; genus Prevotella. Next base: position 74,105 of record JBQMYA010000006.1, read on the forward strand.
CACAATAATAATGTGATTGTCTTCGTAAAGAACCTGCATAAAATGCTTCTTTGAGTTTAAGAATAACAAGTTACAATAATACTACCTTATTCCACTTACATGTAAAAGGGAATATTATTGATAAAAATGATATAAAAACAAAGTGAATCATTAATTCTCACAACCTCAAATGCCCCAATAAGCTAATGACTTGCGAGTATTAAAAATTCACTTTGCAGACTATTATCATTACATATTCATGCCACCATCAACCTGAATAACTTGTCCGCTGATGTAACTAGACATGTCTGAAGCCAAGAATAGAGCACAAGAAGCTATATCTTCTACTGTACCACCACGACGAAGAGGTATCTTGCTTGTCCATTCTTTACGTACTTCGTCGCTCAAAGCTTGGGTCATTGCAGTGTCGATGAAGCCTGGAGCAATTGCATTTGCACGTACACCCTTAGGTCCCATCTCTTGAGCTACACTCTTAGCAAGTGCAATCATCGCTGCTTTTGATGCCGCATAGTTTGCTTGTCCTGCATTACCATGTACACCAACAACACTCGCCATATTGATGATTGAACCACCACGTTGACGCATCATGATTGGAGTACAAGCATGAATAAAGTTAAATGCACTCTTTAGATTCACACCAATAACGGCATCCCATTGTGCTTCTGTCATACGAAGCATCAATCCGTCTTTTGTGATTCCTGCATTATTAACCAAAATATCGATTGAACCAAATTCTTCTTTCACTTGATTAACAACTTGAGCAGATTGTTCAAAATCGGCAGCATTGCTAGCATAACCTTTAGCCTTTACACCTAATGCAAGAAGTTCTTCTTCGGTTTGTTTACCATTCTCATCTATTACAAGGTCTGTAAACGCTACATTTGCACCTTCAGCAGCAAACTTTAAAGCGATTGCCTTACCAATACCACGAGCTGCTCCTGTTACTAAAGCAGTCTTACCTGTTAATAATCCCATGTTTTGATGTTATTTATTATTAATACTATTATATGTTCTTTATTAAAGAATCTATATTGTTTATTTATTAATTGTCTTGATTTAAATAATTAATCCTGTTTTTCCCAAGGCACCATATACAACTTTTGCAACCAAAGGCTTACTACTTTCGGCTGTTAATCCATGACCTAATCGCCCGTAAATGAAAGGTACCTCAAGTCCTTTAATACAATAATGAGTGATGTCTGCTACAAGCTCTATGTTTTCAATATCGAACTCTCCTTCAGCTTTTCCTTCGGCATAAACCTTTCGAAACAATTCTATTTCATCTTCATCAAATTTCTTTCGAACTTTTTCTACCATCCAAATATTTCGAAAGAATTCTGCTCTTAGATTTCCATTGCGCACAACAGTCTCTTTAATCATGCTTAAATGGGTGTAGATAAGCTCAATAATCTTATCTTGAGGACGCATTTTCATAGCTGCCACCTCATCTAATCGATCAGATAAACGTTCTAATTCAGATTCAATAACAGCATAATAAACATCGTCTTTCTTACTAAAATAAGTATAAAGAGTGCGTCGCCCTTTCCCTGAAGCAACAGCAATATCATTCATAGTGGTATTGGCGATACCGTTTTTAGCAAACAGTTGTCGGGCAACATCAACTAATTTTTGCCGTGTTTTAGATATTGACATAATACTTTTCTTAATATTTAATATTGCTTGCACAATGCTCTCTTATGTGCAAAAGTATAATAATTATTTGAACCTCGCAACATGTTTGGATGTTTTATTACAATGTAACAATTCAAAAATCCTTCACTAATAAGCTATAAGAATGAAAAGAGGAAAGAAAAAAGCTGATTATAGCTTTAAAAGCTATAATCAGCCAACGTTATAAATGCTTTTTTATTTGAGAATTACAATTCTATCGATCTATAATTGCAATTTTCGTTATCTATAACCTGAGATATACTATTTCGTAATAATAATGCTTTTATGTTGCAATTGTAATGCTTTTAGAGCATAACAACTATACTTTTACATCGTAATTACTACTCTTTTATATCTATATTATGATATTTTTCTTGATCCTTCGCTAATCACTACGTCGTAAACACCAGGTGTTTTACCATACTTAGCTTCGTATTTTGCTTTAGCATCTGCAATAAACTTGTCGTAAAGTTCTTCTTTTACAAGGTTGATTGTGCAGCCTCCGAAGCCTCCACCCATAATTCTACTACCTGTAACTCCGTTTTCTTTAGCAACTTCATTGAGGTAATCTAGTTCTTCACAAGATACTTCATATTCTTTGCTTAAACCGTGATGAGTTTCATACATCTTAGCTCCTACTGTTTCATAGTCGCCTTTTTCAAGTGCATCACATACTGCAAGAACTCTATCTTTCTCACCTAATACGAAATGAGCACGCTTGTAATCTTCTTCAGAAACATTAGCTTTCACTGATTCTAGCATATCCCAATCAGCATCACGAAGTGTTTCAATCACCTTGTCTGCATATTTCTTTTGAAGTTCTGCTACTACATTTTCACAGCTTTGACGGCGTTTGTTGTATGCAGAGGAAGCCAACTCGTGTTTTACTTTTGAATCAACAAGCACTAAACGGTAGCCCTTGGGATCGAATGGAAAATATTCAAATTCTCTTGAACGACAATCTAGTCGCATCAATTTTCCTGCTTTGCCAAATACACTTGCAAACTGATCCATGATTCCGCACTTAACACCTACATAATTATGTTCGGTTGCTTGACCTGCTAAAACCATATCCCACTTAGCAATTTTGTTATCTCCGAAAAGATCATTCAATGCAAAAGCAAAACAACTTTCAAGTGCTGCAGATGATGACATACCTGCTCCTAAGGGCACATCTCCAGAGAATGCAGTGTTGAAACCTTTTAGATCAACACCTAGTTTGCGCATTTCTTGAACAATACCATAGATATATTTTGCCCATGAAGTATGTGGACCTTCTGGATCTGTTACTTTAAATTCAACACGGTCTTTAAGGTCTATTGAATAACACATTACCGTATCAGTGCCATTTGGGCGCACTTCTGCCATAATACCTTTATCTACTGCACCTGGGAAAACAAATCCTCCATTATAGTCGGTGTGCTCTCCTATAAGGTTAATACGACCTGGTGAAGCATAAATATTACCTGTCTTTCCATCAAAATGTTTGATGAATCTACTTCTTACGTGTTCGATGTCCATACTTACTTGTATTAAAAGGGTTAACGATAATAGTGAACCTTGCACATTGAAAGGGCAAGGTTCATTATATTTTTAATTAAACTGGAATATCTTTATTGATGTTCTTGCTTCCTATGATTGCATAGAAGAAGAGGTAAGCCAAACCTGCTAGAGGTACGATATATGAAATTAAATAGCCCGATTTATCTGCGATGAATGATTGGATAAGTGGCAATACTCCTCCACCTACTACCATCATCATGAAGATACCTGATGCTGCTGCTGTATATTTACCTAATCCTTCTGTTGCAAGATTAAATACCGAAGGCCACATTACCGAAGTGCATAAACCACAAAG
>JBQMYA010000007.1:0-74437 GCA_052173735.1 Prevotella sp.
GCATTAGTTGCTTATGATATTGCAAAGATATACATTTGGAAGCAAATCACAACAAAAAAACGTTTAGTTTTCGAATATCCGAAGTTGCTTATGATATTGCAAAGATATACATTTGGAAGCAAATCACAACATGCAACTTAAACCTATTGGTAGAACTGCTGTTGCTTATGATATTGCAAAGATATACATTTGGAAGCAAATCACAACTCGGACAATTCTATAAGTCTTGACCCCGTGGTTGCTTATGATATTGCAAAGATATACATTTGGAAGCAAATCACAACTCTTCCCCCGTATCAGCCGAATCGGTGTAAGTTGCTTATGATATTGCAAAGATATACATTTGGAAGCAAATCACAACTTAAATCCTATGGGATTTTTTATGAAGTAGGTTGCTTATGATATTGCAAAGATATACATTTGGAAGCAAATCACAACGTAAGTAGTTCAGGAAGTTGGGCAAAGCAAGTTGCTTATGATATTGCAAAGATATACATTTGGAAGCAAATCACAACAACTCTATGTTACCTCTTCAACGTGGATTAGTTGCTTATGATATTGCAAAGATATACATTTGGAAGCAAATCACAACCAGAACGGCACAAACGTATAATCATTAAAGTTGCTTATGATATTGCAAAGATATACATTTGGAAGCAAATCACAACGTAAGTAGTTCAGGAAGTTGGGCAAAGCAAGTTGCTTATGATATTGCAAAGATATACATTTGGAAGCAAATCACAACAACTCTATGTTACCTCTTCAACGTGGATTAGTTGCTTATGATATTGCAAAGATATACATTTGGAAGCAAATCACAACCAGAACGGCACAAACGTATAATCATTAAAGTTGCTTATGATATTGCAAAGATATACATTTGGAAGCAAATCACAACACAACAAAGCATTTTTATTAATTCTAATGAACCACTGCAATATATTAGGGTGCAGGACGAATGCAAAGCCTTTGTAGGACAGTGTTTGTGTTCATCCCGTTTAAAACCATAACAATTACATACTAAAACCATTGCTTTTGCGCTCCAATTCCATTGTTTTTATTGTCCAAAAGCAGTGAGTTTACAAAGCGGAATGGATGGAAGTGAAAAAGAGTTCTGTAGCAAGAGAAAAGCAAGTCGGGTATATTGAAGCCGTGAAAGGATAGGTTTGTGGAGTGATAAAGGCTGTAACGTGTGAGATAATAGAACACAAAAAGCTCCCTAACGACTTAAAATCATTAGAGAGCAAGATATTTATATGTTGTGACTTTCTATGCCACCAAACGCCAAATAAAGGCAATGAGCATCGTTACGATGATACCTAAGGCGAGCGGAAGCAAGGTTGCAAGAGTCGTCCACTTCACACTTCTCGTCTCTTTGTATATCGTATAAATCGTTGTGCTACATGGGTGATGCAACAAACAAAACACCATCATGCACACAGCAGTGAGCAAATTCCAACCACCTTTCAATAAAATCATCTTCGTTTGCTCGTCCGTTCCCTCCATTAACACGCCAGATGAGGCGAAATCTGCAGGACCTAACACCAGCATAGTGAGCATTAATATCGTTGGCATCACAATCTCATTGGCAGGAATTGCTAAGATATAAGCCAAAAGAATAACGCCATTTAAGCCCATTAGCCACCCTGGAGCGTCTAAGAACGATATCAAGTGCTGAGCAATACTAACGTCGCCCACGGTGATATTACAGCATAACCAAATCAAAGCACCTGCTGGAGCGGCGAAAACAACAGCACGCCAAAGCACGATAAGCGTTCGGTCTATGAGCGAGGTGTAGAGCGTTTGCCAGAATTGAGGTGGACGATAAGGAGGCAATTCGAGGTGAAATGTCGATACTTCGCCACGCAACACCGTTCTAGAAAGCACCCACGAGCTACCAAACATAAAGCCTACTCCCGCCAAAACAACCGCCATCACGGCAAAAAGAGCCACCACATTACTATATTGCGAAGGCACTGCTGCACCTATAAAGAGCGTTGCAAGGAGGATTTGAGTGGGCCAACGACCATTACAAAGCGAAAAGTTATTGGTGATAATGGCAATGAGTCGCTCTCTACTACTATCGATAATACGAGTGGAAACCACACCTGCCGCATTACAGCCAAAGCCCATACTCATTGTAAGAGCCTGCTTTCCGTGTGCTCCCGAACGACGAAATAGCTCATCAAGGTTAAACGCAACACGTGGAAGATAGCCGAAATCCTCGAGTAAAGTGAATAGAGGAAAGAAGATAGCCATAGGTGGAAGCATCACAGACACAACCCAAGCCGTAGCCAAATACACGCCATCTACCATTAAACCCGTGAGCCATTCAGGTGAATGCATCGCCACAAACAACTCTCTAAGATGTGGATGTGCAAAGCCAACCAATATCTCATTGAGCCAAGTAGAAGGGTAGTTAGAACCTATTATTGTGAGCCAAAACACACAACAGAGCAGTGCCACCATGATAGGAAAGCCCCAAATGCGGTGCGTTAGAATGCGGTCGAGCTTGATATCGAATGGAAGTCTACCCCGTTCGTTACCTTGTTGCACCACTTCTCGGCATATTTCTTCTGCTTGTGCATAGATATCTTCCATCCATTGGTCGTGAAAGTTATTGCCAATTTGTAAGTGAATACGTTCTGCAAGGGCGTTCAATTCAGCATTACTAAAGCGTTCTTGCACGCTCACATCGCCTTCAATCAATCTTAAAGCAATCCATTCTGCATTGTGAATGTCAGGAAAATGCTCCTTCACCTTATCCGATAGTTCTTGAATAAGAGCACTTGTTTGAACAGGAAGATTAATGCTTCGATGAGGCTTACACACATATTCGCCCTTAGCCACAGCCCTTGTCATTGCCAAAAGCTGGTCTATTCCTTGTCCAGAGCGTGCCGATGCGCCCACAACAGGAATACCTAAGCGACGTGAAAGTGCATTGAGATTCACCTCAATCTTATTTCTTTTCGCTTCATCTAACAAGTTAACGCACAGAACCGCTTTGTTGGTGATTTGCAACACCTGCAAAATCATGTTCATATTGCGTTCTAATCGGGTGGCATCTGCCACCATTACCGTTACATCAGGATTGCCAAAGAGAATAAAGTCACGTGCAATTTCTTCGTCTTCACTTGTAGATGACAACGAATAAGTACCAGGAAGGTCCACAATTCGATATGCATCATCTTGATAAACAAAGAACCCTTCTGCCTTACCAACAGTCTTTCCTGGCCAGTTTCCCGTGTGTTGTTTCAAGCCAGTAAGACTGTTAAACACCGTACTTTTACCCGTATTGGGGTTGCCCGCCAGTGCAATTACATATTTAGATTGTATTCCTTGTGCTCCTTTTCGCTGCAAAGTGTGTAGGTTTGCTTGGGCGCAATTGGCGCAAGGACTATTGTTTGTTATTTTGTTCATGGATGAAATTCTTTAGAGTTGTAATTCTTTCGTAAGATGAGAAATGAATTGAAGCGATAGACAAACAGAGCCGTTGAGGCATGTACTATTGAACATCGTTCTCTATTTTCTTACGTTTTGAATCAAAATGTATTGTGCTTGGTCGTGTCTAAGGGCTATTGCAGTGCCTCTAACCATGTATGCTACGGGGTTTCCCATAGGGCTTTCCATGTCAATGGCAATTCTACTGCCTTTTACAAAGCCCAAATCCATGAGCCTACGACGCAATGCTCCACGGCAAGAAGGCGACAAACCCACAATGGTAGCCTGCTCGTTTGCCTCAATAGTTGTTAGGCGTTGTGCCCTTGTCTCAGGCATGCTCTCGGCTTCTTCCTTCGTCATTTCCACCCTGTTCATCGCCTCTTGAGCCATAAGGGGTAGGCACATCTGCTCGCCTTCGTATTTAAACGAGAACGAGGTGCTATTGATTTCGATGATATAAATAATCGAATCCTTGGTCAATCCCAAATCTGTAATCTGCTTAAACAACTTCTTGTCGTCGTCTTCCACATGCGTAATTCGCCACCAAGAGTGTTCTTTTAAAGGCAATTCGCAGTTGTCGTGTGGCATCATTGCAAGCGATTGAGTTGGAATAGGGTCGCCATGAGGGTCGAAAAGAGGGTTACCTAAAAGCGATGCGATGCGACTTTGTTCTTCATCTGATATGACATGCTCCATGCGATGTGCCCTTTCGTGCCATTCGGTGGGTGCATATCCAGAATGTTCTGCAAGATATTGCTCGTAAATTCGGTGCGCTCTAATTAACTTAAGGGCGTGTCGCTTACCCTTTTCAGTAAGCTCTAACTGCGCACCTGCAGTGATTTCTTTATTTAAAACAACAGCTCCTATAACCTTTTCCAGTTCGTCTTGAGTAACGTTTAATAAGCTTTTTTGCTTCAAAGCGTCTTCAAACGAAATTGAACCGCCAAGGTTATAAAGTTGTTTTATAAAGTCTTCTTGTAGTTCTTTCTGTCTTTTCTGTGTGTGTTCGTTCAACGAATAGTTCTTGAAAGGCAGTAAAGTAACAAGTTTTGTTATATATTTGTTCATCTGTTTTGTTTACTGTTATAATGCAAAGGTACAAATAATATATATAGTGCTTTTATCTAACGAAATCTTTTTTATTAGTAGGGTGTAAATAAAAGCACTGCTTTTGTCTTGTAATAGCAGTGTTATTGAGGTGTAAAAGCATTGCAATTGGTTGGTAATTAGATAGATATTGCGAAAAAGAAGCTAGAAATTTGTGTTTCAATGGCTTTGAGCGAGCGAGTCGAAAATAAGAAAATTGCATTTTATCCTCATAAATGAGGAAAAAAACTTCATTTTTTATACAACCTAAAAAATAAAATATTATATTTGCACCATAAACATATTGATTAGCCTATGGATATACGTAAGCTGATAAAAGTGAATACTTTGTTCACCTACCGTCAAAAGATTATTGCATTGGTAATGTGTGGTACTATTGTAGGATTAGCCCTCGTTTTTGCTTATTATTTGCGTTTGCATACCTATTTAATAAGTGACGACCCTGGAGCTTGTGTCAATTGTCACATCATGGCACCTTATTATGCAACATGGTCGCATTCTTCTCATGGTAGAAATGCAACATGTAATGATTGTCATGTGCCACATCAAAACATCGCAATGAAATATTTTTTCAAAGGAAAAGACGGAATGAAGCATGTTGCTTACTTTGTAACTAATTCTGAACGTCAAGCCATTAGAGCAGAAGAAGCATCTTCAGAAGTGATAATGGACAATTGCATTAGATGTCACTCGCAGTTAAATCAAGAAGCAGTTAAAACGGGTCGAATTGATTATATGGCTGCTAAACGAGGAGAAGGAATGGCTTGTTGGGATTGTCATCGTGATGTTCCACATGGCGGAATGAACTCTCTTACCAAGACACCGAATGCAGAAACGCAGGTACCAATGCCGCCAAATCCTGTTCCAGAGTGGTTGCAAAAAGCCTTAAAGCGATAAACTTAAAATCTAAGTAATAACTAAATAGAAACGAATAAAAATGTATATTCGTTTAAATCAAAAAGAAAATAAAGCGAACAATCATTATAATAACTTGAAATCTAAAACTAAAAGAATATGGCAAAGCAATTGAAGAAATGGAAAGGATGGATGCTTTTTGGTGGTTCCATGCTAGTTGTATTTGTGTTAGGACTTATCTGTTTCTCTCTATTAGAGCGCAGAGCAGAGGTTGCAAGCGTTTTTAATAATCGCCGAGTAGCGATGACTGACTCTATAGTTTCACAAAATGAGAAGTTCAAAGAGGACTTTCCTATGGAGTATGAAACATGGGCAATGACCGAAGATACAACGTTTCAAAGTAAGTATAACGGCTCACAAGAGAGAGATATTCTAGAGGCTTATCCCGATATTGTAATTATTTGGGCTGGCTATGCTTTCTCAAAACAATACAATACACCACGTGGTCACCGCCATGCTATTGAAGATATGCGTAAGATTTTGCGTACTGGTAACCCAGGAGTAGATAATGATACAGATGTACAACCAGGTACTTGTTGGACTTGTAAGGGTCCTGATGTGCCACGTTTAATGCGTGAAAAGGGTGTAGCAGCATTCTATGGAGCTAAATGGAGCGAGTGGGGAGATGAGAATATGAACACTGTTGGATGCTCTGATTGTCACGATGCACGCACAATGGAATTGAAACCAGCTCGTCCTGCCTTATATGAAGCATGGCAAAGAGCAGGTAAAGACGTTAAAAAAGCAGGTCATCAAGAAATGAGATCACTTGTTTGTGCACAATGTCATACCGAATATTACTTTGAAAAAGAGAACCATCAGTATCTTAAGTTCCCACAAGATAAGGGCTTAACATGCGAAGATGCTGAAGCATATTACGATAGTATTGGATTCTACGATTATGTTCATCCATTGTCAAAGGCTAAGATTTTGAAGGCTCAACACCCTGGATATGAAATGTTTAAACAAGGTATTCACGGACAAAGAGGTGTGAGTTGTGCAGACTGTCACATGCCTTATATGCAAAAAGGTGGTATTAAATTCACCGATCACCATGTGCAAAGTCCTCTTGCAAAGATTGATAGAACATGTCAAACATGTCACAGACAAGATGCAGAAGTGCTTCGTCAGAACGTGTATGAGCGTCAAAAGAAAGTGTACGACTTTGCTGTTAAGGTGAATAAAGAACTTGCAACCACTCACTTAGAAGCTGAATTTGCTTGGAAGAAGGGTGCAACAGAAAGCGAAATGGCTACTGCTCTAAACGATATTCGCAAGAGTCAATGGCGTTGGGACTATTCTTTAGCAAGTCATGGTGCTGCTTTCCATGCTCCACAAGAGGTGATGCGACTCCTTGCAGAATCAATGTCGTATGCTAAGAGTGCACGAATTGAAATAGCAAGAGTACTTGCTAAGCATGGATTCACAGGTAAAGTGCCTCTCCCAGACATCTCAACTAAGGCGAAAGCACAAGCTTATATCGGTTTAGATATGAAAGCATTGAAACAAAAGAAAGCTAAGTTCCTCGACACCATCGTTCCAAAATGGATCGAGAGAGCTAAGCAAAAGAAAAGATTTATCTCTCAACCTGTTTAATAACAGCATATCTGTTGCACCCAAGAACTCATCCATTGCCCCTCAACGGCACACGTTCTTGTTGCAATAGACAACAAAAGAAGATAAGAAACAACAATAGTATAGAACTCAATAACATAGATAGTTAACAATGATAGATGTCAGATTGCTTTTCAAACCCCATGTACAGTAGCCACAAGAAAGGTGGTGTTCATTTGAAAGCAGTTTGACATTTATTTTATATTGTGTTCTTAAGAGCTAATAAAAAGAAAATACGAGTAGAACAAAGAATCTTTTGATGGAAAATAAAAGCAGTGCTATTGCTCTGTAATACCATTGCTTTTAGCATGCAATGGCAATGCAATTAGGTATTAAAAGCAATGCAATTGAAACCCCACCTCAAAACCCTTTGAAAATAATGGCAGTTTGCCTTGAAAGCATCAGAGCCGAAACTACTCTTAAATATTAAAATAATAACGAAAAAATAATGTGGCAAAAACCTTGGAATTTGCGTGAAGGAATCGCCATTGGGTGCGGACTTCTTGTGATAGGAGCAATACTTCAGTTCATCACAGGGGGAATACTTTGGCAGCTTTTCGCCTTCCCTGCTAATGCGCTTGCATTGCTTATTTATCTTTTACTGATAGGAACAGCCTATTGGATGCGTGAGAAAGTATACTTCATTCGATATCTCATGAGCACCAAGTCGGCAGCTTCTTCCATTCTTTTCGTGTTGGTTCTTACCTTTATAATGGGCTTAACACGTCAAGTTCCTAGTGGAAATAAAGCTGTAGACCCCATCGGTTTAACCAATATGTTGTCGTTTTGGCCCTTCGTTCTCGTCTATTTATGGATGACAACCACCATCGGTTTGGCTACACTTCAACGCCTTGTGCATTTCAAAAAACAACGCTTTGCCAGCGTAATATCGCACCTCGGACTCTTTATCGTTGTCGTTTGCGGAACCTTAGGCTCTGCAGATATCCAAAAACTAAAGATGTATTGTCTTCCAGGACAAGCCGAATGGCGTGCAATGGACGAACATGGACGTCTTAAAGACTTGTCTCTTGCCATCGAACTCCATCGTTTTATCCTCGAAAAATATCCTGCCGAGCTACAAAAAGTGCGTGCCGACAAGGGTCAGACAACGATGATGAAGATTCCAACTCCAAAAAGATATGCCAGCGAAGTGGAAATTTATACCGAAGAAGGAGATTATTATAAAACCACGATCGAGGTGAACAAACCCTTCTCAGTTAATGGTTGGAAGATCTATCAGTTTAGCTATGACGAACGTTTTGGAAAGAATAACACCGTTAGTATCTTTGAGTTGGTAACCGACCCATGGCTCCCTTATGTTTATATTGGCATCGGAATGATGCTTTTAGGTGCTTTACTTATGTTCTTTAAGTTTGGAAAAGAGACCATAAAAGATAGAAAGGAGAACGATTATTTATGATTTGGGACTATTTTATATACTTCGCTTTAGCGGCTGCTTTGTTATGGATTGCGGGCGCATATCTTGCTTGGCGCAATCGTTTAACGCCATCGGTAATAGCAACAAGCATTGGTCTTGTAGTGTTCTTTGCCTACATTTTGATGATGTGGATAACGCTCGAACGACCTCCAATGCGTACAATGGGCGAGACACGACTATGGTATTCGTTCTTTCTTCCATTGATAGGAATCTTCGTTTACAGTCGTTGTAAATACCATTGGATTCTCTCTTTCTCTACAATTCTTGCGCTTGTGTTCATCGGGGTGAACCTCTTTAAGCCCGAAATACACACCAAAGCCATGATGCCAGCATTGCAAAGTCCTTGGTTTGCGCCTCATGTCATTGTGTATATGTTTGCTTATGCGCTCTTTGGAGCATCTACTCTCATGGCACTCTACATTCTTTTTAAGGCACATCGACATTATAAAGAAGTGCAAGTGGTTAGTAGTTCTGATGCAGAAACAACCCCCTTGAACCCCGAAAATGCCGAAACGCCCTGCAATCGCTTTGATGCTTCGGTAGAGTTTGGTATCATCGACGGAATGGTTTGCGTGGGTTGGGCTTTCTTAACCATAGGAATGCTCTTCGGATCGCTATGGGCAAAGGATGCATGGGGGCATTATTGGGCATGGGATCCCAAAGAAACTTGGGCAGCAATAACATGGTTTGCCTATCTATTTTACATGCACTATCGCCTCGTTCCTACGCATAATAGAAAGTATTCGCTTTACATTCTTATCGTAGGATTCTTGCTGTTACAAATGTGTTGGTGGGGAATTAACTACCTTCCATCGGCTCAAGGCACCAGTATTCACACCTATAATAGTTAGAAACACAATACAGAAACCAATAAACATAAATAATACTCTAATCTATTTTCTCACCCCTTGTCTGGTAATAAGATAGGGGGTGCCTTGTTTTTGTAAGTTAGATAGGGCGCAAAACAAAAATAAGAGTACATCAATAGTCATTTTGATAGAAAGCATTAACTTTGTAGTGGTGATAACGAAGAACCCCATTTACAAAATGAAGATAAACGAGATATCGAGCGAAACAACCACTTTTATAGCGCAAAACCTAAAGAGTGACGTACAAACATTGGCATTGAAAGGTGGTAAAACAAAAGGTGTTGACATGCCTTTTGCCCTTAGTCAGATAAAAGGACACCAAACATCGTGCGCCAAATTGCCTCTTTGGGCAGCTACAAAAGGCGTTATTTTCCCCGTAACACTATCGCTCGAGCAATGCTCCTCGCAACAAACAGCAGAGTATAAGGCGCAACTTCTTAATCGTTTGTCAAAGGAGTTAAAAGTAGAAAAAATGCCCATTTCACCGCAAAAAGAGGGCGAAAATGGAACGAAAGGATTAACTTTAACCGACTTAACGGGTGGTTTCGGAGTCGATTTCACGCTCATGGCAAAGCAAGTAAACAGCTCTTACTATGTAGAACAGCAACAAACCTTGTGCGACATAGCAGAAAACAACCTTCCATTACTTGGAGTTCGTAACTTTAAAGTGATGTGTTGTGATGGTGAAAAGTATCTAAACGACATGAACGGCACGTCTTTCATCTTCTTAGATCCTGCTCGTCGTGATGCAAGTGGGGCAAAAACGGTAGAAATAGAGCATTGCACACCCAACGTTTTGGCATTGAAAGAAATGCTATTGCAAAAATGTTGTGTGGCTATTGTGAAGCTTTCGCCCATGTTAGACTGGCATAAAGCACTTAAAAGTTTGAACGAAGATGCCCCGATAGTGAGCGAAATACACATTGTTTCGGTGCAAAACGAGTGCAAAGAACTGCTCTTTGTGTTGCAAAAAAATGCTCCACAACAACCCCAAATATATTGTGTTAACGACCAGCAGGTGATGAGTTATGAGCCAAGTGAAAACGAAGTGGATTTGCAAACCATATCTTCTGAAGTAGAAGAGCATAGCGAAATGCTCCAAAGTCAATATCTCTACGAACCCAACGCTTCGCAAATGAAGGCAGGTTGCTTTGCTTTTTTGTCGCAACAATATGGTGTTAAGGCACTTTCTGCAAATAGTCACCTCTTCGTTTCTCCCCATTTCATCGATAATTGGAATGGTCGAAAGTTCAAAATTCAAGCCGTTTCGAGTTTGAATAAAAAAGAATTGAAAACCAATTTCGCTGCCTTTACACATGCCAACGTTGCCGTTCGCAACTTTCCGCTAAGTGCCAACGAGCTAAGAAAGCGTTTGAAACTGAAAGAAGGCGGTTCGTTTCTGTTTGGGACAACGCTCGGTTGCAACACGCATATCTTATTGATGTGTAGCAAAGAATAAACGAAAAATTAGCTATTTCATCGGTCTTTTCCTCTCATTTCAAAGCACTTCAGGCATTGTTATATTACCAATGTTTTGCACCCTTATTTTTATTGCTTTGCAAACTCTATGCAATTACCAGCCAAAAACATCGACTTTGCAGGCTAAAAGCAATGCTATTGCCAATCAATAACAATGCCTTTGTTGCGTACGAGGAAAACACCTCTTTTCAATTGTATTTCTTTTATGCCATAAAAAGAACGAAAAAGTGCCTAAAAATAGCCTTTTAGCCTCTCAATAGGGTTGAAATGAAAGAATCAATAACTTTCTGCAATATTTATAGATATCAACATTTTATAAACAAAATGATAATAATAACGAGTTAAAGTGGAGAAGTGTGGGGAAAAAGCAGTAACTTTGAAACGCAAAAAACAAGTGTATAGAAGACAATAATGCGTTTCTTAGGAAATATAAAAGCTCGATTAAACATCATAAGGCGGAGTTTTGGAGTTGTATTATTCAGAATGTTATTTTCTAGTGGTGCAACAACACAACTAAGTTGCGCAAAACAATCTTGTGTAAACAAAAGAAATGAATGATAAAGACGGCAGAAACATATCATATACCAGTGCTTTTAAATGAAAGTATTGATGGATTAAATATTCAACCAGGTGGCATTTATGTTGATGTTACGATGGGTGGAGGGGGACATTCGCATGAAATTCTGAAACGATTAGATGCCAATGCACACCTTTATAGCTTTGATCAAGATGCTGATGCCGAAGCCAATCTAAAGCAAAATCATGGCGACGACCTGTTGAAAGACGAGCGTTTCACCTTTGTTCGTTCAAATTTTAGATACTTAAAGAACTGGATGCGCTATCATGGTGTAGAGCAAATAGACGGCTTGTTGGCAGACCTTGGGGTGTCGAGTCATCACTTCGATGATGAAAGTCGTGGCTTCTCGTTCCGCTTTGAGTCGCCCCTTGACATGCGAATGAATAAACGTTCATCTAAAACAGCAGCCGATATCGTGAACAACTATGCCGAAGAAGCATTGGCAGACATATTCTATCTCTATGGAGAACTAAAGAATTCACGCAAGATAGCATCGCTTTTGGTGAAGGCAAGACAAGAAAAAAAGATTGAAACAACGGGCGATTTTATTGCTGTTGTAGAGCCTTTATTCAAAAGAGAACGTGAAAAGAAAGACCTTGCAAAGTTGTTTCAGGCACTAAGAATAGAGGTAAACGGCGAAATGTCGGCTCTAAAAGAATTGCTAATGAGCGTTGTCGACATGCTAAAACCAGGCGGAAGACTGAGCGTTATTACCTATCATTCACTCGAAGATCGTATCGTTAAGAATATAATGAAAGCAGGAAATATAGAGGGAAAGATAGAACAAGACTTCTTTGGACGCATCAATACGCCGTTTAAGCTCATCAATAACAAAGTGATTGTGCCCACAGACGAAGAACAAGAGAAGAACCCTCGCAGTAGAAGTGCAAAACTAAGAATTGCAGAAAAGAAATGAAAGAGGCAGAAAAAAATAATCAGTTAGAAGTAATAAATGTGGTAGAAATACCACAAAAAGCATTGGATGAGGCAGAAAAGAAGCAAAAAACAACCCAAAGCACCGTTGCTAACGACACACAAGAGCCAAAAGAAGAGCTACCTACTCTTAAAGAAATAATAGCAGAAAGAGCAATTGAAGGCGAGCATCCAATGAATACAAACTTTACCATTCAAAGTGTGTTGGGTGGTGATATACTTACTGCTGCCATTCTTCGACGCCAAATTTGGCTGATAGTGCTTATCACTTTCTTTATTTTTTTATACATAGCCAATCGTTATAGATATCAACAACAAATGATTGAGTATGATAAATTGAAGAAAGAACTGCAAGATGCAAAGTATAAAGCCTTGTCGAGTAGTAGTGAATTAACAGAAAAAAGCCGAGAAAGTAATGTGCTTGAAATGCTTAAAAACAATAACGATAGCACGATAAAAATAGCAAGTGATCCTCCATATATCATAACAATTCCAGAAGAATGAGCAAGTTTAATTATAAAAAAGTAATTCCCCGATATAAAGCTTTTGTATGGGTTATGGTGTTGTTGAGCATCAGTGTACTTGTGAAAGCAATGTATATCATGACTGCTCAGCGTGGATATTGGATGCAAGTAGCTGATCGTGTGAAACGAGATAGCGTGCCAGTGAAACCCACAAGAGGTAATATTTTGAGTAGTGATGGTCGTTTAATGGCAAGTTCTTTGCCCGAATATAAGCTATATGTCGACTTTAAAGCAATAAAAGAGGCAAAGAACGACTCTTTATGGCATGTAAAGCTCGATTCTATCTCAAAAGGATTAAATCAGATTTTCCCCTCAAAATCAGTTAAAGAGTTTAGAATTCATCTTGAAAAAGGATATAATAAAGAAAGTCGTCATTGGGCTATTTGGCCCTCAAGAGTAAATTATAATATGTTTACTGATGTAAAAGCATTACCTATTTTCCGTTTAGGTAAATATAAAGGTGGCTTTCATTATGAGGAATTTAACGCTCGTCAACGTCCTTATGGCTCGTTAGCAGGTCGTACAGTAGGCGAGATGTATGGCGCAAAAGATACTGCTCGCTTTGGTTTAGAATTGTCTTACGATTCTATTTTGCGTGGAACGGATGGCATCAACCATCGTAGAAAGGTGCTTAATAAATTCTTAGACATTCCTGTAAAGGCTCCTATCGACGGCTTAGACATCGTTACTACGATTGATGTTGGTATGCAAGACTTAGCCGAACGCTCTGTTATCAACGAATTAAAAGAAATCAATGGAAACGTAGGAGTTGCCATAGTGATGGAGGTTAAGACTGGAGATATCAAGGCAATAGTGAACATGGAGCGTTGTAGTGATGGTAGATATCGAGAAAGAAAGAATCATGCTGTAAGTGATTTGCTTGAACCTGGATCTGTATTTAAGGTTGCTTCGATGCTAGTTGCATTGGATGATGGACATGTTGACACCTCTTATGTGGTTGAAACAGGCGGAGGTGTGTGGCCAATGTATGGTAGAGAGATGAAAGATCACAACTGGAGACGTGGTGGTTACGGCAATCTTAGCTTTACAAAGTCGCTAATGGTGAGCTCAAATATTGGTGTTAGTCGTATAATTGATAAGTATTATCACGACAATCCCGAGCGTTTTGTGAAAGGAATATATAGAACTGGTATTGCAGACGACCTGCATATACCTCTTTTAGGCGCATCTTCTGCCCGAATAAGAATGCCTAAAAAGGCTCCAAATGGGCAGTGGTTGAATTGGAGTAACACCGCATTACCATGGATGAGTATTGGTTATGAAACACAGATACCACCTATTTCAACTCTAACCTTTTACAATGCGATAGCTAATGGCGGTAAAATGATGCAACCAAGGTTTGTTAAGCAGGTAGTAAAGAATGGTGAAGTGGTTCAAGAATTTGCCCCAAGAGTGTTGCGAGAGCAAATTGCAAAGCCTCAAAGTATTAAGAAAATGCAAGAGGTTTTGGAGTATGTGGTTCACTATGGACTAGGAAAAAAGGCAGGATCTAAATCCTTTAAGGTTGCAGGAAAGACGGGAACGGCTCAAATGTCCAAAGGAGTTGCGGGCTATAAGTCTGGAATGATGGATTATTTATTAAGTTTTGCAGGCTTTTTCCCAGCTGATAACCCTCGTTATAGTTGTATTGTTTGTATTCAAAAGTCTGGTCTTCCAGCCTCAGGAGGAGGTATGTGCGGTCCTGTTTTCCATCATATTTCAGAAGGAATAATGGCTCAAAACATCAAATTAGACATTAAAGATGCTCGTGACTCATCATCTATATTTATTCCAGAAGTGAAGATTGGCAACGTATTGTCAAGCACATATGTTTTAGATAAGTTAGGCATTAAGATACAATCGCCATGGTTCAACGTGCCAACCAATAGCAAACCCGTATGGGGAAAGGCGCAACCAACCAGTCAAACAGCCCTTCGTTTAGAGCGAGTAAAGCAGTTTGGCAGTGCATTTGTGCCTGATGTGATGGGTATGGGCGCACGAGATGCCGTGTATTTGTTAGAGAGTAGAGGCGTGAGAACACGCATCATAGGACGAGGAAAGGTAGTGAAACAGAGTTTATCTGCAGGACATCGCATTGTAAAAGGTTCTCTTTGCGAACTCACTTTAGAATAAAACAGCAATCAACCCAACGCTCATTCGTTTGCAAAGGCTCATCCTTCCAAATACAGAAGGGCGTTATTAGGAAATAAAAAGGAATCAAGTAAAATAAGAAATATGATAATAAGTAAGCTTATTTCTGGCATTAAACCAATCGAAATCATTGGAGATGCAAACAAAGAGATAGTCGGTGTAAACATCGATTCACGCAAAATAGAAGCTAATCACTTATTTATTGCCGTGAAAGGAACACAAGTTGATGGACATCGTTACATCGAAACAGCTATCGAAAAAGGAGCTGTTGCAGTGTTATGTGAAGACCTTCCCAAAGTGAAATCCCCACATGTAACCTACATTCAGGTACAAGATACAACGCAAGCAGCAGGCGTTGTTGCTACCATTTTCTATGGAGAACCATCTAAAAAGGTAAAGTTAGTAGGTGTAACAGGCACCAATGGCAAAACAACAATCGCCACATTATTATATAATCTGTTTAGAAAATTAGGCTACAAGTGCGGTCTGTTATCAACCGTTTGCAATTATATTGAAGACGAAGCAGTGCCTGCCGACCACACAACACCAGACCCAATAGCACTCAATTACTTATTATCTAGAATGGTAGAAGCAGGTTGTGACTATGTATTTATGGAGTGCTCGTCGCACGCAATTGCCCAAAAACGCATTGCAGGACTACACTTTGCAGGCGGAATCTTCACCAATCTCACTCGTGATCACTTAGATTATCATAAAACCTTCGAGAACTATCGAGATGCAAAGAAAGCCTTCTTCGATAGCTTACCCAAAACTTCTTTCGCCATAACCAATGCAGATGACAAGAATGGAATGTACATGGTGCAGAACACAAAGGCTACTGTTAAAACCTATAGCACACGTTCTTTGGCAGATTTTAAGGCACGAATCATTGAGTGTCACTTTGAAGGTATGTACTTAGAGGTCGATGGAAGAGAAGTAGGCGTGCGCTTTATCGGTAAGTTTAACGTAAGTAATCTGCTTGCAGTGTATGGTGCTTCGGTGATGCTTCAACAGCAACCAGAAAACATTCTCCTTGCACTCAGCACCCTACATAGCGTTAGTGGCCGTTTAGAACCTATCTATTCGCCCGAAGGATTCACCTGTATTGTAGACTATGCACATACTCCCGATGCCCTCGAAAACGTGCTTTTGGCTATTCACGATGTGCTAAATGGCAAAGGAAAGGTGATAACTGTGTGCGGAGCAGGCGGTAATCGTGACAAAGGAAAACGCCCATTGATGGCTCAAGAGGCAGTAAAACAAAGCGACAAGGTGATTTTAACCAGCGACAACCCACGTTTTGAAGATCCACAAGACATTCTAAACGATATGAAAGAAGGCTTGAACAACGCTCAGTTGAAGAAGACTTTAACCATAGTAGACCGCAAAGAGGCTATCAGAACCGCATGTTCTTTGGCTCAAAAGGGTGACGTTGTGTTGGTAGCAGGAAAGGGACACGAAGACTATCAAGAGATAAATGGAGTGAAATATCACTTTAATGATAAAGAAGTTCTATACGAAATTTTTCAGAACGACTAAGTGTTTTTGTGGCAGTTGAAACGTTGTTCCATTGCAGTGTTTATCGCATCAACGCATCGTCTTTTATCTAAACGGAAAATACCTCTTATTATTTGGCGTGCAAACTCATTGCTTTTAGCGTGTAATAGCATAGCTTTTGAGGTGTAAAAGCTATGCAATTGAAGTGTAAACTCAATGCAATTGAAGTGTAAACTCAATGCAATTAGTAACTGCCCACAAACGATTTATAGAACGAAAGAAATACAAGTAGTAAAATAAAGACAATATGTTATACTATCTTTTCAGATTTTTAGAGCAATACGGAATATCTGGTTCGCACCTTTGGGGATACATTTCGTTCCGTGCTTTATTAGCAATGATTTTATCATTAGTTATCTCTTCGTGGTTTGGAGAGCGTTTTATTAAGTATTTAAAGCGTAAACAAATCACCGAAACTCAGCGTAGTGCCGAGATAGATCCATTCGGAGTGAACAAAGTTGGCGTTCCTTCTATGGGTGGAATCATCATTATTTTGGCAATACTTGTTCCCGTGTTGCTCCTCGGACGCTTGCGAAATATCTATCTAATCTTAATGATTATCACCACTGTTTGGTTGGGATTCTTAGGCGGAATGGATGATTTTATCAAGATTTTCAAGAAGAATAAAGACGGATTAAAGGGCAAATATAAAATCATTGGACAAATAGGTATTGGCTTAATTGTGGGCATTGTGCTTTGGTCTTCACCCGATGTGAAAGTGAATGAGAATATTGCTGTGAAACGAGAGGGTAGCGAATTGGTTATTAAACACCGCAGCGAGGCTCGTAAATCGCTTAAAACAACCATTCCATTTGTGAAAGGTCACAACCTTGATTATTCGAGATTAACTGCCGTTTTCGGTAAATATAAGGTGGCAGCAGGCTGGATTGTGTTTGTTATCATGACCATTTTGGTGGTAACAGCAGTGAGCAACGGAGCCAATCTCAATGATGGTATGGATGGAATATGTGCAGGAAATTCCGCAATTATAGGTGTTGTACTGGGGATTTTGGCTTATGTCAGTTCGCACATCGAATTTGCTTCTTACCTGAATATTATGTATATACCAGGTTCGCAAGAGCTGGTTGTGTTCTTTTGTGCCTTCATTGGTGCGCTAATAGGATTCTTATGGTATAACGCTTATCCTGCTCAAGTGTTCATGGGAGATACAGGTTCGCTTACAATTGGCGGTATTATAGCTGTGGGAGCCATCATCATTCATAAAGAATTGTTACTTCCTATTCTTTGTGGAGTGTTCTTTGTAGAGAGCTTAAGCGTGATAATGCAAGTGTGGTACTATAAGTTAGGAAAGCGAAAGGGAGTTAAACAACGTATATTTAAGCGCACACCCATTCACGATAACTTTAGAACTCAAGATTCACAGCTTGATCCTGAGTGCAAATATCTATTGAAAAAGCCTCACGGAGTGTATCATGAATCAAAGATAACTATACGCTTTTGGATTGTAACCATCATCTTGGCTGCTCTCACAATCATCACATTAAAGATTAGATAATATCGTTTTCTTGTTCAGAAAAGCGTGGACGACTCGTGCAATGGCATTGTGAATAGAGGCGACATGCACCATGAAAAGAATTAGAAGAAATAACAAATTATGGCAAGAATAGTAATTTTAGGCGCAGCAGAGAGTGGCATTGGAGCTGCAGTATTGGCACAAAAGCAAGGTTTCGACGTTTTTGTTTCTGATAAATCGCCTATAAAAGACAAATATAAAGAGCAGCTAAACAAACGCAATATACCTTGGGAAGAGGGACAACACACTGCTGAATTGATTTTAAATGCAGATGAAGTGATTAAAAGTCCGGGTATTCCTAAAGAGGTTCCGATGGTAAAAGAAATTGCAAAACGCAACATTCCTATTATCAGCGAAATTGAGTTTGCGGGCAGATACACTAACTCAAAGATGATATGTATCACAGGAAGTAATGGCAAAACCACCACCACTTCGTTGATTTATCACATATTTAAAGAAGCAGGTTATGATGTTTCGCTTGCAGGAAACATAGGAAAAAGCCTTGCTTTGCAGGTTGCTGAGGCTCCACATGCATATTATATCATCGAAATTAGCTCGTTTCAGCTCGACGATATGTATGATTTCCGTGCCAATACAGCCGTTCTTTTGAATATCACCCCCGACCATTTAGATCGCTATGAGTATAAAATGCAACTCTATACCGATGCAAAGATGCGTATAATTCAAAACCAAACGAAAGACGATAGCTTTGTTTATTGGGCAGATGATGATGTTGTTGCAGCCGAATTGCATAAATATAACATCGAAGCACAGCAGCTAACATTCTCTGAAAACGCATCAAACAGCGTGGCAGCGTGCGTAGATAATGGCAAGATTGTGGTGAAAAAGCCAGTAGAATTCACCATGTCACGAGCAGAACTCTCACTTCTTGGTCGCCATAATCTATACAATTCTTTGGCAGCAGCATTGGCAGCAGCAGCTAATGGCGTTGACGTAGAGGCAATAAAGCAGGGTTTACGCACCTTTGCAGGTGTGGAACATCGTTTAGAATACGTCACTACTGCTAACGGAGTGCGTTATATTAACGATTCAAAAGCTACCAATGTAGACGCATGTAGATGGGCTTTAGAGAGCATGACCACACCAACTATCCTCATATTAGGTGGCTTAGACAAAGGAAACGACTATAATGAAATAAAGCAATTGGTGCTCGATAAGTGCAAAGCACTTGTGTTTATGGGAGCAGATAACAGCGTGTTGCATGAGTTTTTCGATGGACTTGGAGTTGAAATTGCCGACACTCACAGTATGGAAGAGTGCATGCAAGAATGTAAAAAGCGTGCAGTTGAGGGCGATACCATTCTTTTAAGTCCTTGTTGTGCTAGCTTCGACCTCTTTAAAAACATGGAAGACCGAGGCGAACAGTTCAAAACATGGGCACGAAAAGCATAATAATATCTTTCAATGGCAGTGTCAATAGAAAAGAAAGTTGCATCGAACAATAATAAAAGGGCGTAAAAAGAAACGATGAATACAAATAAATTAGGAAACATATTCAAAGGAGATAAAGTGATTTGGATGGCTTTTTTCTTCCTTTGTGTCATCAGTATTATTGAGGTTTTCTCTGCTTCTTCGGGCTTAACTTATAAAAGTGGTAGCTATTTAGCACCCGTTTTTAAACACATGTTCTTGTTAGCTTTGGGAGCAATTTTTATGATTTTCACCCTAAATATACCCTGTAGGTACTTTAAAACACCAACCCTTTTTCTCTATTTTGGGTCAATATTCGGTTTGTTATGGGCAGTAATAGCAGGCGAAGCCACCAATAATGCGCAACGTTGGATAAGCTTTTTAGGAATACAATTTCAGCCTTCAGAGATCGCAAAAGGCACTATTATATTGCTAACAGCTCAAATATTGAGTGCGCTTCAAACCGAAAATGGAGCCGATAAACGTGCAGTTAAATGGATTTTAGGACTTTCTGCACCGCTTATTCTATTGATATTTAAAGAGAACTTCTCAACGGCAGCTCTTATTTCGTTGGTTGTTTTCATGATGTTTGTATTGGGACGAGTACCTAAAAAGCAGTTAGGTACCATCATTGCGTATGTTGGTGGACTTGCTGTTGTGGGCTTTCTGTTGATTATGACCGTTGGACGTGTAGAAGAACAGCCCGACAATAAAAAGCTACTTACAGAGCAAGTAGAGCCTAAAAAAGAAGAAAAAGGCGGTATAAACTCGTATCTTAAGCGTTTAGATACATGGAAATCACGTATCAATAAGTTTACTTCTGGAAAAGATTTAGCCCCTAACGAGGTTGATTTAGATAAGGATGCGCAGGTGGCACACGCCAATATTGCCATTGCATCGTCGAATGTTGTAGGACGAGGTCCAGGTAATTCCATCGAAAGAGACTTCCTTTCTCAAGCCTTTTCCGACTTTATTTACGCCATAATTATAGAGGAAATGGGCATCGGAGGAGCCTTTTTTGTTGCCTTACTTTATATGGTTATCTTGTTTAGAACGGGAACTATTGCCCGACGATGTGAGAACAATTTTCCTGCATTTCTTGCCATGGGATATGCGCTTTTGTTAGCAACTCAGGCAGTATTTAACATGTGTGTGGCTGTAGGACTTGCGCCTGTAACAGGTCAACCCTTACCGCTTGTGAGTAAAGGAGGTACTTCAACCATCATTAACTGTATTTTCTTGGGAGTGATTTTAAGTGTAAGTCGTTCAGCAAAGGTAAGAGAAGAGTTGGCAACTGCACCCGCACCAGCTACAGAAAACAGCACAGAATCGAACTAATAGTATAAAATTGATATATCGAACCGCTCTAAATTATCCATTTAGGGCGGTTCATTCTTTTTATATTCCTCATCAATTCTCACCCTCATTTCACCCTTTTCTCCCTGTATTTGTTCGCCCTTTAAGGAAGAAAGTATCTAGTTAGGGTGAGAAAAGAAATGGTTAAACGGAGGAATAGCATTGCTTTTAGGGCGCAATCTCACTGCTTTTACACCTCAATCTCACTGCTTTTGTATGGTGAAAGCAATGCTTTTGTGGCGTGATGACTCAAGCCTTGCTGTGAATGGGCTGTGAAGGTGGGAAAGAAAAATAAACGAGGTGTGTTGCGAAGGAGGTTCGAGAGGATGTGCTATCGCATAATGTCTTTCAACACTTGGAGCGATTTAAGCTCGGAAAAGCTAGGGAGGTGCAACTTATAATAGGCAAGAATGATGTCGGTACAGCGGTTCCTTTGCTCGTGCGACATCTCGAATAAGTGCATGGTGTTATAGTTCGAACGGAGCAATTGATACATGGCAATAGAGTCGGTAGGCGTGAGATAGTCGGCATGTATAGGCGAATATTCTTCAAAACAGCCCGTTCTCAAATTAAAAATGCAACCCTTATTAAAACCTTCAGTGTTGGGATAGAAACCGATGAAGCGTGTGAGTTTGATCATAAACACAAGGTGAAAGTTGGCAAAAGAGCCCGTGCAACCATCTAACCACAAAAGTCCTGCCTCGATATAATTGTGTAAAAGGGCGGTTTGCGCTTCGCTTTTGGTAGCATGATACAGAAATTCTGCCACGAAAAGAGCAATACTACACTTGAAAGGATCAAAGAAAATCGAATTAAAAGGATGAGCTATTTTGATGTCATTCAACTTCTGTAAGCCCACATTCTCACGATAGTCGAAAGCAAGTTCGAGTAAGGTAAGGGGCTGAAAAAACTGTCGTTTAGTAGCACTAGAACCCTTTCTGCCCACTCGAACAATAAAACTGATACGTCCTAATTGCTCAGTTAGCATGTCGACAATCATTTGATTATCTTTGTATTTGAATGAGTGTAGAACAATAGCAGATGTGTTTATGAGCATAAAATGGGGTGTTTGGGTTGTCATGAGAGAACTTGTTGAATGTTGTTTCGCCCTTTTTATAAGGCAAATTGTTGGTATATGGTGCTAAATGGGTGTGTGTTTATAATAAATACGTGTGTATCTATAAAATAAGAACATGCGTGCGTGCGAAAGAGAAAAGGTGCTTTTAAGAACCGTTCGTGCGTTTTTGGGGTGCATTTTTGCTGCTGTTGTGTCGTACAATTGCTACTTCTTTGTCTGCTTTTCTTCCTTCTCGCATCTAATTCTTACCATTGTAGCTTAACAATGTTTTATTTTATCGTTCATCTTACCTTGTATTATTATGAAAAAGGGGACAAAATTACAATTTTGTATTGATGCACTTTATTCTTAATTGATATGCATAAATGATATAAATTCAGCCTAAAAGGATAGAAAATGACCCATTTTAACCACAAAAGTATAAAAAAATAGTGTCTTTAGAAAAAATATTTAGCAAAACATTTGGTATTTAAATAAATTGTTGTACCTTTGCAACCGCAAACAAAAAACTTATGGTCCCTTCGTCTATCGGTTAGGACGAGAGATTTTCATTCTCTAAAGAGGAGTTCGACTCTCCTAGGGACTACAATAATAAATAAAAGCAATAGACAAAGATGGCAAATCATAAATCGGCGTTAAAGAGAATCCGTCAAACTAAAACTCGCACATTGCATAATCGTTATTATGCAAAGACAATGCGCAACGCTGTGCGTAAATTGCGTGCACTAACAGATAAAGAAGAAGCTCTAAAGCTTTATCCTGTTGTTCAAGCGATGTTGGATAAGCTTGCTAAAACAAATATCATACACAAGAATAAAGCTTCAAATATTAAGTCAAGTTTGGCTGCTCACGTTGAAAGCCTTGCTTAATTAGCTATTATGTATGAATAATATAGGGAGTCACAAGCATTTTGCTTGCGACTCTTTTATTTTTTGTTATATTTCAATCTGATGCAAGTTGCATTTTAACTTGGTGTGGGTTGCATTGCAAACTAGTGTGAGTTATCTTTCAAAGTTTTACCATATTGAAGGAGAAGAAAGCTCATTTGGAATAAAAAGATAGAGAAAATGGTTGATGTAAAGATAGAACCCAGTTGGAAAGAGGTGCTAAAAAGCGAGTTAGAAGCACCTTATTTTGAGCGTTTAACCAATGCGGTTAAGCTCGAATATAAAACAAATCGTTGCTTTCCTGCAGGTCGCAACATATTCAGAGCCTTTGATTTGTGTCCGTTTAACGATGTGAAAGTGGTGATATTAGGGCAAGATCCTTACCACGAAATAGGACAGGCTCACGGCTTAAGTTTCTCAGTTCAAGAAGGAATAGCCATGCCCCCATCTCTCATCAACATATTTAAAGAGTTGAAGAACGATATTGGAAAAGAGTTACCAGCAAACGGAGATCTAACCAATTGGGCAGAGCAAGGCGTGTTATTGCTCAACTCAACCCTCACGGTTCGTGCGCATCAGGCTGCGAGTCATCAAAACATTGGTTGGGAACCCTTCACCGATGCCGCCATAAAAGCATTGAGTACGTACCGTAAAAACCTCGTTTTTATGCTCTGGGGAGGCTTTGCACGTCGTAAGAAAGTCTTTATCGACACCACCAAACATTTTGTGTTAGAGAGCGTTCACCCATCACCTTTGTCGGCAAATCGTGGCGGTTGGTTTGGAAATCACCATTTTTCGCAAGCCAATAACTACCTCATTAGCTGCGGATTAAAGCCCATCGAGTGGTAGAGTTATAGCCATAGTCCACGCAAAGGGATATTTCATATAGCAAAAAGTCAGAAAACATTATGATGTCGATTATACAAGTAGGAAACGTTTTATTATCATCAGATATAATAACAGAGTGTTTTTGTTGCGATTTAGACGCCTGCAAAGGAATCTGTTGTATAGAAGGTGATGCCGGAGCACCCGTCCTTTTTGAAGAGATAGCACCCCTCGAAGAAGTTACCGAGATAGCTTGGAGTGAGCTTTCGGCACAGGCACAGGCACAAATAGACAAGCAAGGCGTTGTGTATACCGATAGAGATGGCGACCTTGTAACCTCTATTGTCAACAATAAAGATTGTGTGTTTACCTGCTATGAAAATGGAACTTGCTTGTGTGCGCTCGAACGTTTATATCGAAAAGGAAAGACGTCGTTTTGCAAACCCATATCATGCAGTTTGTATCCCATTCGTGAAAAGCGATTCAGCAACGACCTCGTAGGTTTGAATTATCATCGTTGGGACGTGTGTAAAGACGCAGTAAAGAAAGGAAAAGAGTTGCAACTGCCCATTTACAAGTTCTTAAAAGATCCGCTCATACGTCGCTTTGGCGAGCAATGGTATAGCGAATTAGAAGAAGTGGCAAATGAAGTTTTAAAAGAAAAGAATAATCCCTAGTAAACAATGGTCTACTAGGGACTTTTTATTTCCTATCCTTTTGCGCTCCAATATCATTGCTTTTAGCATGTAAAATCAATGCAATTGCAGTGTAATGTCAATGCTTTTGAAAGAGAGGCGTAAAACAATCAAAATCAACGTTTTATCTTTTGATTATTAATTTGTTGTTCTATAAAACTACAAAACCCTTATTTCAATAGTTCACAACCTTGTTCCAATAACATCGAAAGTGCCTTTCTAATAGAGCGAAGGGCAAATTGTTCGGTGTGAATCTCGGTCAAAGGAAGCCAAAAACACTCGTCGGCATCGTCGTCGGCACTAAGTGTTGTGGTATCTTTAGCGGTGCAGATAAAGAATGCATCGAGTGTCGGAACGTCGAAATTGCTGTAAGTGTATTTATTAGGAAGACTGAATAAATAGCGAGAAGTGGTGATTTCGAGAGCCGTTTCCTCTTTAATCTCTCGCTTAATAGTCTCTTCTATTGATTCATGCATATCGGCAAAGCCTCCAGGAAGGTCTAACATTCCCTTACCAGGGTTGTGCTTTCTACGCAAAACCAATAGCTCTTTTTGGTCGTTAAAGATAAAAGCTGCGGCAGCACTACTAGGGTTTAAGTAGTATTCAAAACCACAATCGGCACATTTTTTACTTTTTTTATCCTGTATTTCAAAATGATCTTTGCCACAAATGGGGCAATAATTAAATTTCTCTAATGGGTGCATCTTTATTCGCTTCGTTAAATAGTAGAATGCAATATTACAAAAAATATACTATCTTTGCAAAAGAATAAGCTAATAATAAAACTAAAAGATGAAAGTTAAAAGACTGATTTTAAGTTGCGCAATGTTTTTAACTTGTTGTGCAATGAATGCTCAAAAGACCTTTGAATATAATCTTTGGAATGATAGAACACCTAATAGTAATGGACTACAAAACGACACTGCAAAGGTGAAGGTGTTTCTTCCAGATGCTAAAAAGGCAACAGGACGTGCTGTTTTGATTATGCCTGGAGGTGGATACGAATATCTTTCGATGGATTCAGAGGGTACAGATTGGGCTCCATTCTTTAACCATATGGGTGTGGCAGCAATTGTTTTGAAGTATCGTTTGCCTCAAGGTAACCCCGAGATTCCAGTTTCTGATGCCGAAGAGGCAATGAAATTGATTAGAAAGAAGGCTACGCAATGGCACATAGATCCTAACAATGTGGGTGTAGTTGGATTCTCTGCAGGAGGCCATTTGGCATCTGTTATCGCCACAAAAAGCAAAGTTGAGGCTCGACCTAACTTTCAAATACTTTTCTATCCCGTTATTACTATGATTCCAGGTTACACACATCAAGGTTCACACGATAACTTCTTGGGTAGCTCTGCACGTAAAAAAGACGAACGAGATTATAGTACCGACATGCAAGTAAACCGCAGTACCCCTCGTGGATTGATCATTCTTAGCGATGATGACAGTTCAGTTGCGCCAGCAAATGGTGTGAACTATTATAACGAACTCTATCGTCACGATGTGCCAGCATCGCTCTTTGTGTTTCCAGATGGAGGTCATGGATGGGGAATGCGTCCACGTTTTAAATATCAACCGGAAATGTTACTACTCATCAAGTCGTGGCTTTCTAGTTTTTAAAGATATTCCTTGCAATAGCAGTCTTGCTCTAATGTGAGATTGCTATTTGCTTTTTTGACGTAGGAAGAACATTGAACAACCTTATAAGAAGAGACGTTTCGTTGTTCCAAGTAAACGTCAAGAGAAAAGAAACATTATTTTATTATTTGTCTAATCTAAGCATATCTGAAAATGAAGAAAATACTTTTAATTGCCATTGCATCGCTTTTTGTGAGCAAGACACTTTTTGCTCAAGACGTGAAAAGCGAGATTATTGCTAACAAAAACTTGAGTGCAAGTAACTATTTGGCTTATCCTATGCCCCAAAATACAAAGGATACGCCCGCTCCAAAGGGTTATAAACCTTGCTATCTCAGTCATTATGGCAGACATGGTTCACGCTTTATCATTGATAAAAACGATTATCTTAAACCTCTCGACTTATTCTTAAAAGCCGATGCACAGCACCTATTGACACCCAAAGGATGTGAAGTGCTCGAGAAATGGAAAAAGATAGAATTAGAAAGTCGTGATCGTTATGGCGAACTAACAGACTTAGGTGCTCGCCAACATCAAGAAATTGCAGAACGTATGTATCGTCGTTTCCCAATGATATTTAGCGATTCTAGTTGCATCGAGGCAAAAAGTACTGTTGTAATTCGTTGCATCTTGTCGATGGAAAACGAACTTTTGAAGTTCGCAACACTTAATCCTCGTCTTAAAATGAAGCACGATGCAAGTTATCACGACATGTATTATATGAACTTAAACGATAGCGTTTTGTTCTCGAAAAGAAGACCTAAAGAGGTGAAAGACCTTATTGATAACTGGGAAAATAGCAATATTCACCCACAACGTTGCATACAACAATTGTTTACCGACACCACTTTTGTAGCGAAAGAGATGGGTGTACTCAAGTTGTATCTCACCCTTTTTAGAGTGGCAAGCATTCTTCAAAATTCAGAAGTAGGTAATAGTGTAAGCCTATTAGATCTCTTTACCAACGATGAGCTTTATGCCCTTTGGCAACGAAACAACATACATTGGTATTTCACAAGCGGTCCTTCGCCCCAAAATGGTGGTATGCAACCTTTCTCTCAACGCAATCTTTTAAAGAATATAATGCACCAAGCCGATAGCTGTTTGCAGTTGAAACGCCCAGGTGCAACACTTCGTTTTGGACACGAAACAATAGTATTGCCACTTGTTTGCTTGTTAGGTATTAACGGACACGATAAACAAATAGATTCGATAGATAAGCTAGAGCAAGAAGGTTGGGTGAATTATAGAATATTTCCAATGGCAGCAAATGTTCAATTGGTGTTCTATCGTCGTTCAGAAAACGATAAAGATGTTCTAGTGAAAGTACTTCTAAATGAGCAAGAAGCAACACTTCCGCTACCCACAAAACATGCTCCTTATTATCGTTGGAACGACTTTAAAAACTATTATAATGCAAAGTTGAAGAGCTTTAAGCCCTAAAAGGCATAGAAATTAAAAGTATAAGATCTATAATTCTTATGTAGAAAAGAATGAAATAAGTAACGAAAAAGTTGTATAACTCATTTCTTTTCACTAATTTTGCATCGTTCAGTGGAATGAGAGGCTCACATATTGAGCTTCTCATTCTTGTTTTAAGGAATAAAGGAAAGAACGAATTAACAACAAATTTATGATCGATAAAAATGTCGTAAAGCAACTAGTAGAACAATGGTTGCAAGATAAAGACTACTTCTTGGTAGGCATTGAAGTGAGTAATGATGACCGAGTGGTGGTTGAAATAGATCATTCTGAAGGAGTTTGGATTGAAGACTGTGTAGCACTTAGTAAGTTTATAGAAGATCACATGAGCAAAGATGAGGTCGATTATGAACTAGAAGTAGGCTCTGCAGGATTGGGTCAGCCTTTTAAAGTGCCACAACAATACATCAACTTCATTGGTAAAGAGGTGGAAGTGTTAGACGCAGATGGCAGAAAAGTAAAAGGCTTGCTTAAAAGTGTTGACGGAACTGCATTTGTGGTAACCGTTAAAGAAAAGGTGAAAGTCGAAGGAAAGAAACGTCCTGTGTTGCAAGATGTAGATCATACCTACGACATGAATAAAGTGAAATATACAAAATACTTAATAAGTTTCAAATAAAAGCTATGGTAGCAAGAAAGAAAGAAGAAGAGTCGATGAGCATGATCGACACCTTTAAAGAGTTTAAAGATACCAAAAATATCGATCGTGCAACTCTTGTTAGCGTTCTAGAAGAAAGCTTCCGCAATGTACTTGCAAAGCTATTCGGTAGCGATGAGAACTTCGATGTTATCGTGAATCCAGATAAAGGCGATTTTGAAATCTATCGAAATCGTGTAGTTGTGGCTAATGGAGAAGTGAGCGACGAAAACAAAGAAATTGCTTTAAACGATGCAATTAAGATCGAACCCGACTATGAAGTGGGCGAAGAAGTGTCTGAAAGAGTAAATTTCGCAGGTTTCGGACGTCGTGCCATCTTAAATTTACGTCAAACATTAGCATCAAAAGTATTAGAACTAGAACACGATGCCTTGTATAATAAATATAAAGACCGTGTAGGTCAAATTATTTCTGCAGAGGTTTATCAAGTTTGGAAACGTGAAGTGCTTTTGGTAGATGATGAAAATAACGAATTGAAACTACCTAAATCAGAGCAAATCCCTTCGGATGTTTATCGCAAAGGCGAAACAGTTCGTGCCGTGATAGCTCGTGTAGATAACGAAAATAACAACCCAAAAATATTCTTGTCTCGTACAAGTCCAATGTTCCTTGAGCGTCTTTTAGAAGCAGAAGTTCCTGAAATTAACGACGGATTGATTTCTATTAAGAAGATTGCTCGCATGCCAGGAGAACGTGCAAAAATCGCTGTTGAAAGCTATGACGAGCGCATTGATCCAGTGGGAGCATGTGTGGGAGTGAAAGGAAATCGTATTCATGGAATCGTAAGAGAGCTTTGTAACGAGAATATCGACGTAGTGAACTATACTTCAAACACCAAGT
This sequence comes from Prevotella sp., assembly GCA_052173735.1. Lineage (GTDB taxonomy): Bacteria > Bacteroidota > Bacteroidia > Bacteroidales > Bacteroidaceae > Prevotella. The sequence continues at coordinate 29,027 of JBQMYA010000007.1, forward strand.
TGTTCATTCAACGAGCATTGAGTCCTGCAGTAATCAATAGTATAAACATTGACGAAGAGGCACACAAAGCAGAGGTATTCTTACAACCAGAGCAGGTGAGTTTAGCTATTGGACGTAGCGGTTTGAATATTAAACTTGCCTCAATGCTTACAGAATACACCATAGATGTATTCCGTGAAATCAACGAAAATGAAGCAGATGAAGACATCTACTTAGATGAATTTGCTGATGAAATTGAACAATGGATTATCGATTCAATTAAGGCAATAGGCTTAGATACTGCAAAGAGCGTGCTAAATGCACCTAGAGAAATGCTTGTAGAAAAAGCCGATCTTGAAGAGGAAACAGTAGATCATGTTTTAAATGTACTTCGTGCAGAGTTTGAAGGATAATCACTTCAAACTCACTAAAACAAATAAAGGACTGTAATTTCCTTGATATATTACAAAAAGAAAATTAAAATAGAGTTTTAAGAAAAGAATGAGTATCAGATTAAACAAAGCAATACGTGAATTAAACATAGGAATGCAAACGGCAGTTGAATTCCTAGAAAAAAGAAAAGACTTGGGAGAAGTGCCTAAGGATAATGCCAACTTTAAATTAAACGAAGCACAGTATGAAGCATTGGTAGAGGCCTTTAAGCACGAAGCTGATGTAAAAAATCAAGCGGAAAAGATTTTCCCAAAGAAACAAAAAGAAAAGAAACGTGCTGCAGTAGACGAGGAAACCCGTGGTGAAGATTTGTTGCAATCTACCAGTCAACAAAAGTTTACACCGCTAGGAAAAATCGATCTTGATGGTGTTGAGAAGAAAACATCATCAAAACAGTCTGTAGCTCAAACAGAAAAGACAAACAAAAACTCTAAGGCTACTGCCGAAAGCCAAGAAAAACAACCTTCTGTTAAAAAAGAGGTAAAACCAAAGTCTGAAGAAAAAACACATACAAAGACGAATAACCAAGAATTACATAAGACTCAGAAAGAGAGTAAAGTTCCAGTTGTAACTGAAGAAACAGAGCCTAAAAAAACTGTAGTAGCTCCTAAAGTTGAAGTTTCAGAAGAGTCAAAAGCAAAAGAAGAAGACAATAACGTGGAAACAGAAGACAAAAAAGATGGTATTTTCCAACTTAATAGTGATAGGAAAGTACTGAATGGTCCGAACGTACTAGGTAAAATTGATCTTGCAACGCTCAATCAGAATACTCGTCCTAAGAAAAAGACTAAAGAAGAACGCAAGAAAGAACGTGAAGAAAAGGCTCAACAACAAGCTGGAGAGCGTAAAAAACGAATGCGTATTAATAAAGAACGTGTTGATATTAATGCAGAAGTGAGTCAAAATGCTAACCGCAATCGCAATAATAACAACACACCAAACAATAACGCAGGAAACAAAAACAAGAAAAAGAAAAATAAACCCGTAAAACCTGTTGAGGTAAATGATGAGGATGTAGCAAGACAAGTGAAAGAAACCTTGGCTCGACTAACCAACAAGCAGAATCAAAACAAGAAGGGTGCGAAGTATAGAAAGGAAAAACGTGAGGCTGTTCAAGAGAAGATGAACGCTGAAGCAAATGCCGAACGTAAAGATAGCAAGACACTAAAACTAACAGAATTCGTAACAGTTAGTGAACTTGCAACAATGATGGACGTTTCAGTTAACAAAGTGATTGGAACACTGATGAGCGTCGGAATCATGGTTTCTATCAATCAACGTCTAGATGCAGAGACCATTAATCTTGTCGCAGAGGAATGTGGATTCAAAACAGAATACGTGAGCGCAGAAGTACAAGAGGCAGTAAGTGAGGAGGAAGATGATGAAAACGACCTTGTTCCACGTTCGCCAATTGTAACCGTAATGGGACACGTAGATCATGGTAAAACAAGTCTTCTCGACTATATTCGCAACACCAATGTTATCGCAGGTGAGGCAGGTGGAATTACACAACATATCGGAGCGTACAACGTTCAGTTAGAAGATGGACGTCGTATTACCTTCCTAGACACTCCAGGTCACGAAGCATTTACAGCGATGCGTGCACGTGGAGCACAGGTAACCGACATCGCAATTATTATTATCTCTGCCGATGACTCTGTGATGCCTACAACAAAAGAGGCAATTGCACACGCTCAAGCTGCAAATGTTCCAATGGTATTCGCTTTGAATAAAATAGATAAGCCAGGAGCAAACCCTGACAAGATTCGTGAAGACCTATCTCAAATGAATCTATTAGTAGAGGAGTGGGGTGGTAAATACCAATCACAAGAGATCAGTGCAAAGAAAGGTATCGGTGTAGAAGAGTTGCTAGAGAAAGTTCTTTTAGAAGCAGAAATGCTAGATCTAAAAGCTAATCCAAATAGAAGAGCAACAGGTTCTATCATTGAATCATCACTAGATAAAGGACGTGGATATGTTTCTACTGTCTTAGTTAGCAATGGTACACTTAAGGTGGGTGATAATATTATCGCAGGAACACATTGGGGTCGTATCAAAGCTATGTTTAACGAGCGTAATCAACGCATACAATCTGCTGGCCCATCAGAGCCTGCAATCATCCTAGGACTTAATGGTGCACCTACCGCTGGTGACTCTTTCCACGTGTTAGAGACCGAACAAGAGGTTCGAGATATTGCTAATAAGCGTGAACAACTACAACGTGAACAAGGCTTGCGTACACAAAAACGTTTGACCTTGAGCGACATCTCTCATCGTATTGCGTTGGGATCATTCAAAGAATTGAATATTCTTGTGAAGGGAGATACCGACGGTTCTGTTGAAGCATTGAGCGATTCGTTCTTGAAGATGTCTACCGAAAAGATAAAGGTAAATGTAATCTACAAGGCTGTTGGACAGATTTCAGAGAGCGATGTGACTCTTGCAGACGCTAGTGACGCTATTATTGTAGGATTCCAAGTGCGTCCTTCAGCAGCAGCACGTAGACAAGCAGAGAACGCAGGTGTTGAAATCAATACCTATTCTGTTATATACGATGCTATTGACGACGTGAAGAAGGCAATGGAAGGTATGTTGGAAAAGGTGAAGAAAGAGGTTGTTACAGGACAAGTAGAAGTGCGTGAGGTTTACAATATCTCTAAAGTTGGAACTGTTGCAGGTGCCCTTGTTACTGAAGGAAAAGTGCATCGTACAGACAAAGCACGTGTTGTTCGTGACGGAATCGTTGTTCACACCGCTCCAATCAATGCGCTAAAACGATATAAAGATGATGTGAAAGATGTTGCAGCAAACTTTGAATGTGGTATAAGTCTTACAAACTTTAACGATATTCGAGTTGGTGATATCCTTGAAACATTCATGGAAATAGAGGTACAACAAACCTTATAGTAACAATTGTTACCATATAGTATTGTGGTATGCAATTTGTTATAAAAAGAAAAGGGACGATCTTCGGGTCGTCCCTCTAACGGATAACACAATATATAATTGTATGGAAGGACAAGAACAACAAAAAAATGAATACGTTAGAAGTGTTGCCGAGCGCAAATATGAGTTCGGCTTTACTACTGATGTACATACAGATATCATTCCAAAGGGCTTAAACGAAGAGGTTGTTCGTTTGATTTCGCAAAAGAAAAACGAACCCGAATGGCTCTTGGAATTTCGTCTTAAGGCTTTCGAGCACTGGAAAACAATGAAGCAACCAACGTGGGCGCATCTTGATTTACCAGAGATCGATTATCAAGCCATATCATATTATGCCGACCCAATGGCAAAAAAGCCAGCAGGAGATGGTAAAATAGACCCGGAACTAGAGAAAACATTCGACAAACTAGGTATTCCTTTAGAAGAAAGGCTTGTACTTAGTGGAGTTGCTGTTGATGCAATTATGGACTCTGTCTCTGTTAAAACAACCTTCAAAGAGAAGCTTGCAGAGAAAGGAGTCATCTTTTCGTCTATAGGAGAGGCTGTTCAAGAGCATCCAGAGCTTATCAAAGAATACCTTGGAACAGTTGTTCCTTATCGTGATAACTTCTTTGCTGCCTTGAATAGTGCAGTCTTTAGTGATGGATCTTTTGTGTATATACCCAAAGGAGTGCGCTGTCCTATGGAGCTAAGTAGCTATTTTAGAATCAATGCTCGCAACACAGGACAGTTCGAAAGAACTCTCATCGTGGCAGAAGACGATAGCTATGTAAGTTATTTGGAAGGCTGTACAGCACCTATGCGAGATGAAAATCAGCTTCATGCTGCCATTGTTGAGATTATTATTAAAGACAATGCAGAGGTGAAATATTCAACCGTTCAGAACTGGTATCCAGGCGATGAGAATGGTAAAGGTGGTGTGTTTAACCTTGTAACCAAACGTGGTGACCTTCGAGGAGTAAACTCTAAGCTCTCTTGGACGCAAGTAGAAACAGGTAGTGCCATCACTTGGAAGTATCCATCTTGCATACTTCGAGGCGATAACTCACAAGCAGAGTTCTATAGTGTGGCAGTTACTAACAACTATCAACAAGCAGATACGGGTACAAAGATGATACACATGGGTAAGAACACCAAGAGTACTATCATCTCAAAAGGAATCAGTGCAGGACACAGTCAGAACTCTTATCGAGGTCTTGTGCGTGCTACTCCCAATGCAGATAACGCCCGCAACTATAGCTCTTGCGATAGTTTATTGCTCGGAGACAAGTGCGGTGCGCACACATTCCCATATATGGACATTCACAACGACTCAGCAGTTATTGAGCACGAGGCAACAACAAGTAAGATTGGAGAAGACCAATTGCTTTATTGTAATCAGCGAGGAATCCCCACAGAGCAGGCTATTGGCTTGATAGTTAACGGCTATGCGAAAGAAGTTTTGAATAAACTTCCAATGGAATTTGCTGTTGAAGCTCAGAAACTCTTGTCGGTATCATTAGAAGGAACAGTAGGATAAACAGATAAAAAGAACATTCAGTAAGATTATGTCAGCACGTCTTTCTCGTCTCATCACTTTCTTCTTCATGCTGTTCAGCAGCTCAATCGCTTCGGCAGAAGATTACAATAATCCCTACAATTTCTCGGTAGAGATAGGTGGAGGAATTCTTTTTGCGCCTCGAATGAAGGCAGATAATGGCACGAAAGACGTTTGGACAAATCATAACTTTGGTGGTTTTTTAAAGGGAATGTCCTTTAAGTTACGTGGAGAATATTACATTCCATCGACTAACTTTTCTATCAAAGGAGGAATAGAGAACGAGAGTTTTCAGATACAAGATAGCTATGTAAGCGAGCCTTTAAAACAAATTATGTTAGGAGGTCGCTACTATCCCATTGGAATGTCAAAGGTGTTTCGACCTTATGTGGGCTTCGACACCTATTATAACATAGGAAGAAAGAGAACCGAAGATTTCGTTTATCAGTCAGAAGGAGCCTATTTACCAGGATATTCGCAACATAGCATTCTGCAATATCCTCGTTTCAGCGTCTCACCCGTATTGGGAACAGACATCGCAATGTCTAAAAGTCTCTCGATAGGCTTGGAATATGGCTATCGATTAGGCTTGAGTTCAAAAGTGCAAACCAACGTTCAAGCAAAGAAGACAGTACCCCCAACGCTCTTCAGTGCACCTTTGCATCGACATTCTATTGCCGTAACACTGAAAGTTTCATTCCCATTCACTCTAGAAGATGTAGACTTATTTACATTGTTTGATCTATTCGATTATAAGAGAATAAAAGAAAAAATAAGATACTAAACACAACAATATATGTTAGAAGTAAAGAATCTTCATGCCAATATAGGCGAAAAAGAAATATTAAGAGGCATCAACCTCACAGTAAAAGATGGCGAAACACACGCTATTATGGGTCCTAATGGATCAGGAAAGAGTACACTTAGTGCCGTTTTAGTGGGCAATCCTTTGTTCGAAGTAACCGAAGGTTCTGCCACATATAATGGCAAAGACCTTCTTGAAATGAAGCCAGAAGATCGTGCAAACGAAGGTATCTTCCTTTCATTTCAATATCCAGTAGAGATTCCAGGCGTATCAATGACCAACTTCATGCGTGCTGCTATCAACGAAAAACGTAAGTATCAAGGCAAAGAACCTTTGAATGCTGCCGACTTTTTGAAGCTGATGCGTGAGAAAAGAGCTATCGTTGAGCTCGACTCTAAGCTATCAAGTAGAAGTGTAAACGAAGGCTTTAGTGGTGGAGAAAAGAAGCGCAACGAGATCTTCCAAATGGCAATGCTCGAGCCAACACTACGCATCTTAGACGAAACCGACTCAGGTTTGGACGTTGATGCTTTACGTATCGTGGCAGAAGGTGTGAACAAGTTGAAGACACCAGAAACCAGTACGATAGTCATTACACACTATGATAGATTGCTCGACATCATCAAACCCGATGTTATTCACGTGCTTTACAAAGGTCGTATCGTGAAAACAGCAGGACCAGAGCTTGCAAAAGAGATCGAAGAAAGAGGTTATGATTGGATTAAAGCTGAAATAGGAGAGGAGTAATTGATATGGCATTACAACAAAGTCAATCAACTTCTGTAAGTGCAAAGCCAAACAGCAGCGAGCAATATATTCGGCTTTTCGAGGCAGAACAAAATCTACTGTGTCAGAATAGTGCTCCTGCTATGAATGCAAAGCGTGCAGAAGCATTGCAACATTTCAAGCAATTAGGTATTCCGCAACGTAAAGACGAGCGTTATAAGTATACCGATATGCAGGCAATCTTTGCCCCCGATTATGGCTTAAACCTTCATCGTATGCCCTTTTCATTCCGCCCCGAAGAGGTATTTTCGTGCGATGTCCCCAATTTAAGTACTGCTGTTTATTTCTTAATGAACGACGTCTTCGATGTCAACTCATTGCCAAAGGGTAAGCTACCCGAAGGAGTTGTGGTTGATTCATTAAAGGAATATGCCCTAAAAAATCCCGATTTCATCGAGAAATACTATACTAAGTTAGCCGCAACCGATAAAGATGGTATAGCAGCTTTAAACACAATGCTAGCTCAAGACGGCTTGGTTGTTTACGTACCAAAGAACACGAAGGTAGAAAAAACAATACAAGTAATTAACATCATGCGCTCTGATGTAGACTTAATGCTCAACAGACGTGTCTTGATTGTTGTAGAACCAGGAGCCGAAGCAAAGATGTTGTTCTGCGATCACACTGCTAACGACCGCAATTATCTTGCCACACAGGTGATAGAAGCATACGTTGGCGAAAATGCTTCGCTCGATCTTTATTGCATGGAAGAGACCAGTTACAACAACAAACGTGTAAGCAACGCTTATTTCGACCAAGCATCTAACAGCCGACTCACACACCATGTCATCACACTTCATAACGGAATCACTCGCAACACCACCTCTCTTCGATTCAGTGGAGAGGGTGCAGAGTGCAATCTTTATGGCTGTGTCATTGCCGATAAGCAACAACATGTAGATAATAACACCCTCATCGACCATGCTGTTCCTCATTGCACCAGCAACGAATTGTATAAATATGTGTTAGACGGACACAGCACAGGAGCCTTTGCAGGCCGTGTATTGGTTCAGAAAGATGCACAAAAAACATCGTCAGAAGAGCGTAACCAAAATATATGTGTCACCAAAGAGGCTCGCATGTATTCGCAACCCGAGTTAGAAATATATGCCGACGACGTGAAATGTGCACATGGTTCAACAGTAGGACAGCTCAATGATGCAGCCCTATTCTATATGCGTCAGCGAGGAATCAGCGAGAAAGAGGCTAAGTTCTTGTTAGAGTTTGCCTTCATCAATGAAGTGGTAGACCAAATTAAGCTTGAGCCTTTAAGAGAGCGTTTGCATCATCTTGTAGAGAAAAGGTTTAAAGGCGAGCTTGGAACTTGTGGTAATTGTAACCTTTGTATCTAAGTAGATATAACCCATAAAGAGTTTGTTCAAATGGCAATAGCCTTGTGCTCAAAAGCCATAAACAAACTCTTTCTCTCTTTCTATTTGCCCATTCAGGTGCAAAATAGATGTTATTCACCTTTTATTTATAGTTAGGTATGTATCAAATAGAGGACGTTAGAAAAGATTTTCCCATTCTTTCTAAAACCATTTACAATAAGCCTTTGGTGTATTTAGATAATGCAGCCACCACTCAAAAACCCCTATCGGTGATCGAAGCCATGAACAACGAGTATTTAAATGTCAACTCCAATGTTCATAGAGGCGTGCATTGGTTGTCGCAACAGGCTACTGAATTACACGAAAGTGCTCGAGAAACATTGCGAAAGTTCATCAATGCCAAGTCTACCAACGAAATTATTTTCACCCGAGGCACCACCGAAAGCATTAATCTTGTGGCCTCTTCGTTTGTAGAAGGCTTTATGAATGCAGGCGACGAGGTGATTGTTTCTGAGATGGAACACCACTCCAACATTGTTCCTTGGCAGTTGCAAATGGCACGAAAGGGTATTGCTTTGAAGGTAGCTCCTATCGACGACGAAGGTAATTTAGATATGGAAGCCTTTAAAAAGCTGTTCAGCGAGCGTACCAAGTTGGTGAGTATCGCCCACGTTAGCAATGTGCTCGGAACAGTTAATCCTATCGATGAAATCATACAGTTTGCCCATTCGCAAGGCGTTCCCGTGTTGGTTGATGGCGCACAGAGTGCTCCTCACTTTGCAATAGATGTGCAAGCGATGGATTGCGACTTCTTTGCGTTGAGCGGACACAAGATGTATGGACCCACAGGAATAGGCGTTTTGTATGGAAAAGAAGAATGGTTAGACCGCATGCCACCCTATCAAGGAGGCGGAGAGATGATCGAAACAGTTTCGTTCGATAAGGTGACATTTGAAAAACCACCTTTGAAATTCGAGGCAGGAACACCCGATTACGTTGCAACTCATGGCTTAGCCACTGCCGTAGACTATCTGCTCGACTTGGGAATGGACAATATTCAACAACACGAAGCAATGCTCACACAATACGCAATGGAGCAATTGTCAACGATAAAAGATATCCGTTTCATCGGAACTCCACTTCGAAAAGATGCAGTGGTGAGCTTCTTAGTGGGCGATATTCATCCTTTCGATTTAGGAACACTGCTCGATCGTCTTGGAATTGCTTTGCGCACAGGTCACCATTGCGCTCAACCGCTCATGCAACGCTTGGGCATTCAAGGCACCGTTCGTGCAAGTTTCGGCTTGTATAACACCAAAGAAGAGATTGATGTTTTGGTTAAAGGCATCGAACGAGTGGCTGCAATGTTCTAAAATGTGCTTAAAGTGCGTTTTAAAGGACGTTTAGCTATGTTGGCATAAAAGGTATAACGAGATATGAAAAAAGGTGATTCTAACGCAAAAACATCGAAAACATCGCTTCAATCACATTATTATGATGGATTGATTGAAGCAGGTTGCGACGAAGCAGGACGTGGTTGTTTGGCTGGAAGTGTGTATGCTGCGACGGTAATCCTACCGCAAAACTATTCGCATCCTTATCTAAACGACTCGAAACAGCTCACTGAAAAGCGCAGAATGATATTGCGAAAGGACATCGAAAAAGATGCCATTGCATGGGCAGTGGGTGTGGTTTCGCCCGAAGAAATCGACGAAATCAATATCCTTAAAGCGAGCTTTTTGGCCATGCACAGAGCCATAGATCAACTCAAAGTGCGCCCCGAAGCCCTCATTATCGATGGCAACCGCTTCACACCTTATCAGAATTTGCCCTACACACCCATTGTAAAAGGCGATGCAAAGTATTTGTCTATTGCTGCAGCGAGTATTCTTGCGAAGACTTATCGAGATGAGTATATGGAAGAACTCCACAGCCAATATCCGCAATATCAGTGGAATAAAAACAAAGGTTATCCCACCGTTGCGCACCGAGAGGCGATCAAAAAATATGGAACAACGCCATTTCATCGAATGTCATTCAATCTTTTAGGAGAAGAAAAACAGCTTTCTTTCGATTTCTAAGACCCCCAAAAGGTGGATAAACGACGCTAAAAGCGGTTCTTTTGATTAAAAATTACGGGCAGATATTTGGTTGTTTGTTTAAAAAATACTACCTTTGCACCTGTAATTCTGTGTAGAATTATATTATTAGGGCTTTTAGCTCAGTTGGTTAGAGCAACAGACTCATAATCTGGAGGTCCTTGGTTCAAGCCCAAGATGGCCCACAAGCAGTTCACAATATATCTTTTGTGAACTGCTTTTTTTATTCTATTTAATGTGTATCATTGTGCAATAATGGTCTTTATAATAGTTATATACGGCATTCATAAGATGTCATTGTTCATCAATTTATAAAGAATAACGCTCTTTTAATTTAATAAGTACCATCTTTTACAAGAAAAGAACATTTAATAATGCTTTTTATCTATCTTTGCAAATATTTTTATAGCGCATCTGCTCGCTATTAAAAGCTTTTTTGTTAGGAACGAATTTATAAAGGTTTGAGAAATCAAAAGCAATCAATAAACAAACAATATTATTCATTTAATTAAAGAATTTATATGAAACAACTTTATCTTTTGTTGATAACCCTGGTCGTAAGTTTATCAGCTTATGCCGAGAAATCTGGAACTTGCGGTAAGAATCTAAAATGGAAACTCACTGATGAAGGTGTGTTAACCATCACAGGAACAGGTGAAATGAACAATTACGGTACTAGAGAGTATAATCGTAGCCCATGGTACGCAGCCGAAAGTGTTAAACAACTTATAATAGGCGATGGTGTAACAACAATTGGTTCTTCTGCTTTCTCTGGTTGCTCTTCTCTTACTTCTCTTACGATTCCCAATAGTGTAACAGACATTGGTTCTTCTGCTTTCTCTGGTTGCTCTTCTCTTACTTCCGTAACCATTGGCAATAGTGTAACAGAAATTGGGGGTTATGCTTTCTCTGGTTGCTCTTCTCTTACTTCTCTTACGATTCCCAATAGTGTAACAGACATTGGTTCTTCTGCTTTCTCTGGTTGCTCTTCTCTTACTTCCGTAACCATTGGCAATAGTGTAACAACAATTGGTTCTGGTGCTTTCTTTTCTTGCTCTTCTCTTACTTCCGTAACCATTGGCAATAGTGTAACAGAAATTGGTTATTATGCTTTCTCTGGTTGCTCTTCTCTTACTTCCGTAACCATTACCAATAGTGTAACAACTATTGGTTATTATGCTTTCTCTGGTTGTAAGAATGTAAAACAGCTTACAAGTGAGGCAGTAACTCCCCCCAATTGTGCTCCCTATGCTTTTGACGGGATTAACACAAACGAATGCAAACTTTTTGTGCCTAAGAATAGTGTAGAAGCTTATAAAAGAGAATATGGATGGAGGAATTTTTTCCTTATTGAGAGTACCACTACTGGCATTATAAACAACATTTACAATAAAATAGAGAATGTAGATGTTTACACAATAGATGGCGTGAAATGTTTAAGCAAAGCCAGTGTTAACGAAATAAATGCTTTACCTAAGGGCGTTTATATAATCAATGGTAAAAAGATAATTATCAAATAATAGAAAATAAGACCAATTGTATTGAACCTCATTGTATGTTCTTTCTGCATGAAAAAAACATAATGATGAGGACAGAACATGTCAAAAGAAACATTGATATAGACAAAGCAGTTCGCAAAACTTATCTTGCGAACTGCTTTTTTATACCCGTTGGTTTCCTTTTTCAAGCTTTTGTTCCGCTTTGTCTATGGAAAAGAGAATCAATTGTTATTCGGAAATATTCTTTTGCAAGAAAGATTGCATTCTTTTCTGTATTGATAAAAGTCTATCTCATAATAGGTATAAAGCTCTTTCGCATCCTTCTTAACTGCAATAAAAAAGAGATGCCTCGCAATGAAGCATCTCCTGGGGGGTGTGTTGTATGTTTTTCTCCTTTAAAAGGAGGGATTTTATTCCGAAAAATCCTTTTACTTGCCTTTGTTTGGTTGCAGGATAACACGCAAGCTATCGGCCTTTGAACGAGCTTTTAACCAACGTTGAAGCTGTTGTTGTTCTACTGTTGATAGCACATTTTTATATCCAACCAATGCCAAAATATAGTGTTTGGTTGCTAAAGTGTCGGTTTGTTCTTCTGAAACAAATGATAAGCTAATTGTATTTACTTGTGGGCAGATGGCTTTAATCTCTTTAGAAACTTCTTTACCTAATGCCTCATAGCTAGTGTATTGTTTCAGTTGTTTTTCTAAGTTGTTAAGTTGTTCAGCTTGTTCAATCAGTTGTTGTTTGGTGTTGGCTAATGAATTTTCAGACAACTGTTTTTTAAGCAGAGTGTTATCTGCCTGACTTCCTTGAATAATCACCAAATTATAATCCTCGAGATGGTATTTCTTTAAGTTGTCTTGAGCTTGTTTAATGGTGTCTTCTCCGATGTTTTTTCCTACAGCCACAATGCGAATGGTTTTATTTTCATCGTGTCTTTTATGCGAAATAATGTGTGTTCCTTTAAACGATAGCTCATTTTTCATGAATTGTTGAGTGTAGTTGTCTTGAATACTCTCACGGATAATTTGAGTGGTCATGTATGTTGCAGGAATCATTGTTAGAACAACAATGGCAATAATATATTTTCTTACATTTTGTAGAGTCTTTACATCTGTAAAGTTTTTACGTTTAAAACGGAGCATTCTTACACCTATAAAGGTGGCAAGAGCAATGAAAACGGTATTGATAAAGAAAAGATAAAAAGCCCCAAAGAAGAACGAATATTGCCCAACTGCAAGTCCATAACCTGCCGTACACAATGGTGGCATCAAGGCAGTAGCGATGGCAACGCCTGGAATAACATTGCCTTTACCTTTTGTGCATAAAGCAAGAATGCCTGCTGCACCACCGAAAATGGCGATAAGTACATCGTATAAGGTGGGCGATGTGCGTGCCAACAACTCCGATTGAGCCTCGCTAAGAGGACTAATCATAAAATAAATAGTGGCTGTTATCACACTTATCACCGTGGCAACAAGATAGTTCTTAACCGAACGTTTAAGCAAATCGAAATCGTCTATACCCACAGATAAGCCCATTCCGATGATTGGTCCCATCAAAGGAGAGATGAGCATGGCACCTATTATCACTGCTGTTGAATTGACATTTAAGCCTAATGAGGCAATGAAGATAGCGAAAATAAGTACCCAAAGATTCGCTCCATGGAAGGTCACTCCGCTACTTATCTGTTTAATAATCTCTGTTTCGCTTTCTTTGTCGGGCAACGCATTGAAATATCCCTTAATGTTTTGCCAAAGTGAGTTGTTGTTCATTGTCTTTCTTTTTAGGGCAAATATACAAAGAAAAAAGGATAATTAATGTTCTAATTTGAAAGAAAAAATGAAAGGTTGTAATGCCTTTGCACTAAAGCCTTTGCGGAGTGAGAGGGCAATTGCATTGCTTTTAGGGCGTAATAGCAATGCAATTAGAACCTAAAAAGAATGACTTTGCAAGGTAAAAGCATTGATATTGCGGCGGAAGAAAATAGAGATGAAAAGAGAAAACTTTTTAATGTGTGGGAAAAAGGGTAGAGAGAGGGTAGAAATAGTGGTGAAATGTGCGTGATTATTCTATGCCGATGTTGGGTGTCCACAGCACCACTTTGTTTTGTCGAAGCGATTGTTGCACGTCAATGAGGCGTTGGTTGCTACTTCCTCGGAACAATAATGATAGGTCTTTCTTGCTGTTTATAAACGGACCATCCACCAAAACGTCAATCCATTGCAATAGTTCTCGTTGCTCATTCATCTTTAAAAGCGACTCGAAAACAAAGCCCGTGTAGCACCAAATGTTTTTATTGGTTTGTTGTTTAATGGCTTTTGCCAACTCAGTAAAGCCCTTTGCCTGATACATTGGGTCGCCTCCCGAGAACGTTACATTGGCAAATGGGTCGGCAGTAACAATGCTCATGATATCGTTTGTGCTCATCATTGTGCCGTTGTTGATGTCCCACGACTCGGGATTATGACACTCGTCGCAAGCATGATAACAGCCTGCGCAATAGATAGAGGTGCGAAATCCAGGTCCATCTACGGTGGTGTCTTCGAGTATGTTCATTATTGAAAGCATTGCAATAGGGTGGTTTGAGGGTTCAAAAGGGCAGTTCATCCTTTTCAAAAGCAAAAAAAGAAGGAGTAGATTAACCTACTCCTTCATTCTTTTGTGGTTATTTTTACGATTTACTATTATTGTTGTTCGTTTGAAAGAGCTGTCTGATGAGATTTAAAGATCGTGGCGAACACGGTCATTTAGCTCTGCCAGTTTACCGCTGTTCCAACGATCGGTTGTTCCAACAAGATAGCCCGTGATGCGTTGAAGGCGGTCGATGTGGTGTCCACCGCAATGAGGACACGTCTCAAGAGTGTTGTCGGCATTCTCAAATCCGCATGTCATACATCTGTTTCGGTTGTGATTCACGCTTCCATAACCAATGTTATAGTGGTCCATCATATCCACAATATTCATAATAACTTGTGGGTTATGAGTTGCATCGCCATCAATTTCAACATAGAAAATGTGTCCTGCACGAGTCAAATCGTGGTAAGGTGCTTCCACTTCAGCTTTGTGTTTTGCACTGCATTTGTAGTACACTGGCACGTGATTAGAATTGGTATAATAGTCTCTATCGGTAATACCCTCGAGCTCACCAAACTCCTTTCGGTCCTTCAAAGTAAACTTACCCGATAGTCCTTCGGCTGGAGTTGCAAGCACACTAAAGTAATGTTGGTACATTTTTGTGAAGTCGTTGGTGCGGTCTCTCATGTAAGTTACGATCTTTAAGCCCAGTTCTTGCGCCTCATTATCTTCTCCATGGTGCTTACCTAACAAGGCTTTGAGGCACTCTGCCAATCCAATAAAACCGATAGAGAGCGTTCCTTGATTGATAACCGACTCGATAGTGTCGTCTGCTTTCAGCTTATCAGCACCTAACCAAAGACTTCTCATCACCATTGGGAACTGCTTTGCATAGGCTGTCTTTTGGAAATTGTAGCGTTCCACCAATTGTTTTGCGGTTAAATCCAACACCTTATCCAATTTAGCAAAGAACGAATTGATGCGCTCTTCCTTGTCTTTTATCTCCATACATTCGATAGCAAGGCGCACAATATTGATGGTAGTAAACGAGATATTGCCTCTTCCTATTGAGGTTTTAGGACCGAAATGGTTTTCAAACACACGAGTTCGGCAGCCCATTGTAGCCACTTCGTGAACATAACGCTTTGGATCTTCAGCTTTCCAGTCTTCACTTTGATTGAAAGAAGCGTCTAAGTTGAGGAAATTAGGGAAGAAACGACGTGCTGTAACCTTACAAGCTAGCTCGTATAAGTCGTAGTTTCGGTCTTCAGGAAGATAGTTTACGCCACGTTTCTTCTTCCATATTTGAATAGGGAAGATAGCAGTCTCGCCGTTGCCCACACCGCTATAAGTGCTCTTGAGTAACTCTCTTATCACGCATCTACCTTCTGCAGAGGTGTCAGTTCCATAGTTGATAGACGAGAACACCACTTGGTTTCCACCACGAGAGTGTATCGTATTCATATTATGTATAAAGGCTTCCATAGCTTGATGCACACGAGCTACAGTCTTATTGATAGCGTGTTGCTTGATACGTTCTTTGCCTTTGAGACCATCAAGAGGCAGTTTTAAGTAGTCTTTAATCTCCGATTCGTATAAATCCGAGCAGTCTTCGCCCATTAAAGCCTCTAGGTTCTTCACCTCTTCAACATAACTCATTCTTACATAAGGAGCGAGATAGAAGTCGAAAGCAGGTATAGCTTGACCACCATGCATTTCGTTTTGCGCTGTTTCCAATGAGATACAAGCAATGACACTCGCTGTTTCTATGCGCTTTGCAGGGCGAGATGAGCCATGACCAGCACTGAAACCGTGTTCCAAAATGTTATCTAAAGGATGTTGACAGCAGGTGAGCGACTTGGTAGGATAATAGTCTTTATCGTGAATATGAATGTAGTTATGTGCCACAGCATCACGCACTTCCTCGCTTAAAAGATAGTCGTCTACGAAAGGTTTAGTTGTTTCGCTTGAGAATTTCATCATCATTCCCGCTGGAGTATCAGCGTTCATATTAGCGTTTTCACGTGTAATATCGTTCGATTTTACGTTGATTATTTCGAGGAAGATGTCTCTTGTTTTAGCTTTTCGGGCAACATTTCTAAGGTTTCTATATGAAATGTATGCTCTTGCTACATCTTTTCTACGGCTTTTCATCAACTCGTTTTCAACCTTGTTTTGAATCTCTTCAACGGTCATTTGCGAGTTTCCGCTCATCGAAATACGGTCGGTTATTTGCTGAATAAGGTTACTATCTTCTCCATTATCCGTGTGCAACATTGCTTTTCTGATAGCTCCGCTTATCTTTTGTTCATTAAAACCCACGATGCGGCCATCTCTCTTCACTACTGTTTGTATCATTTTGGAGGAATATTAAAGAATGGTTTTGTTTTGATTGATGATTTTTTTAGTATGTAATTTGGTGCAACAAAGATAGTGAAAGTTATTATATAATTTCACTTTTAGACAACTTTTAAATAGTTAATATTTGTCAATTCGATTATAATCAATTAGTTATAAAATCAAAATAGAAAACTTTTTACTTTTTTATTTTATTGTGGTTTTTTAAAAAGAAAATTGCTTTAGTTTGGTAAAAAGATGTATTTGAGGTGAAAAAAGAGCAGTGTTCTCTTTTGAGTTTTCTTTCAATTAAAGCGTATAATGATTTGTTTTAGGGCGAATTATGCGCCTTGATTCAAAGTAAAAAAAGAACGATTGGAACAATAAAGAACTTCTTCTTCTCGATAATTTGTGTGCGTTCGTTTGCACATACTTTGCTTTTTTCTTAAATTTGTAAGCTCAAACAAGCGAACAGAAATAAGAGTTGAATTACAACTCAAAAACAACTCCATTTTAAAAGCATTGATATTAGCGGTTAAAAGCATTGTTATTGCATGCTAATTGTAAT
The DNA here is from genome assembly GCA_052173735.1 of Prevotella sp. Taxonomy (GTDB): domain Bacteria; phylum Bacteroidota; class Bacteroidia; order Bacteroidales; family Bacteroidaceae; genus Prevotella. The sequence continues at coordinate 45,944 of JBQMYA010000007.1, forward strand.
GCTTTTATCATGTAAAAGGATAGTAATTAAAATCTTAAAATTGGGCAATTAGATGTCACGGGATAAAGTATTAGGAGGTTTAACACCTCAAGAAGTAAGTGAAAGTAGGGCAAAACATGGTGAAAACGTACTTACACCCCCTCAAAAAGTATCCATTATTAAGCTTTATCTAGAGAAGTTTCAAGACCCCATTATACAGGTTTTGCTCGTTGCAGCCGTTGTTTCTCTAGGACTTGCATTCGTAGAAAACAACTTTATTGAAACCATTGGAATCTTCATTGCCATTTTTCTTGCCACCGCAATAGGTTTTTATTTCGAATTAGATGCTGCCAAAAAGTTCGAGGTTCTCAATACACTTGAAGAAGAACAAATGGTGAAAGTGCGTCGCAATGGCGTGGTAGAAGAGGTGATGCGCAAAGACATTGTGATGGGAGATGTTATTTTAATAGAGACAGGAGATGAGATTCCTGCCGACGCTTGTTTAGTAGAAGCGATAGACTTGCAAGTCAATGAGTCGTCGCTTACAGGCGAACCCATCACCACTAAGCATGTAGAAACAAGTCAATCTAAAGGCACCGAGGCTTATCCTGCTAACGTATTGCTTCGCTCGAGCATGGTTATGAGCGGACGAGGAGCGGCAGTTGTTACCGCAGTTGGCGACGAAACAGAGATTGGAAAGGTGTCGCATAAGTCTACAGAACTCACTTTTACCAAGACACCACTAAGCATTCAGCTTTTAAAGTTAGCCAAGTTGATTAGTAAGATTGGTGTAACTGTGGCTGTGTTGGCATTTATTCTCTTTCTTGTTCACGACATCTTGGTGAACCCAATATGGCAAACTAATCACTATTTAGATATGCTCGAGGTGGTTCTTCACTACTTTATGTTCAGCGTAACCATTATTGTTATGGCTGTTCCAGAAGGACTTCCAATGGCTGTTACATTGTCGTTGGCACTCAATATGCGCCGAATGCTCAAGAGTAACAACCTTGTTAGAAAGTTACATGCATCTGAAACGATGGGAGCAGTAACGGTTATCTGTACCGATAAAACAGGAACACTTACCCAAAACAAGATGCAAGTGAACGATTTTGCACGTAGTTGCGAAGACGATGAGCTACTTTTTGAGGCGATATCAGCCAACACTACTGCCGATTTATCCTTGTCTTCAAACGACAACGAGAATGCAACTACCACTATTCCAGAGGGCATTGGCAATCCAACCGAAGTGGCATTGCTACTTTGGTGTTATAAAAATGGCAAGAATTATAACCACTATCGTAGCGAAACAAAGATACTTCATCAACTTCCTTTCTCAACAGAAAGAAAGTATATGGCAACTATTTCGCTCTACAATGGCGTGCCTTATCTTTTTATAAAGGGTGCTCCAGAAGTGGTTTTGTCGTTCTGTAACATCATAGAAGATAAGAAAGCAGAAACCGAAAGCACCCTCCGTGGATATCAAAATAAGGCAATGCGCACACTTGCTTTGGCTTATAAGCAACTCGATAACGATGTGGTTGAAAGCATAAAAGACAACTCTTTGAGCGCAGAACTATTGCAAAACTTTACCTTACAGGCTGTTTTTGCCATCTCAGACCCTATCAGAGACGACGTTCCTAACGCCGTTTCAGAATGTCAAAGAGCTGGTATCAATGTCAAAATGGTTACTGGTGACACCTCGGCAACAGCCATTGAGATAGCAAAACAAATTGGTATTTGGAACGAAGAGGGCGTTTCTGAGAGCGAAAAGGAACGTTGGCACATCACAGGAACACAGTTTGCAGACCTTGACGATAATGAGGCTTACGAACGAGTGGCGTCCTTAAAGGTGATGTCTCGTGCACGTCCGACAGATAAACAACGCTTAGTTGAATTGCTACAAGCCCGCAATGAGGTGGTAGCAGTTACGGGAGATGGAACCAATGATGCTCCTGCTTTGAATCATGCACATGTTGGTTTGTCGTTAGGATCGGGCACTTCGGTAGCCAAAGAGGCAAGTGCTATGACTTTATTAGACGACTCTTTCAGCTCAATTACATTGGCTGTGATGTGGGGTAGATCGCTTTATCGCAACATTCAACGCTTTCTTTATTTCCAATTGATTGTAAATCTCACCGCATTGTTATTAGTTGTGGGAGGCGCATTCATAGGAACTAACATGCCATTAACCGTTACTCAAATCCTTTGGGTAAACCTTATTATGGACACTTTCGCTGCTATGGCATTGGCATCTCTGCCTCCTTCTAAAGATGTTTTGAATGAAATGCCTCGCAAACAAAGCGACTTTATCATTTCAAAGTCGATGTTTAGGGGAATACTTGCACATGGAATATTTTTCTTTATCGTGCTTTTCTCGATGTTATATTATTATGGAAACGAGGTAAGTAATGGCATAACCACTCACGATCTCACCATATTCTTCACCACTTTCGTGATGATTCAACTATGGAACCTATTCAATGCGAAGACATTTGGATGCAAAGACTCTGCCTTTAGTCATCTAAAACAGAGTAAAGGACTGCTCTTTGTGTTTTTAATTGTATTGCTTGGACAGTGGCTTATCGTGTCTTTTGGTGGTAAGATGTTTAGAACTGAACCCCTATCTCTCACCGAATGGGGTGTAATTATTGCGCTTACTTCGCTTGTTTTGTGGGTAGAAGAATTGAAAAGACTATGGACTCGCAAAGCAAAGTAAAAAATATTATATTCGACTTAGGCTGTATCTTGGTTGAACTTCACCCACAACGTTGCATCAATTCCTTTCGTTCTCTGGGTGCAGAAGCCGTTGCAAACTATGTAGAAACACATCAAACACGTGATTTGTTTTATCATATTGAGGTGGGAAAGATCACCAATTCTGCCTTTTGTGAGGCGGTTCGAGAACTAACCGAATTGCCTTTGAAAGACGAAGAGATTGAGGGGGCGTGGAATTCGCTTATCGGAACCATTCCAGAACATAAGCTACAAGCTATTAAAGAGCTTGCCCAAACGCACCAATTGTTTATTCTTAGCAACACCAACGCAATGCATTGGGCATGTTGTGAGCCTTTGTTTATGACTGAAAAGGGCGAAAATGTGTTGCAACATTTTCAAGATATCTTCCTATCTAACGAGCTTCAGCTCATTAAACCCAGTGCAGAGATTTTTCAAGAGGTGGTGAAACGAACAGGAATAAAGCCCGAAGAGACTTTATTTATCGACGACCTTCAACCCAATTGCAATGCTGCTTGCGAGCTTGGTTTTAAAGTATTGCACGATCCAAAGGGAACTATTTGGACCCAAAAGTTATTGAGTTAGAATCATGACAACACTATATCTCACCCCAGAAACAAAGCAGTTGCAACCCTGTGTGGCAACAATTGGCTTTTTCGATGGGGTACATTTAGGGCATCAACACGTGCTAAAACAGGTGGTTCAGCATGCTCATAACAGGCAATGGGCGTCTATTGCTATTACATTCGATGTGCATCCACGTGCGGTTGTGCAACCTAATTTCACACCAGAGCTTATTAGTCCGCTCGAAGAAAAGCTAGAATTGCTTTCTCATACGGGTGTAGACATTACTGCAGTGTTACCCTTTTCTGCTGAAATGGCACAGCTATCGGCATTCCATTTCATGCAAACCATCTTAAAAGAGCAACTAAACGTGCAGCAACTCATCATTGGTTACGACAATCGTTTTGGTAAACAAAGCGGTGAAACCTTTGAAGATTATGTGCAATTTGGTGCAGAATTGGGCATAGAAGTACTACTTTCTACTCCGTTCGACACGCCTCAAGGACGTGTTTCGTCGTCAACTATACGCAAAAAGTTGCACAATGGCGATGTAGATGTGGTGCAACAGCTCCTCGGTCGTCCTCATTCTTTCTTGGGAAAGGTGGTTCATGGCTATCAAGAAGGACGCAAGTTAGGCTTTCCAACCGCTAATATCAAACCTCAATATAACACCGCAATAGTGCCAAAAGAAGGCGTTTATGCCGTTCAAATAGAGCTTTCTAGAACCCACAAACGCTATAATGGCATGCTCAATATAGGCAATCGACCCACCTATGGCACTTTCAATCAAACCATAGAGGTGCATATCTTCGACTTTAATGAAGAGATATATGGTAGCGAGGTGCGTGTGTTCTTTATCGAAAGAGTGCGAAATGAGATAAAATTTTCATCGATAGAGCAACTCAAAGAACAGCTCGTTCTTGATAAAAAGAGAGTAGAAGAGCTTTTTAATTCACAAAAATAATTATTCAAAACGATTTTATAAACTATGGATTCAACATTAAAAAACTGTTTAAAAGCCATTGGTTTCATTATCTTATTCGTTATTATTCAAGCCGTTTCGCTCTATATTATGGGCGCAATTTATGCTATTTCTCATGATGTTTCATTCGAAGTGGTTATGGCTAGGACATCTACTAGGGGCTGGGATTTAGCTAAAGAGGTGATAATTCCATCAACCATATTAGGACATATCATAACCATCGTTTGTTTTTTATTGGCAAAATGGACACCTATATCAAACCATTATATCTCAAAAAAGCCCTATAAGCTTTTAGGTCTCATTGCTCTTTTCTCGCTATTCCTTGTTCTTCCCTTGGGAGGAATATACGAATGGATGGGTATAGAAATGTCGGAAAGTGTTCAAAAGCTCTTTAATATCATCATGACATATCCCTTGGGCATTGTAGCTGTGGCGATATTGGCTCCCATTGTGGAAGAAGTTGTGTTTAGAGGAGCCATTTTAAGACTCTTGTTAGAATGTTTCTCGGGCAAGAAAGCATGGATTGCCATTGCTATTTCGGCAGTTGCTTTTGGTTTGTTCCATGGCAATTTGGCGCAAGCAGTTAACGCTTCGTTCCTTGGTTTAATACTTGGTTGGCTCTATTATCGCACCAAAAGCATCATTCCATCTATGGTTTTGCATATGGTGAACAATGTTGCAGCGGTGGTAATGACACTTTCTTTCTCTTCAAATCCAGATATAAAGGTGATTGAAATGTTTGGAAACAATCTTCCACTTGCCGTAGGTTGCATCACCTTGTCGACTCTTTTGGCAATTGGTACCTTTATGTTTATTCGTAAAAAAGTATAGAGTAGTGCCCCGCGTAGCGTTTTTGAGTGTTTAAAAGTCGGTGCTATTCTTTTTGAAAGATGATACACTGCATACAGAAAAATGATGCAACACTTTTTCAAAGACATGTATATAAGTAGGAGAGGGATGTTTTTGTCGTTTTCTATTTAACAAATATTAGGTTGAAGAAGGATGGTTATCGCTTGTCATTCTAAGTTAGAAAAAGGAGTGTTTTTAGTATTTTGCTTGTCTTGTGGTTACCTTTTTTGCTCTTGATGCTGTGCCAATATGTGCTAAAAGCATTCCTTTTGTTTTTCTATTTCATCAAAACATCGGTTAAATGTCTCCTCTTTTTCACTGCAAAATTCGCCCTTTTTATTGAGAAAAAGGTTTTTTTATTCCTCATTGCACATCGTATAAACACCATAAAAGCATCTTTTTAATAAAGAAAAAGCAGTGTATTTATCTTGCAATAACATTGCTTTTGCGTTGCAAACTCACTGCTTTTAGGTCGTAATCAGCCCGTTTCTATCTCTTTTTTATCATCTTTTTGACAGGCAGTATCAATATACTAAAAAGAAGTTCGCTGCATTTCTTCTATATAAAAGCAAGGAGAGAATGATGCGAAAGAAAGGGATTTATGAGTGCAGAAGACAGTTCTGAAATTTTAATTAATTAACAAAAGCAAAGTAAAAAGTCGAAGTTTTATTAAGTAGTTTATAAAAAAAAATTGTTTAAAGAATAAGAGCTACAACTTTAGTAGTAAGAAAATGCCAACAGAAAGCAATCTTCATTAGCCCTATAAAATGCTCTTTATTAGAGCAAAATACAAAAGAAAGAGCGTATAGAAACTAGAACTACCCTATATTAAAGAAAAGAAATAACTAAAAACAACGATGAAAAGTAATAAGCATCTATTAAAAGAAACCATGCTTAAAGCCGCATTTGGTGCTTTAATTGCAATGGCTCCAATTGGTGATTTAAAGGCTCAAGTAACCTTAAAAACACCGAATACCACCCTAGAAGTTGTTATAAAGAAGATTCAAAAGCAAATGAACCTTCGCTTTTTCTATGATGATAGCTTAGCAAAAGTGATGGTGAACAACATTGATGTCAAAGACGAAAAAGTGCAAAACGTATTGAATCAATTGTTGAAAGGAAAAGGCATCTCTTTTAAGGTGGAAGATAATGTTGTGTATTTACGCAAAGAAAATGCACCAGTAATAAAAGAAAAAGCCAGCGATTCGAAAAGAAAAATCACGGGAAAGGTGCTTGATGAAAGCAAACAACCTATGATTGGGGTAACGGTTGCGATAAAAGGTAGTACCACAAGAGCTATTACCGACATAGATGGTAACTATCAATTGCAAACCAATGAAGCAGATCCAGTGTTGCAATTTAGTTATCTTGGCTATAAAACGAAAGAGATGAAAGCCCATGGTAAAGATGCTATTACAACAACAATGGACGTCGATTCAAAGGCATTAGACGAAGTGGTTGTAACAGCTTTGGGTATTAAAAGAGATAAAAAGATGTTGGGCTACTCGGTGCAAGACATCAAAAGCGATGCTTTGAACACCACTGGTGACCCTTCTGTTGTAGGTGCTTTGTCGGGAAAAGTTGCTGGTTTGCAAATGAATACCGCCAGCACTGGTCTTGGAGGATCTACCAAAATCACCATAAGAGGTAACTCTTCGCTCACCGACAACAACCAACCTTTATGGATTGTAGATGGAGTTCCTTTCTCAGATAACAACACTTCAAATGCTTCTGCCTATGGAGGTTACGACCGAGGAGGTACTTCTTTAGACATTAACCCAGACGATATTGAAAGCATTTCGGTACTAAAAGGTCCTAATGCTGCGGCTCTATATGGTTCAAGAGCAGGTAATGGTGTGATTTTAGTCACCACTAAAAAAGGCGCAAACAAGTCTGGTTTTGGTGTAAGTTATAACGGAAACTTTACATGGAGCACCGTTTCGCAAACGATAAAGATGCAAGATAGATTTGGACAAGGTAGCAATGGAGCCATAAGTTATAAACAAAATACAAATGGAAATATAGAAGGAATTAATGGAGAGCTATCTTTTGGTCCTGAATTAGATGGTCATGAAGAATACAACTGGTATGGAACCAAGTCGCCATACCAATACACAGGTAATAAACTTCGTGACTATTTTAAAACAGGAGTCTCTCAGTTTCATACTGTTGCACTAGGCAATAACACAGAAAAAGGACATTTCCGCCTTTCTATTGGCTATAACGATAACAAGGGATTGTTTAAGAATGAAACCTTAGATAAATTGTCTATCGACCTCAATGCTGGTACTGTTGTGAACAAATATCTTTCTCTTGATGGAAAGATCTCATTGTCTCACATGAAGGCTTGCAATCGTCCTTTACTTGGATTGAATGGTGAAGTGGCTCAACTTCTACTCATACCAGGTAACGTTTCGTTAAGAAGTCTAGAAGAAAATAGAAGCTCTGCAAATCAAATTCACCGCAACTGGTTCGGTCCAAACCAACATTATTCAAACCCATATTATGTTCGTCACCGCTATAAAAACAGCGATGAGCGATGGAGAGCCTTTGGTTATTATGGCGCAAACATCAACATTCTCGATAATTTAAAGCTCAATGCGAAATACTCTTTCGATTATTATAGAACTCGATTGCAAACCTCTGACCTTAGTTTAGCAGACCAAGCGATAACCACTGGCACATCAACTTGGCAAGATAAGATCACAACTGATGGAATGCAACGTGGCGAAGAGAATCACTTTGAACACAATATTCAAATGCTATTGCTAGGTAATAATCAGCTAACTCCAAAGTTTAGAGTTGATTATTCGCTAGGTGGTAATGTGATGTATCAAAAGTATGAGCTCTTTCAAGGAGGTGTTCAAAACATGTTAAACAAAGATGTTTGGGTGTATAACACAGGTGGTAAGCTCGTAAGTGGTAGCGATAACGGATTTAATAGAGCGATGTATTCAGTGTTTGCATCGGCTCAATTGGCTTATTCTGAATATCTTTCACTCGACTTAACCGCACGAAACGACTGGTCATCTACCCTTCCAAAGGGTAAAAACTCATTTTTCTATCCTTCTGCAAGTGTTAGCTTTATGTTCTCAGACTTTATGAAGTCGATAGATAAACCATTGCCTTCATGGGTTACCTTTGCAAAGATTAGAACCTCATTAGCGCAAGTTGGTAAGGATCCAAGCCCCTATAATCTATATAATACACGTAAGTTTGAATTTGAGTCAGGTATAAGAAAGCCTCTCGTTAACACCATTAAAATGAACGATATGCTTAAACCTGAAATCAAAACTTCGTATGAATTGGGTCTTGATATGAAGTTCCTTAACAACCGATTAGGCTTCGATTTTACATATTATTATAGTGTAACACGTAACCAATCGATGTTAGTTGATGCCGCAGCACCATGGTCTCAACAGTGGGTTAACGCAGGAAAGATATTGAATAGAGGTATAGAAATGATGGTTTATACCACTCCTATTAAAACAAAAGATTTGACCTTTAATCTTAATATGAACTTTGCTCACAACCGTTCAATCGTGAAAGAGCTTGCACCAGGTGTGCAACGCATCTACTTTAACGGTGATAACAACATGCCTGTACGTGTTGGTGCGGTTGTAGGAGGAAAGCTTGGAGATATCTATGCCAATAATCTTATCAAGCGAAATGATGCTGGTCAGGTGATAGTTAACGCACAAGGATTACCCCAACCAGCCACTGGAAATGGTAATTTAGAGCAGCATTTGTTGAACAACCCCATTGGAAATATACAACCAGATCTATTGATGTCGGTTACACCTGCATTGACTTTCAAAGGCATTTCATTAACGGCTATGTTTGATATGCGCTTTGGTGGCAGTATAGTATCAGTGTCTGAAGGTATGGCAACCTCTGTAGGTACATCAGAAAGAACTAGAAATCGTGGTGAATATAAAGAGATTGGAGGAGTGAAAGACTATTATATGGTCGTGCCAGGAGTAAAAGAAGATGGTTCAATTAACGACATTCCAGTTAGTGCTCAGGCATATTATTCAACCATAGGTATATACAAATCTCAGAAAGGTTATGCCGAAGAGTTTGTTCATAGCGCATCTTATATCAAGTTAAAGGAATTGTCTTTGGGCTATAGTTTCCCTAAAAGCGTCCTAAGAAAAACACCTTTCACAGCCTTAAAGCTATCATTTGTGGCACGAAACCTCTGCTTCTTGATGAAACATACACCAGGAAATCCTGATGGAGGCTATGACACTACGATGTTTTCTCAAGCACTCGACTTTGCAGCAGTGCCCTATACACGAACCTTTGGTTTCTCTATTAACGTTGGATTTTAATGTAATAAAGATATGAAAGCTTGTCAATTCATAAGAAAAACAATATACTTGGCTGCCGTTAGCGCCCTTGTTGGTTGCTACGACCTAAATGATTTAAGTAAGAACCCATACGAATTGCCCGATAATTCTTCTCAATCTAAAGAGATAAATGTCGAGAAAGACAATTCAAAATATGCCGATATCAATATCGACTTCGCTGTATCTGCAAATGATTCAGTAAACCTTAAGAGTAAACTTGCAGATGCTCCTGCAATCTTTCGCAACTTTTTATACGAAGGATATTATAACGATTATCAAATAACCACCAACCTATCGCACGACATCTATGCAGGATTTGTGGCTAATAATCAACCTAAACACGCAGGAAAAACATCTGATTATAATTATGGAGACGGCTGGTCTGGAGCACGTTGGCGACACTTTTACGAGAATCGTTCAAGCGAATATAGAGACCTTTTGCGTGCTTTTAAATTCAATGAGCATCCAGAACGCTATAAAAACATGTTCTATATCACTCGCATCTACTATGGTTTCTTGGCTCTTGCCAATACAGATACCTATGGTTCAATGCCTTTTAGAGAGTATGTTCGTGCGAGAATACCCGAAACCAACAATGTTGCTTACGACACACAAAAAGAGGTTTACGACGCAATGTTCCGCATGTTAGAGCAAGCTGTGGATAGTATTGCCCCCGAAGACAAGAGCCAATACAATGTAGATAAGCAAGATATATGCTACTTTGGTGATGTAAACAAGTGGTTACGATTTGCAAATACATTGCGCTTGCGTATGGCTTTGCGCATTTCTAACATCGATCCTGCTCGTGCAAAGACTGAAGCTGAGGCAGCATTGAACAACAAATATGGTTTAATGACAAGTAATGCCGACAACATGCAAACTGTTCCTAAGCATGCAGCAGTGTCACTTGGCGGTCTAGAAGATGGTGGAAACGAGAACGTTTTAGCTATGTGTAGTGTTGCTTATGGTGGAGAAAGTGTGATGTCTTACGATCTTGAACAGTTCTATCGCAATCTTTCTACAGGCGGAGGAACCTACAAAATAAAGAAAGGTAGAAATAAATTCGAAGAGAAAGTGATTGACCCTCGTTGCTTAGTGTGCTGGTATCGAGGTGGAATGACAAGCAATACGATCGCAGCAGGTGAGGAAAGTCTTCGTGAAGACTTCAAGGGTTGCAAGCGAGGAGCTCAAGTTCCCGACATTTCTATGGGTACATTGATGTACAGTATCACACGATCTCAACCCAAACCAGCATCGCATCAGCTTAATCCTAACTATTGGTTTAACTATGCTCAGCCCACTGTTTGGTTGGGATATGCCGAAAGTTTGTTCTTAAAAGCAGAGGCAGTGTTGCGTGGTTGGACTGCAAGTGGACTTACAATGAGTGTTGAAGACTATTTCAAAGCAGGTGTAAAGGCTTCGTTAGACTATTATATGATTCCTCAAAACACCAACCTCCCAGGTGCTGCAGATAGCTACATGGCAGGCTTAAAGGTGCTAAACGATGGTACATTTAATAGTGGTGACAAAGAAAAAGTGCTCGAAGCGATTATCACACAGAAGTGGATGGCAATCTTTCCAAATGGAAATGAAGGCTGGGCAGAATTGAGAAGAACAGACTATCCACGCATACTTAATCAGCTAACTAATAATAGTGGTGGCGATGTTCCTAGCGGAAAGACTATCAAACGCATCTTCTATCCAAACTCAGAAGCAGGCAATCAATACTTCACAAGTCATCAAGAGCTTCAGAATATGAATAGTCAAGGCAAGCGATTGTGGTGGGATGTAGACGATACCAACGACGAACAAGGAACTTGGAAGAAGCCCAATAACTTTAGAACACAACCTTAAAGGGTGTGAAAAAGACTGTATTTTGCCTCTCTCCATCTTATAATTAGAAAAAAGGAACTCAAAAACAAATAAGAATACAGTAGATTTTAAAATTGAAATGTAGAGCTTTAGTATAGGTTATATATAGGTATATTAAGATTGTTTTAGCTCTATTTTTTATTAACACAGGTATGTTTTCATTCATACCTGTGTTCTTTTCTGTTAGTTTCTCCACATCTTTAGAGGGCAATGTGTCATCTTTTCCTTTTCTTTTACGTCCCTTCTGAAATTTGTTTTTAGGTTTTTTCTTTTCTCCTTTCATTCTCCCTTTGTACCTGATAAGTTCTTCTTTTGTTTCCTTTTGGATTATCATCAAAAATTTTCAGAATTCTTTACGAAACACATCTTCATTTGTTTGGGTTTGTAAAAACATTGCTTTTGCATTACAATATCACAGCTTTTGCACTCCAATATCAACCCTTTTGTCGTGTAAAAACAGTGCTTTTGTGAAGGAAAGATATAAGTATTTGGAAATAAGAGAAATAGAACAGAGAAGTGATGGAGGTGGGATGGTTAGAAAAAGAAAAGAGAATAAAGAGATAATAGAAGAATGAGAGTTTGTTTTTAGACGATACCCCATGCCGTAAAACGCATTTTATTGCATGTCTATTGATTTGGTTTTTAAAGCGTATATTTATATTCTTATTTCTTTAATTTGAACTATTATTATGTAATTTTTTGCAAATAACTTGGATTTAATTATGAAATTCATTGAGTAAATACGTTTTTATTTGTAAAAAAAGATGTATATTTGTTGCGTTATAGGAGAAAAAGGAGAAGTAAAAAACACCTTCGGACGATTTATTATTAAACAACTTAAAAGAGTAAAAACAATTAATATTAATCGAATATGAATAAGAAAATACTACTTGCAATGGCATTTCTTTGCTTAGGAACAGGTGCTTTTGCACAACGAAAAGTTGAAGTTGTGGAAAAAGTGAATATAGATACTAACACACCTGCAGGCAAAGTGATTAAAAGAAAAGTGGCAATTGGACGTTTTTCTAATGAAACTCAATATGGAAAAGGACTTTTCTATGATAAAGAAAACGACCCTATGGGCAAGCAAGCCCTCGACATTTTATCGGCTAAATTGGCTGCTTCTGGTAAGTTTTTATTACTCGAACGTGGTGATCTTAACGCCTTATTAGAAGAGGTTAAGAAAGGAGAAGGAAGCGCAAACACCATTGGTGCCGATTATTTAATTATCGGTTCGATTACCGAATTTGGTAGAAAGAACGTCGGAAAACAAGGCGTTTTTACCAATACAAAAACACAAACGGTTGATGCTGCCGTTGCAATTAGATTGGTAGATGTATCAACTGGCTTGATAGTTTACTCGGATGAGGCAAAGGGTTCGGCAGAAGTTACAAGTAAAACAACAATGGGTTTGGGTAGTAATGCAGACTTTGATGCTTCTTTAAGCGATAAAGCAATATCAGAAGCAGTAGGTCAATTGGTAGAAAACATTATCAATAAATGTACCAATAAACCATGGCGTACTTATTTCTTAAGCTATGATAACGATGCAGTTCTTATAGGTGGAGGAGCAAGTCAAGGTGTTGTTGAAGGCGATATGTTTACTATTAAAATGAAAGGTAAAAAGGTAAAGAACCCTCAAACAGGTGTAATGATAGAACTTCCAGGTAAGAATGTAGGAACAGTAAAGGTGATTTCTACTGCTGGAGACACTCCCGAAACAGAGTTTTCTGTAGTAGAAGTGTCGGCAACAACACCTATTGATGCAAGTAAAATCAATGACTATTATATCGAAGAAATTAAAAAATAAGAACTATGAAGACTAAAATTATATTGTTTTTGAGTGTTTTGGTGCTTTTAGTTGCATGTAAAACCACTTATCCAAGAGAACAACAATCGGGCAAAGAAGATGTTGCTTTCTTACTATTTGTGTCATATAAGCAATATGTAAATAAGCCTCTTACTATTACACTCGATGGAAAAACAACATTCGAAGCAAAGGCAGTGAAAGATAGCAAGGCAACTTATAAAGGACAATCTTATGCAGTTAAGCCTGGAACACATGATATTATTGTTCGCAATGGCAATGAAGTTATCTATTCAAAAAAACTGTTTTTATCTCCACAAGAAACTAAACAAATAAAATTACCATAATGAAAAAAGTTTTATCAATAGCCCTTTTAGTTGGTTTAATGGCTAGTTGTTCGGGTTCTAAGCCACTCTATTCGTGGTATAATTACGAAGATGCTACTTATCAATATGATAAGAAACAAAGTGAAGAAGCACAACAACATTTGTTGGAAGTGTATCAAAAAATGATTGAAAAGCAAAATGGATTGCGCAAAACTGTGCCTCCTGGACTCAATGCAGAGTATGGTTTTTTACTTTGTAAGCTAGGTAAAAAAGAAGAAGGAATAAAGTATTTAAAGGCAGAAATCGCCCTTTATCCTGAGTCGGCAACATACGTTAGTAGAATAATTAAACAACTAAAAAAATGAAAAAGTATTTATTAATCGTAGTAACGATATTGCTATTTGCTTCTTGTTCGCAAACAATTACACTTGAAGCTCAATACCCTAAGATGTATAGTGATAAGCCTGCGTCTATCGTAATCATGCCTCCTATCAATAAAACAAACTTTGTTCAGGCAAAAGAATATTTCTATACCACACTTTATGGACCTCTTTGTGAGAAAGGATATTATGTGTATTCTCCTTTAATGACAATGGATTTGTTTAAAGGCGAGAGTGCTTATGATAGCGAAATGTTTATCAATGGCGACCTAAAGAAATTCCGTTCTATTCTTGGAGCAGATGCTTGTATGTTCACAACTATCAAGTCTTGGAAACGCAATAACATTGGAGGTGTTATCACAGTGGGTGTAGAATACACTCTAAAATCAACCCATACCAATGAAATTCTTTATCGTCGTGAGGGCTTAATACGTCTTGATACAAGTATAGGAGTGTCTGGTGGAGGTCTTTTGGGAGCAGTTATTAGTATGGCTGCAACAGCAATTAATACCGCTGCAACAGATAAAGTGATTGCAGGACGACGTTGTACTGCATTTGTTTTAAGTGATCTTCCAGCAGGAGTTTACGATAAAGTGAACTACAATAAAGATGCAAAGAATCCTGCAGGAAAGAGCTTTATCAAAGCAACCGTAAAATAATTGATCCACTTGCGATGAGTAGATCGTGAGTGTTTCTATAATTTTGATTTTTCAATAACTATCCTTTCTACACGTTCTCAACATGGTTGTTGGCTCGTGCAGAAAGGTTTTTGTTTGTAATATTTTTTTCCATTCTTTCATTCTTAAGCACCTTCTTTTCTTTTATTTCTTTAATCTTATGTAATAATAGCATTGCTTTTGCGCTCTAATCTCAATGCTTTTGTAAGCCAAAAACATTGCTATTACACATTAAAAGCATTGAGTTTGTTTTTAATATCGCAATCCATTGATTTTTAATATTATACCCCCAAATGGTGGGGTGTAGATCATTTGCGATGATAAAACGACTTGAAATATATCAAAAGAATTTCAATTTGAAAGAAATAACACAAAAACTAAATCGCTAACACATTTTAAATCAGAAAAAAGCAGTAATTTTGTAAGCAGTAAAAGATATGTCTATTTGCACAAGATTGTGGCAAGATAATATAATAAAGATAATGATAAAAAAGCAAACTCTATTCCTTTCCTTTCTTTTTTGTATGCAAACTCTATCGCAAAATGTATCTGCAAAGAGTTGGTTCGGTAGCAAAAAAGATAAAAAAGAAACCACAAAAAGCGTTCAAAGCGATTATAATAAACTCGTTGGAAGAGACACTATGGCTATTAAAGGCATGATGGGTGTCATTCAAAAAGAGAACGATTATTATTTAGAAATTCCCCAAACACTTATCGGAAGAGAGATTCTTGTGTCGAATAAGCTCCTTCAAGTGCCCAAAGAATTGAACGAAGCTGGAGTGAATAAAGGTATTAATTACGAAAATAAAACCATCAAGTTAGAATGGGAAAAGGGCTTAAACAAACTCAATATCCGTGAACAACGACTCACACCAGAGGTTTATAGCTTCTATGCAATGGCACCTTCGGTGAAAGATAACTATATCAATCCGTTGATTGCAAGCCTAAAAATCGAGGCAGTTAGTAAAGATTCGGCTTCGGTAGTGGTGAAAGTTACCAACTTATTCAATGGTAAAGACGAGTGTTTGAACGATGTTTTCAACCTCATTAACTTAGGTACCAGTGCCAATAGCGATCTTTCTCGCATTCTAAACATAAAGGCATTCGACAATAATGTGGCTGCAACCTCAGAGTTAAGCACCATTGTTCACGAAGGAAAAAGCAAAATAAACATCACAATTGTGGTGAGTACATCACTTATTTTGTTACCTGTTCGCCCTATGATGGGTCGTTTAGAGAATCAGCGTGTGGGTTATTTCACAACAAGTAGATTACACTATGGTGACAATCAGCCCGAAGTGGAAACTAAGAACTATATCACTCGTTGGCGATTAGAACCTAAAGATACTGTAGCTTATATGCGTGGTGAGTTGGTTGAGCCTGTAAAACCCATCGAATTTTATATTGATCATGCCGTTCCAACCAATCTTTTGCCCTATATTAAAAAGGGAATACTCGATTGGAACAAAGCTTTTGAGCGTGCAGGGTTTAAGAATGCGGTGGTAGTTCACGAGTTTACAGATAGCATGGCGTTAGAAGGTGACGACGTGAAGTATAGCGTTTTAACCTATGATGCATCAGAAAAGGCAAACGCAATGGGTCCTTCTGTAATCGATCCACGCACAGGTGAGATTTTAAAGGCAGATGTTATTTGGTGGCACAACGTGCGTTCTCTGTTGAAAGAGTGGATTATGGTGCAAACAAGTGCATGCAATCCTGCTGCAAGAAACGTGGTGTTGCCCGATAGTTTAATTGGTGATGCCGCTCGTTTTGTGGCTTGTCACGAGGTTGGACACTCGCTTGGACTGCGTCATAACATGCGAGCTTCGAACGCTTATCCCACCGATTCGTTGCGTTCACGTAGCTTTACAGATAAAATAGGAGGCACTTCGGCTTCTATTATGGACTATGCACGCTTTAATTACATTGCACAACCAAGTGATAAGGTGGTGAAAAATGCTCCAAACATCGGTCCTTATGACCTTATGGCGATAGAGTGGGGTTATCGTTGGTATCCTAATGAGGGTGTAGCAAAGAACCAATTATACAGCTTCCTCAATCAGCATCAAAGCAAAGAATATCAGTATAGCGAGGCACAAAGTCAGCGTTCGGCAATCGATCCACGCTCATTAAGTGAGGATTTAGGCGATGATGCAATGAAATCAGCATCTTATGGTATTGCCAACTTAAAACGAATTATGCCTAATGTCATTTCTTGGACCACCACAGGAGAGCAAGGTCAGACCTATGATGAGGCGTCGAAGTTCTATAAGTCGATCATTTTTCAATGGAGCTTGTATAGCTATCACGTGCTAGCTAACGTGGGTGGAATGTATATTGAGAACACAGTTGTGGGCGATGGAAAGCGCACTTTTAGTTATGTAGAAAAGCCAATACAGCGAAAAGCAGTGCAGTTCTTGTTAAAAGAGGTGCTAAGTGATCAGCCATGGTTGTTTAATACACCGATAAGTAACTACACCTATTTAAATAAAAAGACACCTATTGGGGTGCAAGAGATGTCGCCAACCTACTCACTTATCAATCAACAAAGCTACATCTTGTGGGATATTCTCGACAATACACGTCTTGTTCGTATGCTCGAAAACGAGATGCATAACGGCAAAGAAAAAGCTTTTACGGTGATAGAGCTAATAGATATGTTGCACAATCATATCTTTAAAACAACAATAGCAGGTGTTTCGCCCTCTATTTCGCAAAGAAGTCTGCAGAAAAACTTCGTTGATGCGCTCATAACAGCAGCGGCAGAAAGTGAAGGAGTGAAGATAAATAAAAAATTAAATCAAAGTAATAACATCATTGAAAACGATGAGTTTCAACTCGGTTGTAATGAGTTGAGCTCGGCTCCACGCATCATTGAGTTGACAGGAACACAGGCAACACGAGTGAGCGACGCTATAAGTGTGAAACGAGGAGAGCTTATTCGCATCTTGAAGTTATTGAAACAACGCACTACAACAGCTGACACTGCAACTCGATTGCATTACGAAGACGTTGTTCTACGTATTCAAACTGCTCTTGGATTGACAAAGTAGAAAACGGAAGAACAATATCATTAAAACACGATAAAAGAATATTAGTAATCACAAAGAATAAAAATAACAATATGAAAAGACTATTAGGAGCATTTTGTTTGTTGTTCGTTGCGGTGGCATTGTATGCACAAGAGCGCACAATAACAGGTGTTGTGGTAGACGCCGACTTAAATAATGACCCGCTTCCAGGGGCAACTATCTCGGTTGCAAAAGCGGGTTCACGAGTTGAAACAGGTGCTGTTAGCAACTATGATGGACGTTTTACGCTTAAAGTAGACTTGAACACAAAGAGCTTTACCGTTCGTTATTTGGGCTATCAAACACAAACTGTGAATATCATTGCAGGCAAGTCAGAATACACTATCGCACTAAAATCAGATGCAAAGGTCGTTGGTGAGGTCGTAGTAACAGGATATCAAAAGATAGATAGACGCAAATTAACAGCTTCTGTCACATCTGTTAATATCTCAGACGAGAAGATTGGAGCCGTAAAAAGCATCGATCAGGCTCTTTCTGGACAAATTGCTGGATTGTCTGCAATAAGCTCTTCGGGTGCACCTGGTGCGCCAGTGAAAATCAGAATACGTGGAACTGCATCGCTAAACGGCTCACAAGAGCCTCTATGGGTGCTCGATGGTATGCCATTAGAGGGCACAGACATTCCTAATATGGAAGATCTTAAAGATATTGACAATATCTATCAAACCTCAATTGCAGGTGTGAATCCAGCCGATATTGATAACATCACTGTGTTAAAGGATGCTGCTGCCACTGCAATTTATGGTGCTCGAGCTGCTAATGGTGTGATTGTTATCACCACAAAGCGAGGAAAAGCAGGTAAACCAAATATCTCTTTCTCTTCAAAATTTACTTTTTCGCCAAAGAGCAACATTGATAAATTGAATATGTTGAACTCAAATGAGAAGGTAAACCTTGAACTTGAGTTACTAAAAAGCGGTTATTCGTATCGTGAAGGCAAAGGAGATGTGTCTAAAATCTTAACTTCTTTAGGCGAATTGTCTACCTTTAAGGCTTCAGGTTGGAACGCTTTGAGCACAAATGCACAAGAAAAGATCAACCAATTGCGCAATATTAACACCAATTGGAATGACATCTTGTTTAGAGATGTATTCAATCAAGAATATAACTTGAGTCTTTCTGGAGGAAGTGAGAAGGCTAATTACTACACATCTGTAGGTTATTACGACGAAATGGGTACTGTAAAAGGTGTAAAGAATAATCGTTTCAACCTTACACTCAAAACAGATTATCGTATTAATAATATGTTAAAGATAGGTGCTTCGATGTTTGCTAACCAACGAAAGCAAAACAGTTACCTCACAGATACAAACGGATTCACCAATCCTGTGTATTATTCTCGCCTCGCAAACCCATACACTTTGCCCTTTAATGCAGATGGAAGCTATGTGTATGACACCAATATTCAGGGAAAAGAAGACTCTTCTCTCGACTTTAATATATTCGAAGAGCGAGCTAATACCTCTAATGAAAGAACTGATAAGTCGCTTATGGCGATCTTTGATGCAGAGCTTAAAATCAATAGAAACTTAAAACTTACCACCCAATTTGGCTTGCAACAAGATGCTTATACTTTGGATAAGTATGCAGGAGAGAATAGTTTTGCCATGCGAAAGGAGAAACTTTTTGCTACATATTCATATCCTGATGGTAAAAGAACCTTCCTTCCTACAGGCGGAATGCATAAGATGACAGAGGCACATACAAGCCAATGGACATGGAAAGCAATGGCAGAGTTTACCAAAAGATTTAACTCTATCCATGACTTAGAATTGATGTTGGGTACAGAAGTACGTCGATTAAAGACCACTTCATTGTATTCTGCAGCTTATGGATACGACAATCGCACGCTAACAACACAGCCTGTGATCTTCCCAACCGAAGACTTAGCCCGTCAATATCCACTACATAGCGAAACAAACTTAGAGAATGCTTATGTCTCTTGGTTTGCAACAGGATCGTATACTCTACTTAGTCGTTATACATTTGGATCGAGTGTGCGTTGGGATGGCTCTGATGTTTTCGGCGTTGCAAAGAAATATCGCTTCCTACCTCTATATTCATTTAGTGGTCTTTGGCGTGTTTCTAATGAGCCATTCATACAGAACAGTAGTGCAAAGAAATGGTTAAGCAATCTTGCTTTGCGTGCTTCTTACGGACTACAAGGTAACATCGACAAGAATACTTCACCTTACTTAATTGGTACTTTCGATAAAGTTAGCGTCCTACCAGGCAATGTTGAAACCGTAATTAAGGCAGAAACAGCTCCAAACCCCAATCTACGTTGGGAGAAAACAGCTAACATCAACCTTGGAATAGATGTTAGTTTGTTTGACAATATTATCAATATTAGTGCCGATTACTATTATCGTAAGAGCACAGACCTTATCGGAACACGTATGCTTCCATTGGAAACAGGATTCGCTTCAACTGTAATCAACTGGGCAAGTATGAAGAATCAAGGTCTAGAGTTAGCCCTTTCAACTCGTAATATCAAGACAAAAGATTTTACTTGGACAACTAATTTGAACTTAGGATTCAACTCTAACACCGTATTACGTGAGACAGTGGCTCAAAATGCCACTTATCCTAGCCGTGAAGGTCGCCCCGTTGGAGCTATCTTTGCTTATGAAACAGCAGGATTAGATGCACAAGGATATCCCGTTTTTGTTGCTTCTGATGGTTCAAAAGTAAGCGCAGAAGAGCTACTTAAATTGAACTCGCATGGTGCAAGCACATTAACAGCAGAGCAACAACGTAAACTTTACAAGTATATGGGTAGCACAGATCCTAAGGTTTCGGGTGGTTTCATCAACACATTTGAATATAAAGACTGGCAATTAGGCGTGAACTTCATCTTCAATCTTGGTATGAAAGTGAGAGTACGTCCATCTTATTCGCCTGCAACATTTGATAGAGGACTCAACACCAACCGTGATATTCTCAATCGATTCAGTACCGATAATCCTTCAGGAAGATATGCAACACTAATGAATAAGAATGTGCGTGTGCCCGAATACATACAATATTCAGAATACAACTTATATAGTATGCTCGACACATGGGTAAGAGATAACAGCTATTGTCGTTTACAAAGTCTTCGTTTAGGCTATAAATTGCCAAGCAAACTCTTAACAAAAGTGGGTGTAAAGGGTGCGTCTTTTTCATTAGAAGCACGTAACTTATTTGCCATTGCGTCGAACTATGACAACTATTTAGATCCCGAAACAATGGGCAATCCATTTGCACAACCCATTCCAAAGAGTTTAATTCTTGGAATCAACGTGCAGTTCTAAAGGCATAGTTTGAATGAATTTAGAACACAATATATAATAAGGTGTATTTTAAAAACGATATTTTATGAAATCAAGATATATCAACTGGCTTTTTGCCGCATTGCTTTTATTGGGCATTTCTTCGTGTGATAAGTTCTTAGACATACGTCCTACAGGAAAGGTTATTGCCCAAACAGGAGAAGAATTTCGTGCTTTATTAACTTATGAGTATAAGAATTTCCCCGAAGATCGTGGTTTGGCATCGTTCAGAAGCGACGAGATGAACCTCACAAGTAGCAGTACTTCAACCGAAGATTATAGCTCTTTCTTTGATATTTGGGCGTGGAACGATAATTCTGCACAAGCAACAACAGCCTCATTTGGATGGAGACGCTATTATCATACAATATATATTGCTAATAGTATTATTGCTAATGATGGTAAGATGACCAACATCTCAGCCACAGATAACAATCAATTGGTGGGCGAGGCATATATGATGCGTGCTTATTGTCATTTTCTTTTAGCCAATCTTTATGCAGAACCCTACACTAAAGTCAATCCCGATACAACCCGTGGAGTGCCCCTTTCGCTCGAAGCAGACGTCAATGCAGTGCTAGAAAACAGCTCTTTAGCAAAGGTATATGCACAAGTTGAAAGCGACATAGACAAGGCTTATAGCTTAATGAATAAAGATTCGTGGGCTCAAGGCTTTAACTATCGCTTCAATAAAATCTCTGCACAAGCCCTAAAGGCACGTGTAGAATTATACAAAGGCAATTGGAGTGGGGCATTGCAAGCTGCTCAAAATGTGATAACAGCGCACCCTGCATTACAAGATTTAACCGTTTCGAGCTCTATGTTGCCCAATAGTTATAAGTCGGTTGAAAGCATTGTGTCGCTCGAGCAGGTTATGACTGCCACCTATTCTCGTGCAGGTCAGGTTGCCGATGATTTGCTTTCGCTTTATAAAGCTGGCGACTATCGATACGATTATTATTACAATCAGTTAACTGCCAGCATCACAACACTACGTAAAGGTGGTGGAGGAGATTTACGTTCTACATTTCGTTCTGCTGAGTTTTACCTCATTGCAGCCGAAGCTTCGGCACAACTTGGCGATTTAACAGCATCAAAAAACTTCCTAAAACAGCTGATGAAAAAGCGTTATATGACTCCTCTCTATCCTCAATATGCAAGTGAAGTTGATGCACTTTCGCAAATAGATCTAATTAGTTACATTGCCGAAGAGCGTTTAAGAGAGCTTGCTTTTGAAGGACATAGATGGTTTGATTTAAGAAGAACCACCCAGCCAGCAATGAAAAAGAAATACAATGGTACTACATATCAGTTGAATGTTAATGATAGTAGATACTCTCTTCGATTCCCAACAGAAGCTCTTGAGGCTAATCCCGACCTAGCTCGATGGAATTCAAATAAATAATTAACAACACACTACCTGTTGTTGCAACACGAATAATAAGCAATCTGCACGTAAAGTGAGGTTGCTTATTATTGTTTTGTATTCTTCTTTTAGTTTGTTCTTTATCTACTTTTTTATTGATCATAAGGTTATTTCTCTCTGTTTTATTTTAATTGTTTGGTAAAGTCAATGCTTTTAACATACCAACTCAATGCTTTTGTAATCTAAAAGCATTGAGTTTTCATGGTAATACCAATGTTTTTAGATGACGTGATAAACGAATTACAATTTTAATAAAAATGCAATTAAAATATATCTATTTGATATTATTTTGCCATAAATATGTATGTTTTTTATGAAAAAGTGAGTGTGTTTCAATAAAATAACATTAACTTTGTGGCATAAACATAAAGAAAAGAGAGTTTAAAGAGAAAAAATGTATTTAAAGAAGTGAACAATCAAAGTGTTATCGTAGTTGTTTGCTTATTAACACAATTGTTTTATAACTTTATTTTAATGTTAAAGAAAGGATAAATATGAAGAAATTTTTACTCACATTGGGTCTTTGTACCGCCATGGTTGCTACGAATGCACAAGATTTTAATACTCCAAGTTGGAGTCTTACGAATACAGTTTATAAAGAAACAAGCGATGCTTTAAGTTCAGCAGTAGTGACAGTAACATCAGATGGCGATGTTGTTACATCATCATCATTTAATGTTGGAACCCTAGTTCTTGGTTCTTCTGCTTTCAAAGCCGTTGCAACCAGCTCGTATATCGAGAAACTTGATGCTACAGGAGCAAGAAAATGGGCTGTAGGTTTGCTTGGTGCTGCAGAGGTAAAGAGTCTTACAAGCGATACCGAAGGCAATATTTATGCTGTTGGAGTTTGTGCAGATAAGGTGAAATTAACCTCAACAACAGGTGCAACAGTTCAAACAATAGAGGGTAGTAAAGGTAAAGCAAAATCGGCATTGTTCATTCTAAAGTATAGCAAAGACGGTGCTTTGTTGGCTCATAAAGAAGTTGTTTCAGCAGTAGATCCAGCTGTTTTAGCTTCAGAAAAATATTATTACGACCCTACAGAGGCAGCTTATGTAAGAAGTACAAAGGCTGTTTGGAATAACAACAAGCTATATTTCAATGCTGTTTATACTGGTGTTTCAACTCTGAATGGAGTAGAACTAAAGGGCGATTACTTAAATTATTTCGACGCAATGTACGTTGATCTTCCAAGAATGTCGGTGCTTTCGGTAGACGCTTCTAATTTAAGTGGATTGACAAAAGAATACACTGTACATACAAATGTTGTTGGATTAGAAGAACAAACAGGTGTAAGTAGCCTTAATTTTGCAGTAGATAATGGCACACTTTATGTAGCATCAGTTGCAACAGGAGCAGTAGTTGTAGAAACATCTCATAAGACAGAGAACTTTAATGTTGGCAAAGATGGCGAAGATTTGAAGTATGGTTTCATCTATTCAGAGGTAGGTAGCACAACAAATAACAAGCTTTTCGATGGTGGTAAACTTGCAACTTTGAACAGTAATAATAGCATTAGTGCAGTTACTGTTGACGAATCAAATGTATATGTTGCAGGAACTTATAACGCAAATACTGTTTTTGGCAAGGCGGTTACATTCAAAGGCGGTTCAGATAGCTTCGTTGCTGCTATTGCAAAAGGCACAACTAACGTTCAATGGTTAGTGAATAGTGGTATAAACGAAGGTGAAGCACTAAAGTTCTCTGAAAGAGTTACAGGTTTAGTATTAGCAGATAACAAGCTAGTTTTAACAGGTTTTGCAGAAGAAACATCAGAACATGCAATTAAGTCTAGTTTTGTTTATAATGTAACAAAAGATGGTTCGTTAAGTAAAGTTGCGTCAGATCTTGTTTTAAGTATTGCAAACGACAAAAAGCAATTGGTAACTTCAACTGTAGATAAAATTGATGTTGTGTTTAAAGCTTATGCTCTTTCAGGATCAACAGGTATCAATCAGCTTACAGAAACAAACAGCGTGGTGCGCAATGGAAATCTATTTAGCTTTGAAAAGGCGCAAGATGCAGTTGTAGTTGATTTGCTAGGACGTGTGGTTTTACGTGCATCTAACACAACAACTCTGTCTGTAAACAATCTTCTTAAAGGTGTTTATGTTTTGAAAGTTGGTGCACAAACAGTGAAATTTGTGAAGTAAAACCTTCATGTAATAATATTTTAGCGATAGAACAAAGGATTTTTTCCTAGCGTTCTATCGCTTTTTTATGTTCTTTATACATAATGGGTACAAAATAAAACGATTGTTTTAAATGGTAAAAGCACAACATTTATTGTGTAAAAGGATGACTTTTTGATATCAAAATCATTACTTTTTTGAATCGATTTATACTAAATAAAATTTTGTATCGTTACCTATTATATATAACATAATATACAAATAAAAGATAATGCGCAGATATTTACTCCTTATAGTGAGCATCCTTACAGTGCTTCCTTTTATTGGTTTAACTCTATTTTACTCGAAAGGAGAACCAAGAGAAGCAGTAGTTGCTCTGTCAATGCTCAATGATGGTAATTGGATTTTACCCATAAACAATGGTGGAGATATTCCTTATAAACCACCATTTTTTCATTGGTGTATAGCACTTGTGTCGTTATTGCAAGGTTATGTTAGTGAGTTTACGGCACGTTTTCCATCTGCTTTGTCGCTTATTGCAACCACTTTAGGCACTTATTGCTTCTATGCAAAACGTAAAGATGCTGTTATTGCAATGGTTGCAGCACTTTTTGTACTCACAAACTTTGAGTGTCACCGGGCAGGAATGGCATCAAGAGTAGATATGATGCTGGCTTGTTTCATTGTGTTGGCACTCTTCTTATTCTACAGATGGTGGGAAAAAGGAGAAAAAGGATTACCTTATGGCGCAATAATAACTATGACTGGTGGTGTGCTAACCAAAGGTCCTATAGGCTTAATATTGCCCTGTTTGGTGATGTGGGCATTCTTTTTGTTGCGTGGTGAAACTCTCTTTAGAACCACAGTACGCTTTACTTTATATGGAATAATGGCGTGCATCGTTCCTGCATTGTGGTATATTGCTGCTTATCAGCAAGGTGGCGACGCTTTTTTAGCTTTGGTTATGGAAGAGAATTTCGGGCGAATGATGGGTAAAATGAGCTACGACTCACATGTGCATCCATTTACTTATAACTTTACTTCTTTATTAGCAGGTTGGCTTCCATACACTCTTTTAATATTAATAGGATTGTTTGTGACTCCTTGGAAAGATGGTGTGGAGAGATTAAAAGATTTCTTTAAAAGTTCAAAAAGTACCAATTGGCTTACAAGAATATTGCAACGAGCAAAAGAAGCAGATACAATTGAATTATTTTCATGGCTCTCTTTTGGTTTGATATTCTTGTTCTTCTGTATTCCTTCAAGTAAACGTAGTACCTATTTATTGCCTTGTTATCCTTTTATGGCTTATCTTTTGGCTCGTTATGTCTATTGGCTTGCTAGTAACAAACAACATACTTTGCGTTTGTTTATAGTCATAATGTGTGTTGTTGGTATTGTTCTTACCACTGTTTTTATTCTAGTTAGAATGGATTTGGTACCATTAAGCGTGTCTCATGGTAAGCATGCAGTGAATAATCAACTTATGTTGAAATCGCTTTCTACAAATGATTTAAATATAATAGAATGGTTTTTGGCATTTATTCCTATGATTGGAGGGGTTTGTTTACTTGTTTGGATGCAGAAAAAGCGCAGGTTTTTGCAGACAAAAAAACTGCTATTAGCTCTTTTTATGCCTGTTTTTACTCTTTATTTTGCCCTTGATGGTGTTTTACTTCCACGTTTGTTAGCTCCTCAAAGCGATAAGGAAATAGGACAGTATATTATGTATCACTATCCCAATACGCCAATTTATAGCTATATTGAAAGTAATATGATGCATTTCTTCTGTACAAATTTTTATGCAAATAATCGTATAAGGCAGTTTGAATTAGATCAGCCAGAACGAGGATTGTTATTAATTTCAGAGAGAGAACTAGAATCTTGGATGAAAAAACATCCTACTTATCTATTTAAATTAAAGGCAAAGACGCAACGAAAATGTACAGAAACAAAGGATATCATTTTGTTTGTTGAGTTTGAAAAGAAATAATATAAAAGGGCAACACTAATGATGTTGTCCTTTTTATGTTTTATGCTTTTGTGTTTGTTTCTTGTCTTCATTTTTTGATTCTTTTGTTGAAAGGCATGAAGTCCGATGTCTTTTTAGAGTGAATCTTTGTTAAAAGATGCGAACAAAATATGTGTGTGCTTGTTGGTCGGGGAGATTTTAACTACTTTTGTAAACTCTAATGGTCTTATTACAAAACAGATATATTATTTGAAAGAACTTGTGATATTTAATGATTTTTGGGTAACACATTCGTGTAAAGGAATTTCTTGCTGGATATTTATATTTCCTTACAAGAGTTATTCTTTAATTTAAGAGTATTTTATTACATTAATATATAAAAGATAACTATAGTCGTATAATTTTATTATTATCAATAAAAATGAAACAGATAAAACTTTTATTATTGGTATTGCTATTTACCGTAATACCGAAAAGCCTTTGGGCTTACACAAAAGATCAGATTGTATCGTTCGACAACAAAGTAACTAGCTACAAAGTTCTTGTACCAAGTGGTGCTCATCCAACTTTGATGTTTATAGGAACAACAAAATCTGGACATTTGGAAATACCTTCTACGATAAATGATGGATCGGGAATAACATTCACGGTAACAGAGATTGGTTCTGAGGTTTCTTATAACTGTGCCAATGTTACGTCAGTTCATTTGCCAAATACAATTGAGAAATTAGGAAATGCAATTTTTTCAGATGCCAAATTTACGAAAATAAATATTCCTAAAAGCGTAAAATATATAGATAATACAGCATGGATTACTCTGTCAGCAGTTCCAGAGTGTGAGGTTGATCCTAAAAATGCTGTATTTGAATCAGATGAAAATGGAGTACTCTATACTAAAAATAAGCAGACTTTGTGCTCTGTTCCAAGCAGCATCGTAACTCAGAAAAATAGTGATACTTATACGGTAGATCCTAGCGTAACATCAATTCGTAAGGCGGCTTTTTCCTCGAATCCTGGTCTAAAGAAGATTATATTGCCTCCTAATCTGAACTCAGTGGAAGAAGGGTGGCCATCTATTGCTAGCACAAGTCAGTTAGAAGCGTTTGATATAGCTTCTGGAGGTCAGACAAAGTTTGAAGTGAAAGATGGAGTTCTTTTTAATAAAGAGCATAACAAGTTAGTAGTTTATCCACATGGAAAGAAAAATGTAACGGAATATAAAATTCCTGATGGGGTGAAAGAAATAGCTTCTTATGCTATAGCTGACAATTCGGCTTTAACTTCTATTGATTTGAATGAGGTGACAAAATTGAACATCTCTTGTCTTGTTCGTATTCCTAAACTTAAGAAAATTACACTTCCAAAAAATCTTGAAAAGAATGGCTTAATGTCTGGTGCTATTGAGGGATGTTTTACACTTGAGGCTTATGAGATTGCAAAAGAAAATAAAGATTTTGCGACTGAAAATGGAGTTCTCTTCTCAAAAAATAAAGAAACGCTTTATTTTTATCCCATTGGAAAGACCGATTCTTCTTATGAAATTCCATCTACTGTTAAGAAAATAGATGTAAAATCTTTTCAAGGTGCAAGTAAACTGACTTCATTGGTAATCCCTGAAAGTGTTGAGAGAATTGAAGAACAAGCTTTCCGTCAAAATTATGCGCTTACTTCTGTAACTTTTCGTGAACCATCTCGAATAAATCATCTTAATGCATATTCTTTTTGGCAATGTCCAAAACTAACAGAAGTGACCTTGCCAAGTTCTATAACAACGATTGGTAAAGTTTTTCTACAATGTGACAAGTTGGAAAAGGTAAATGTACCTGCAGGATCAAAATTAGAAACTATTGCAGAAAGTGCATTTAGTTCGAATAAAAATTTGAAGAGCTTTAACTTCTTAGGAAGCTGTTCATTGAAAACTATTGAGACAAATGCTTTTGCTAATCTTAAGAATATTGAAACATTCAATTTCCCCAAAGCGGTAATAAACATCAAACGAAATGCATTTAGTGGATGTAGTAATCTAGCTACTGT
>JBQMYA010000008.1:0-74101 GCA_052173735.1 Prevotella sp.
GGTTTGAGTACATTCTGAAATACTTAAAAGATAGTTCAAAAGGTCGCTCGGAACCTCTTTGTTTTGATATTTTCGAATGGTTTTTCTACTATT
This sequence comes from Prevotella sp., assembly GCA_052173735.1. Classification (GTDB taxonomy): domain Bacteria; phylum Bacteroidota; class Bacteroidia; order Bacteroidales; family Bacteroidaceae; genus Prevotella. Next base: position 94 of record JBQMYA010000008.1, read on the forward strand.
TAAACTTATCATTTTTCATTGTTTTAATCTTCTACAAAGGTAGCGATAATTATCAAAACAACACTAAAAGCATTGAAATTAAAGTATTAAAGAATGAATGAAAGGAACAAAGAATAGCCTAAAACAGAATGAATTGTAAAAAAAATATAGTAGATTTGCATTGATTAAACAAGATACAAATAATAATTTGTTCAACAGAAAGCGTTTATGGCACAATATATTTCACATATAAAAGGACTTACAGAGCGTTTAATGAACATTGAGAAGAGTTATTCTCAAAGCATCGAAAGAAGTGCATTTGAAGAGCTACTCGATGGAGATAACGCCTTGATATTAAGTAACGAACTAGCCAAACTCTTATCGGGTGACTTACGACATCACCCCCATTACAACGCTTCTGTCTCACTCTTCACCATCAAAGCATCGATCAAAATAAGCGAATGTATTGCAATTGATGATGACGGAATGGCTGGAATTGACACAAATAGATTGAAAGAAAAGACTTTAAAAGTGCTTCATCTACTTGATAACATGATAAATTGCGTTATTGAGGAAATACAATTACACCTTAACAACGACAACTTATCGCAAGACGAACGTTCTTCTTTTGAAACACATCTTATTAATATAAAAACTTATAGAGGCGTTGCCTTGAACCTTCAAGATTATAATGAGGTGGTGAGAACGCTTTATCACGGAAATAATATTGAGGAACTTAAAGAGACAACTCTCAACATATTAAAAGCTTTTGCAGGATCATTGTATGTCAACAACTTGCAAATGGCTCAAGAAAGAGGCTGCTCGAAACTGCTCGAAACTAACATTGAACGTCAATGCAATATCTTAAAAGATTTGGAATTGAGCAATGACTGCACTGTCACAACTAATAATTTGTTCGACTTGCGCAATGCAAGTATAATTTCTATTGTGCCTTGTTTATCGGCAAGCGGAACTCAATTAAAAGAAGAACTTGCGATGGCAGACGTTATCACTCAATGGAACGATTCTCCAAGTTGCTTGAACATCATTCTAAAAAAGGCTTATTTCGGAGAACAACATAACAGCTACGAGAAAATTCTTCAACGTCTTTCAGCAAACGGAACAACTGTTCTTTTCGACAAAGACAAGAGCAAAGACACACAAAGCGGAAAAGATTTGAGTGGCGATTCGCCCACAATCTTCATGGCACAAGTGATTCCTAATAGACCAAAAGAATTGGAATGCGATGTGGTTCGTTTTCAAAATAACAAAGAAAAATGGGTGGCTTTCGTTGGATTATTAAACGGATACCCTTACGAAATCTTCACTGGTTTGCAAGATGATGATGAAGGAATTGTTCTACCCAAGAGCGTTTTGAAAGGCAAAATCATAAAACATTCGTTTACAAATGCCCCCAGTCGCTACGATTTTCAATTTGAAAACAAGCGTGGCTACAAAACTACTGTAGAAGGATTGAGCGAGAAATTCAACCCAGAATATTGGAATTATGCAAAGCTTATATCTGGTGTTTTGCGCTATAGAATGCCTATTGAACACGTAATTAAATTGGTTGGATCGCTTCAACTCAAAGACGAAAGTATCAATACATGGACTAATGGTGTTGAAAGAGCACTTAAGAAATATATATCGAATAATGCTATTGAACCCGAACAGACATGTTGCGAATATGGAGAACACAACTTTATATATGAAGATAACCACCTTGTTTGCAAGCAATGTGGTACAATTCAAAACACAGAAGAACAATAATTTTATTCATTATCATCATTCATAATGCGACTTCAACAAAGTTTCATTCACTTAAAAGACATTCACCTAAAAGGATATCATGGTGTTCTTCCACAAGAAAAGATAGTGGGAAACGATTATATCATCAATATTTCAATTGCTATCGACTTATCTAAAGCCATCGAAAGCGATAACTTGAACGACACCATTAGCTATGCAGAGGTGTTCGATATCGTAACAAACACCATGCAAATAAAATGCGATTTAATTGAGAAAGTGGCAGGAAACATTGCCAAAGAGCTGTTCAAAGCATTTGAATATATCAACGAATTGAGAATTTCTATCACCAAACAAAACCCTCCAATGGGCGCAGATTGCAGTGGAGCAAGTGTAGAATTGCACTTAATAAATGATAAAATGCAAGAGGAAAGCATCTGAATTATAGGGTTTTTCGTTAATTTTGTAGAATAAAGAAGACTAACATGCTGAAGAAAAGACTTTTCTTTTTCATTACAATATCTTTATTTGCAGTTTCTATGATAGCTGCAAATAAAGCGTTTACACTTGTTATCGACCCAGGACATGGAGGTAAAGACACAGGTGCATCAGGTGCTTTTTCAAGAGAAAAAGACATTAACTTAACCGTAGCTCTTGCTTTTGGGCAATATGTTGAGCGCAATTGTCCTGACGTTAAAGTTATCTATACGCGTAAAACTGACGTGTTCATACCTCTTATTGAACGTGCCAATATAGCCAATAAAAATAAGGCAGACTTGTTTATATCGGTACATACGAACGCTCTTCCACCAGGAAGAATTGCACGAGGGTTCGAAACTTACACCCTTGGAATGCATAGAGCATCAGACAATTTGGATGTGGCAAAGAGAGAAAACTCGGTTATTTTGGTTGAAAAAGACTACAAACACACTTATCAAGGCTTTGATCCTCGCTCTGCAGAAAGCTATATTATGTTCGAATTGATACAAGGACAAAATATGAGTAAGAGTGTTGAACTAGCTAAACTCATTCAACAGAATGTATGTACTATCGCCAACAGAATTGATAAAGGTGTGCATCAAGCTGGTTTCCTTGTGTTAAGAGAAACTTCAATGCCTAGTTGTTTAGTAGAATTAGGATTTATAACCACTCCTGATGAGGAACAATCTCTCAACAGTTCTAATACTATCAACAACATTGCAAATGGCTTATACAAAGCTTTTTTAGCTTATAAAAATAAGTATAGCAAACAGATCGTAGTGCCATATAAGAAAGATAAGGCTGAAGAAATACCCCTACCAAATGCTTTCCCACAAGAATATACCCCAATAAAGAATAATGAAAGCGATATGGCAACGGTAAATATTACTGCAAATACGCCCAAACCTGAAAGGGTTTTATCAGACTCTTCCAAAGTAAAAATAGATAATTTTTCGGATGCACGACCTGTGTTTAAAGTACAACTAATAGCAAGTAGCAAGCCACTAGACATACAAGACAAACATTTTAAAGACCTCTCTGGATACGAATATTATAAAGAAAATAATTTATATAAATATACTTATGGTGCTTCAAACAATTATAATGAGATATTAGAGCTACGAAGAAGTTTATCAAGTAAATTTCCACAGGCTTTCATTATCGCATTCAAGAACAATAAAAGGATCAACATAAACGAAGCTATAACAGAGTTTAATAATAACAATAAATAAAGGAATAACAACAAAATGAGCTTAATTACAAAAGAAATAAAGATTGCTTTAGTAGCAATTGCAGGTGTGATTGCCTTATTTTTCGGTATGAGTTTCTTAAAAGGATTATCTTTCTTTGGAAACAATAATACTTATTATATAGAGTTCGAAAACCTTAGTGGTGTGTCGGCTTCAAGTCCTATTTATGCCAATGGCTTTAAAGTTGGTGTTGTAACTGGTATAGATTACGATTATACAGCACAACGCAAACCACTTGTAAAGATTGAGTTGAACAATGATATGCCCGTTCCCGAAGGTACAACAGCAGAGATTGAAAGCGACATGTTGGGCAATGTTAAGGTGAACTTAGTTCTTGCTAAGGATCTAACAAAGGTGCTTCCACATGACGGTATCATTGCAGGTAGTCAAAATAGTGGTGCTATGGGCAAGATGTCGGCAATGATTCCAACCTTAGAAAAGATGCTTCCTAAACTTGATTCAATAATGACAAGCATCAATACTCTACTTGCCAACCCTGCAATCAACAACTCTTTACAAAATGTTGAGGGCATTACTTCTAACTTAACTACATCTACAAAAGAATTAAACTCATTGTTGGCAACTCTTAACAGACAAGTTCCTGGTACAATAAGTAAAGCTAATAAAACATTAGACAATGTAAATACGCTTACTGGTAACATGGCTTCAATAGACATTACTTCAACAATGTCGAAGGTAGACAATACTATTGCAAGCTTACAAGAATTTACAAACAAGCTCAATAGCAATAATGGTTCTCTCGGATTGCTAATGAATGACCAAAGTCTATACAACAATTTAAACGCTACAATGCAAAATGCCGACTCGTTAATGATCGACCTTCGCAAGCATCCTAAGCGTTATGTTCATTTCAGTATATTTGGGAAAAAAGACAAATAGACAAACTATCACAAGCAAAATAGTTATGGACAACTTCATAAAACAACACTGTTTATGAGTTGTCCTTTTTATTTATAGCATTGATTAAGAATAATAACTGCATAAAAACATTTGTAGATTATAAATAAAATGCGTAATTTTGCATTCCCCAAAAGCTACCTTATTGGGTCCTATTAAACCATTGTTAGAAATCAATTAGAATGAAATCATCCCCCAATACATTATGGGAAGAATGTCTTAAGCAGATTCGTGTCCACTTGCCAGAAAAGCAATTTAACACTTGGTTCAGCACAATTCAACTACATTCCTATGTAGAACAAGAGAATTGTGTTATTCTTCAAGTACCCAGCGAAATGGCTCGTGACTACATAGAAGAACATTATATGCGTCTTCTTGCGAATGCTTTGCGAGACAATTTTGGTTCTAGCGTAAAGCTAAAATATAGCATTTCCATGGCAAAGTTGCCTCATTCTGCCAATAAGCAAGCAGTAGAGCAATCTTATAACGATGGTATTAATTCTGGAAACAGTAGCAATCAAAATTCAGATAGCAATCAAGAGAATTCCCAAAGAGACCCTTGGCGCAATTATCTAGACAACCATTACACCTTTGATTGCTTCATTCGAGGCGAAAGTAATGCCGTTGCACTATCTGTTTCATTATCTATTGCCGAGCATCCCACACGCCGTCAGTTTAATCCAATGTTCCTTTTTGGTCCTTCAGGATGCGGAAAAACCCACTTAATCAATGCCATTGGTTTAAGAATAGCAAAGTTATACGAAAATAAAAAGGTGTTATATGTAAGCGCAAAAGACTTTGAAGTGCAATATACCAGTGCCCAATACACCAATAAAATCAACGACTTCATGCACTTTTATCAAAGTATTGACGTGCTAATTGTTGATGATATTCAATCATGGGCTGGCAAAAAGAAGACCTTAGAAACTTTCTTTTATATCTTTAATCACCTCTTTAGAAACGGAAAACGAATCATTCTGGCATGTGATAGACCACCAGCTGAGTTGGAAGGAATGGAAGAACGCCTCTTAACTCGATTCGTTTGGGGTGTTGTTGAGGAGCTTGGTAAGCCTAATATTCAATTGTGTATTGACATATTGAAAAGCAAAGTGAAACGTGATGGTTTAAGTATCCCTGACGACGTGATACACTATATTGCAGAAAGAGCTAACGGAAGCGTTCGCTATCTCGAAGGAGTTATCAACACACTGTATGCTTTTAGTATCAATCTTGGACGTGAAATCGATATCGCTTTCGCTGAAGAAAGAATCAAAAAGCTGGTAAAAGTAGACGATAAAGCGATCACTACGGAAGAAATTATTGATGCCGTTTGTAAGCAATTTGATGTTTCCTCAACTGCAATTGGTAGTAGAAGTAGAAAACACGACTTTGTTGTTGCACGACAAGTGGCAATGTTTTTGGCTCAAAAATATACCAACATGTCAGTTTCACGAATAGGAAGACTCATCGGAGGACGTGATCATGCAACCGTTATTCACAGCTGTAATCAAGTTGAAAAGAGAATTAAAACGGATAAAGACTTTGCTTCTTCGGTAAAAACTCTCGAACAATTCTTTGACAAAAAACAAGAGAAATAATTCTTATTTACATCATATTATAACGATAAAGCCCCCACCTTTGATGGGGGCTTTATCATTTTTATACCCAACCAACACAGCTCTTTCTTTTAAGAAAATGGGCATATCAATATGATTGCATTGATATTAAGATGTGAAAACAATGCAAATACATGCAAAAAGCATTGCTTTTGGAACTCAAAAACAATGCTTTTACAATTCAACATATTTGTAGCTAACAATCAACCACAAAGCATTTCTCAAATATATTACTTCACTAATTTAAGTAATTGAGCAGCATGCTCTTTTACTTTGATACTCTTGGGAGTAATGATATGCTCTACCTTACCCTCTTCATCAATAATAAATGTAGTGCGATAGGTACCAAAATAGGTTCTGCCATACATCTTTTTCTCGCCCCAAACGCCAAAAGCCTCAACCAATGTCTTATCTGTATCGGCAATAAGAGGGAAAGGAAGTTCATATTTTGTAATGAATTTTTGATGCGATTTCTCATCATCTACACTCACCCCAATCACTTCTAAACCTGCACTTTGCAAGTCGTTATAACCCTCTTTCAAGCTACATGCCTGACTTGTACAGCCTGGTGTGTTATCTTTTGGATAAAAATAAAGCGCAAATTTCTTACCAAGATAATCACTCGCCTTTATCTCTTTACCGTTAGCATCACGTCCTAAAATCTCTGGAATCTTATCTCCTATTTCCATAATATCTGTTTTTTATGTGTTTATAAATAATTTAAAATTAAATAGAAACGCACTATTTGCAAGGTTTTACACTAACAATAGGCTTCTATTCGTTACTCTCTTGATTTCCATTTAAATGCTTTTTGATATAATCTCTGCACTCTTCCATCAACCATTTAGGCGTACTTGTTGCGCCACAGATACCTACAGAGTTCACATTCGCAAACCATTTAAGGTCTATTTCTTCTGCATTCTCGATATGATAGCTATTGGGGTTGATGTTTTTACATTGATTATAAAGCACCTTTCCATTACTACTCTTGCGTCCACTCACAAATAATATAAGATCATGTTTAGCTGCAAAGAGTGCAATGTTGGGCATTCTGTTTGCCACTTGCCTACATATAGTGTCGAAACTATCAAACTTTGCCGAGCTAGAAATATGTTCTTTGATATATTTTATAATGCGTAAAAACTCCTCTAAGCTCTTTGTTGTCTGCGAATAAAAATAGATATCACGATTGAAATCGAGTTTTTTTGCATCTTCAAAATTCTCTATCACAATGGCTCTATTTGCCGTTTGACCAACTAACCCCAACACTTCTGCATGACCATTCTTACCGAATATCACAATTTGAGCTTCGGGATTCGCCTCAAACTGCTTTCTTATCCGCTTTTGAAGTTGCAACACAACAGGGCAAGTTGCATCTATAATCTCTATATTATTCTTCTTTGCTAGTTCGTAAGTACTTGGTGGTTCGCCATGAGCACGCAACAAAACCTTTGCATTTTTAAGCTCTTTAAGCTTCTCATGGTCGATAGTTGTGAGCCCACTCTTAGCAAGTCGATTCACTTCCATGCCGTTATGAACAATGTCTCCCAATGAGTACATCGCCTCACCAGATGCAAGTTCTTCTTCAGCTTTACGTATTGCAGTGGTCACTCCAAAGCAAAATCCACTGCCATTATCTATCTCTATGTTAATCATTTTACGTTAATTGTTATAATAACTTTAGGCTTTGAGGGGTCGTTTGTAATCATTAAAACCCTTGGTTTTGCCTTAACGCTCTTCAATAGCTGTGCATCTGCGGTTATCTTCATTGTTGTTGCCTCACCAGGTCTAAGCTTTGTCTTGCTTAAATCAACACGCAAACCAGCTGTAAACATTTGAATAGAGCGTATATCTAATACCGATTGACCTACATTCTTTATCTCAATATCGCCTTTTTTCTTCTTTTTACCATCAAAAGAGCCAAGTTCTAGCACCTCATTAGATAGCTCTAACTTTGCTGTTTTTTGTAGTTCTTCTTCAGAAAGCTTATCAAACGAAGGCAAAAGCACTGCACTCACGTTAATTTCTTTATCACTCGACACCTTATCTCCAGGATACATACCCAAGAAAATTGATGTTTGTGTTAATCCAAAGGTATTCAATAGTCTTGAATCTAGACTGATTGCAAGGACTCCACTCTGTCCAGGTGCAAGCTTATTAGGCGATATATCTACCTTTAAATAATTGGGAAGATGCATCGCTATTGGCTGAATTATCTTCTTTGTATTATTCTTTATAAATATTTTTTGTTGTGAATATTCTCCAGTATGAACGTCATCAAACTCTACTTCATTGCGTTCTGCCTCTAAACGACCTATCTTTGAAGCATAAGTTCCTTCGAAATTTTGTATCGAAGATACTACAACACCTTTATAAATAAGGAGTGCAGGACGTGGATCGGCATTGCTATAAACTAGCAATTGCTTTGTGAAATGACCCAATTGAGCAGCGTCGAAAGTGGCACGAATATGCGCTTTACTACCTTGTAGTATTGGTTGTTTGGGATAATCTACCTTTACACAGCCACAACTCACCTCAACATTATTGATAACTAAGGGCTTGTTGCCTGTGTTAGTCACTTCATAATCTGCAATAACTGGTATTCTATAGCTTGTTTGTCCTATATCTGTCACTTCATTAGCAATGGTCAATTCTTGTGCATTTGCCATCGTCATACACGAGCAAAGGACCACTGCCATCATCCACATTCTATTCATTTATATTCTATTTTATTATTATCTATGTTTGTAAATATCATTTTATCTTGCCTCTCAAGATATCTTTTAAAGTTAGTTGGCTACCACTTTAAACATCTTTGCGGCATCTCGTGCAATAAATTCAGGAGCATATAAGCATTGAACAACGCATGTTCCGCTTTGGAATGTACCTTCTTTATCAATGTAATATGTTGCCGTTAACTCGTGAGTTCCTTTTCTTAAACGATCGAAGAAATAATGAGTTGCATTGTCTTTCATCGAACAATAAGCTTCTTGTTGATAGCCACTTAGCTGCAAAGTAGGCTCTAAACAAGCTGCACGTTTATCGCTTACTTCTACAAAGTTATAATCTTTATCGGCATTAATAGTTATCTTTATCGTTATTTTATCACCTTTTTTGAAAGAAACATTGTTTGCTTCTTTACCATTAAAGAATACATCTCGATGAATAGATAAGCCTGAAGTTGCAGCAGAAACGTTGGCTGTTTTTTGCTCAAACTGCGCATAAACAGCTCCCCAAGAAGTAGTATTATCATTCTTTTCAATTGTTACCACAGGTGGATTGTTCACCAATTGAGACGCTTTAACATATCCTAAGCCTGCTGAAGCCTTTGAGGTTTCAACCTTATTGCTATTGATTTTGATAACAGGAGCTTGTGTTAAGTTCTCTAATTGCATGGCATCTTTCTTGTTACCAAGAAGCACATACGCCACATCTACAGCGTTTAAAGCACTTTGTTTGCGCAAACTTCTATAAGTTTGAACAAGCCATTGCTGCATTTGGGCAATGGTTTGAGTATCTCCTTGCGCCATTGTTTGAAGTAATTCGATAGCAGCAACCTGCGTAGGAACATGTCCATCGAGCCACGAGTAAGGTGCTTTATAAGTATTGAAAAAGCGTCCTTTCTCCTCATTATATACCGAATACTCTTTTATAGAGTTAAGAAGTTCTTTTGCTTTGGCAAGATATTGAGCGTTATTGGCATGTCTTTTATAAAGCGCATAGGCTATTTTTGCCTTACCATATATTGTTAGTTCCTTACTTTGAGGCAACTTTTTGGTAAGCAAATAATCATCACTTACAACCTTAGACGATTGCTTTTGACTATCACCTAACGCATGAACATATAGATAGTGCGCTATTGTTTCATGCAAATAATGGGCATAATATCTGTCTTTTGTATTCTTTTTAAGTTCTTCAATCTTATTTGTTAGATCTCTTTCGATATATCTTAACCCGCCATCTAATATCATTTTCAATTGATTATCTATGAGATTGCGTTGATTTAACCGTCCTAACAGCTCAGAAACTACAGTTGTTACATATCCATTAGGCATCATACCAGGATACCACGCAAATCCTCCTTGAGTCGTTTGAAGCCCTTTTAACGCATCGGTTTGTTGTTTTAAGCGATATTCTATCTGTGATTCATCAAAGTAATTGACGAGTTGTTGTCTTTGCATTGTTTCCTTATCAGCCTCTAACACCCATGGAGTTTCGGCAAGAACAAGAGCCTTTAACTCGGCATTTTGCTGTAAAGCACTGGTTAATGGCGATTCTTTTGTAGGATTTCTACGCCATATTTCCAATACATTTTTAATGTTTGGAGAAGTCTTTAGAATAGCTTTTGCAGTGATATTGGCATACAATGCTGCAGCAATATCAATGGCATTATTGTCTTTAGGCTCTGCAATTGTAGGCAAAGAGAGTATCGATAACCATGCAGGATTTTGCGTATATTCAACCGTTAGTTGCTTCTTTTGAGAGTCAGATGCAAACAATGAGGCGGTATTGATCGTCTTTGTTTGTGGCTTGGTCAATGTAAATGCGATGCTATTGGTTACCCATTCAGAATCAGAAAGAACGGGAACATAGTGTTGTTCACCATCACTAAAGCCCTTACCCGATGCTACACAGCGGATAATTACTAATGAAGGCCATTGCGAAGTGTCAAAATTAAAGTCTAAACTTTGTGTAGCTTGCGCCCCAAGGGCATATTTCTTATTTTGCGAAAAGATCACTTTTTGAGTCTCAGGGTCTATCACTTCGAATGTAGCCACACCCTTAATTGCCTGCAATGACATATTTGATAACTGCGAACTAAGCACACCTTTATCTCCAACTCGTAAGAAACGAGGCATATTAGGTTGAAGCATTACGGTCTTTTGAGCCACTGCTTCGTCGGTCAGGAAGCCATAATTCATATCTTTATCGTGTGCAAAAGCCATGAACTTCCATGTTGTTACGCTTTCAGGAAGAGTGAACGTGAAACTTGCTTCGCCTTCTTCATTAGTCTGAATGTTAGGATAGAAGAAAGCTGTTTCTGCAAAGTTGCGACGTGTTTCGAGTGCATTCTTCATTGCGTTAGCCTCTTTATTGTTTCCAATCTTATTACTATTGACATCTAAAATAGCGTTGTCTTCTTCCGAAGCACTATTTTTATTCACCTGAATTCCTGCAACAGAGCCTTCTAATGCAACAGCTATCACCTCTGGTTGAGCCATATTTTTAGCACTCATAACACGTGTTGCACCTGACTCAAATTCCTTTTTTTCTTCATAATAGAGTTTAGAACGACCTCTAATGTTTACGCTTTTATAACTTGAAACAGGCACTTCTCTACCTACATTAAATGTAGTAAAGTCTAAATTAGGTGCATTTAAAGGTTTAAAAGGTTGCTCTCCATATATCGTACTACTATTATAATATAGTTTAACCCAATACATATAAGGAAGTGTATAGCCCAATTCTGGATTGAAATAGAATTGATGTCCAACAATTTCATCAAGCGATTTATCGTACATACTTGCAAGAATTTGAGCTCTTGCAATCTTCTTTTTATCTTTCGAAACAGTTAAAGTCCATTCTTCTTTCTGCCCTGGTGTAAGTCTATTTCTAAACGTTTTCCATGCAACATCTAACTTTTTATCAGGCAATGGACGTGATATTGAAGCCGAATGGGTGTAACATACATCGTTTTTAACCCACGCATAAGTAATAAGAACACCATTTTTATATTCAGGTTTATAGCTTACGACATGAGTAAAGACCTCATTTTTAATATCAAAAGCACCCTGTTCCATAACACTATCGTTTGTTGCTATGGTGTAAACAATGTGTTGTTGTGGTGCAGATGTACCTATTTGAATTCGTGCTTGCTGATGATTTGTATCGAAAATGAAATCTCTTTGGTTGAACCAATCTAAGGTATCAACAGGCACTTTGGTAGCATTCACATCATAAACCAAGAACGATTCTCTAATAGTATCATTGCCACAGATAGCCACAAGCTGTTGTCTTCCTGTTGAAAGAGCCGATAAAGAGAAAGCAATAGCCTTGTTTACGGCACATGTTTGCCATGCTTTTCCAGCTCCAATTTGCACTTTTGCTACACCATCAATAGCCTTTCCTGTATTATTTTGATAGTTTAAAGTGAGCAAAAGCGAGTCTTTTTTCTCTATTTTCTCTGGAACTGTGGTATAGAACACCGTTGGATGCTCGCTCAAAGGAATAGAAAAAGATCCTTCTTGCGTTTCTCCTGCCAAGCTAGTAACCTGTGTTTCGATATCAAATGAATAATAACGAGATTCCTTATCACGCTTCTTTAAAGGTAAAAGGAGGTGCACTGGAATAGTAAACTCACCATTTTCGTTGGTTTGTATGGTATCTTTTGCCACCACAGAGGTTTGTGCTGACCACATAGTAGACCAGCCAAAGAAACGTGGGCGACGTTTGATTGTATAACTAACCTGTGCTTTTTGCAGCCCAACACCTGCAAAACTCATTGCTTTTCCATGTACTTTTACGGTATCACCTTCTACATATTTCTGTGTAATCTCATCAAAATGAAGTGTAAAAGTAGGACGTTTATATTCGCTCACTTCCACACTTTTATAGCTGTCATTAGCCATAATGAAGAATGTTCCGTTTAAAGTTACAGTAGGAATAGTGAAGGTTGTAGAGGCATCTCCATATTCATTTGTCACCAATTGCTTTTCTTCAATCTTCTTTCCACTTGCGTTGCAAAGTAAAATAGTAATTTTCTCTTTGGGTAGTACCTCTATATTTTCACCCTTAATATTGCGATATGCCAACACTGAAACATTCAAAGTTTGTCCAGGTCGATACACACTACGATCGGTAAAGATAGAATAACATTCCTTTGTTCTATCTTCGTTACCTATCATTATATTGCCAGAAGGACTAAAAACAGTGCAATATTCATCTGTAGGAGTGGTGATATAGTATGTAGATATACCTTCTTTATTATCTCGAACAATCACTTCTCCCTTGTTGTCGCAAGTATATTTCTCAACAACATCTACGCTTTCATCATACTTTTGAATTCTAACTCGAACGTTTGCACCTGCTATTGGCTCGCCACTTGTAGCATTTACTACCACAAGGCGTCTTCTATCTCTATCCAATTCTTGTTGAAGTAGATAAATATCGCTTACATACAACAGTGCTCTTTCAGGCGAAATACCTTTTACCTCGGTAGAATATTCCACCAAATACACACCCGTTTCTAAACCAGATACAGTGAACGTGTCTCTAATAACCTTATAGTCTGGTAGGCCTACATATCTCTTTGTTTCGGTATAACATGGTGTTTTCTCAGAAAGAGCCTTTATTTTAGCATATTCTTTAGCTACAGTTGGGTTTAATTGGTTATCACCTTTCAAACTAGTGCGCCACAATTTCATCGTGAGAGAAGGAATGTTGCAAAGCGATAGAACAGGAAATGTGAGTGGAGTGTGAGGGCGAAGCATATCTTTTCCTATCGAAACTTGGAACGATGGCAAAGTCAATTCTTTACGATAGTTGCGCAAAGTGTTCATATTTCGCCAGCCTCCCCAATGAGAAAGGGCATAATCTATATACTGAATTTTATCTTCCACCTCTACATCTTCTAGATTTTGGATATACTGATAGCGTGTAATTGCCAACTCACCTGCCTCTAAAAGGTCTTTATATTCGGTTATTAGCGAGTCGATTCGTTGCAAATGCTTCGACTTTTTCGAATAGACCTCATTGCTATTAGGACTATTTTGAAGTAGTAAAGCTGCGCTAATACAAGCAGCAGAACGATTATTATGAGTTGAATAGTATTTGTGTAACACGCTAAAGTTACGGGTATCAATTGCAACTGCATGCAACAAGTCATTATTAAAGATACCACTATCAATACCTTTACTTGCCAAAGGCTGATAATCATCAGCAGAATTCTTTGCCAATAGTTCAGGATGCGCCACAGCAAGACGTTGATATTTTAAAGCAGAATCGTTACGATGCTCGCCCAAATTGTAATAATTTCGATAGAAATTTGATAAAACAACGCAATAAACTGCATGCAAAGCAGGATTGTTTTTTTCTACCCTTTGCGCCTGAGATGCGAGTTTTTTGACGTCAGCAACAATTGCATCAGCATTTATCTCATATCGAACATTAATCTTATCAACCTCAGCTTTAAGTAATTGTCCATATCTTTTCTCTGCTGTAGCCTTTGTAATAATCTCATTAAATAGACGTATTTGAGTTTTGGGTTGGTCGCTATACTGGGCAGCCTGCACCTTTTTCCAAAGCGAAGTGTAAGTTTGTGCACTACAAAAAACAGGAACCAAAAACATAAAACTCAATAAATGTAATATCTTTTTCATATTCTCTACTATTTTAAAAGCTAAATATTTTAAATTAGAACTCATCTTTTTACAATGCCATCAACACGACTTTCTAACGAATTTGAGCATCGTTTTTATCTTGATATAGCTCGTTTTCAATCTCACTTTATAAGGGTTAGTCACTAAGCTAATCTCTTTTTAGAATATCTTCTACCCCCATTTTATGCAAAGATAATTATTAATTTGCAGTTTTTAGGCTTGATAATCTTATTTAACGCAGTGAAAGAATTGATTTTAATACGATTTTTATTGAAAAATAAAAGCTATGCTTTTGACGTATAATTGCAATGCTTTTAGGACATAAAAGCTATGTTTTTATAATGCAATAGCGATGCTTTTACAAGCCACACAAAAAGAGAGAACACTGCAAGGGTGTTCAAAAGGTAAATAAGGACTTAAATTTTCTCATTTTTTTATCGTACCTTTGTTGCCCATTCTATATTTTAATTTATAGATTTTACATCGAACAAGATTACAAGCTGAAAATAAAAAGAATGAAAAAGGATAATATACAACGCTTATTAGCCCTCTTAACATGTTGTTTGGTAATGATGGTTGTGGCTGTAAATCGTGATGGAACGGTGCTAGGACACAAGATAAAGCAAGACACCGACACTGTTGTTGTAACTAAAAAGGTGACAATTGAGCGAGCTACAGAAGACGGAACACGAATTATTAACACCACCACTTTGGGCAAAGGCATCACGGGTTATGCAGGAGAAGTGCCCTTAGAGGTGTATTTTAAAGACAATAAGATTACTAAAATCGTTGCTCTTCCCAATAAAGAGACTCCCGACTTTTTTGAAGAAGCATCGACTTTATTTGCGAAGTGGCAAGGACTTGAAACTGAAAAGGCTGTAACTGCAAAGGTAGATGCTGTTAGTGGAGCTACATTTTCATCGAAAGCCATTATCGCTAATGTGCGTGCTGCAGCTCAATATGCAGCTCAAACCAAACAACAACAGCCTCAAAGCAACACTTTTGAATGGACTTGGCAATATATTGCGGGATTGATTGTGGTACTTATGGGGGCGGTTATTCCACTTTTTTACAAGAATAAGTGGATGAGAAGAATTCAGTTCATCTTGAATATTGCGGTACTTGGCTTGTGGTGCGGTACGTTTGTATCTTACTCTTTGATAGTTAGTTTCTTGTCTCATGGCACCAATTGGACAATCAGTGCTGTACCTTTAATTATGCTTATCACGGCTTTCGTCTACCCTTTGTTTGGCAAAAAGAACTATTATTGCAACAATATATGTCCTTATGGCTCCATTCAAGAGCTTGCAAGTAGCACAACTAAAAAGAAATGGAAGATGTCTAAGGAGACAACTAAACGCTTAGAGCTATTCAGAGAGATTCTTTGGACGGTACTAATGATGTTGATGTTGGTTGGAACTGCATTCGAATGGATGGATTATGAAGTGTTTTCGGCTTTCTTAATCACCACAGCTTCGTGGGTTGTTCTTGCCATTGCGGTGGTTTTTCTATTTCTCTCTTTCTTTGTTCCACGCCCCTATTGCAGGTTTGTTTGCCCCACTGGAACATTGTTTAAGATTGCTCAAAGCGGTAAAGTATTTAAAATTCCAAGTAAAAAGAAATAAAAAAAGAAGCTCAACTACTGAGCTTCTTTTTTGTTATAAGGTATCTCTTGTCCTATAATTCGTTCCAATATGCTTTTGGAAAGGATATCACACAGAGGCTGATAAACAAATGGTCGCTTGGCAATATGAGGATGTGGAATGACCAATTGCGAATGAGTGAGATGCAAATCGTCGTAAAGCAAGATGTCAATATCAATCACTCTGTCTTCATATTCACCACTCTTCGTTTTATGCGTTCTACCTAATTGTTTCTCTATTGCCTTCGTTTTCTGAAGCACTTCTAATGGGGTTAAAGTGGTTTGGCATGCAATTGCCCCATTGATAAAGAGGTTTTTGGAGTTAAAACCCCATGGTTCGGTTTCGTAAAGAGCAGACTGGAGCACTACATCTCCAATCTGCTCTGCTATAAGTTTTATGGCTTTCTCTATCATTTCGTGTCTTGCACCAATGTTAGAGCCAAGCCCTAAATATACAATGTGTAGCATTAATCGTTCAAAATCAATAGCGAATCGCCGAAACATCCAAACATATAACCATGCTTAACGGCAAGATCATAAGCCTCCATAACCAACTCATAGCCTCCAAAGGCAGCGGTTTCCATCAACAATGTTGAATAAGGATGGTAGAAATTAGTTACCATTGTGTTTGAAAGTCCAAAGTCATAAGGAGGGAAAATGAATTTGTTGGTCCATCCATCGAATTCTTTTAACATTCCATCTGTGCCCACCGCGGTCTCTGTTGCCTTAACAACACTGGTACCAACTGCGCACACTTTCTTTCCATTACGTTTGGTATCGTTTACTATCTTACATGCTTCTGCATTAACAACCATCTGCTCTGAGTCCATTTTATGCTTGGTTAGGTCTTCTACTTCGATATCATTAAAGCAACCTAAACCGCAATGTAGGGTGATATAAGCATTATTGATACCTTTTATCTCCATTCTCTTTAATAGCTCTCTACTAAAGTGTAAGCCTGTAGAAGGGGCTGTAACGGCTCCTTCATTCTTAGCAAATATACATTGGAAGTTCTCTAAATCTTCTTGTGTTGCATGGGTTTCTTCGCGATTATCAATAATGTATCGTGGTAAAGGAGACTCGCCTAAAGCATATAATTCCTTCTTAAATTCTTCGTGAGGACAGTCGTATAAGAAGCGTAAAGTTCTGCCTCTACTTGTTGTGTTGTCGATAACTTCAGCAACCATAGAGCCACTTTCGTCGAAGAATAGTTTGTTTCCGATTCTTATTTTACGTGCAGGTTCAACCAAAACATCCCACAAACGCATCTCTTGGTTGAGCTCTCTTAAAAGGAATACCTCAATCTTTGCATCTGTTTTCTCTTTTGTTCCATATAAACGAGCAGGGAAAACCTTTGTGTCATTGAATATAAATGTATCGCCTTCATCAAAATATTCAACTATATTTCTAAACTCAATATACTTGCCTTCGATAGGATTTCCATTCTCGTCTTTTTGAAATAAGTCGATAGTTCCTGATTTCTTATGTAAGACCATCAATCGACTTTCATCTTGACGAGTAATCTTAAAGGTTTCTTTCTTACCATCTTTATCAGTGTATTCTCTTTCAAAATAATGAGGATACAATGCCACCTGTTCAGCAGGTAACTTGAATTTAAATTGAGATAGCTTCATATTTTATATAGTATCTTTTTGTTTTTATGTATCAATTATTTATTTATCGTAAGATAATGGTTTAGATTTCGTTATTAAGAAGCGGTCTACTCAAAAATGAAATAAGCAGTTCTTATCGTCCCATTATCTTTATTTTGCCTAATATAAATAGGCTTTTTATGGTGTTATTCGATATCTTCTATCGTTTGTTGGTTCAACCATTCGCCAAAAGAATCATAGTTAATACAATTTTCAACGAATGCATCTCCAACCTTTGTTCTACGCAATTCTGTGAGATAAGCACCGCTATTGAGTGCTCTTCCTAAATCTCTTGCGAGTGAACGGATATATGTTCCTTTTCCACATACAACTCTAATGGTGAGCAATTTGGTTTCTTCATCAAAATGAAGGACCTCTATTTCGTCTATTCTTATTTGCTTTGCAGACAGCTCTACATGCTCTCCTGCACGCTTTAAGTCGTATGCTCGTGCTCCATTTACTTTGCAAGCACTATACGAAGGGGGCACTTGTTGAATGTCACCAATAAACAATGGCAATACTGCATCAATGCTTTCACGATGAATATGCTGTGTTTCAAAGGTTTCATTAACAGAGTGTTCCATATCATAACTGGGTGTTGTGGCCCCTAATTGCATTGTTGCTACATACTCTTTTGTATGCCCTTGCAATTGTTCTATTAGCTTTGTTGCCTTCCCTGTGCATAGAGTTAAGACCCCAGTTGCTAACGGATCAAGTGTTCCTGCGTGTCCAACTTTAAGCCTCTTGACCCCTAATTTGCGTGAAAGAAGGTATCTAATGTGCGCTAATGCGCCAAAACTTGTGATTCCATAGGGCTTATCTATGTGTATAATCTCGCCTGCTTTGAAGTTCATTTAGTCTACCATTGATAAGTTATAACCAAGCATTAACCACACAAGAATAAACATTCCTACAACAATACGATAGTAACCAAAGGCTTTGAAGCCGTATTTCGCAAGGAAGTTAACAAACCATTTCATGGCAAGAAGAGCTACAATAAAAGCTACTACACATCCTATTAGCAACATTTTGATATTATCTCCAGTTGCCCAAGACACCGAATTAGGATCTTTAAAGAGCACTTCATAAACGTCTAAGACCGTTGCTCCTGCCATAGTTGGAATGGCTAAGAAGAATGAAAACTCTGCTGCAGCACGACGAGTGAAACGTTGTGACATTCCACCAACAATGGTTGCCATTGATCGAGACACACCTGGTATCATCGCAAGACATTGAAAACAGCCAATAATAAAGGCTCTCTTATTGCTTAATAAGGTTTCTTCACTACTCTTTTTTTCAAATAATTTATCGCAAAAGAGCATAAAGACACCACCTACAACAAGCATAATTGCAACCACTTCCACATGTTCTAAGAATCTATCTATTATGCCACTCTTCTTTCCAAGCAATCCTATTACGGCTGCAGGAACAAAAGCTACGAGCAATTTCACATAGAAATCGAACTTATGTAATAACCTTTTAAAAAGTGAAAGATTAGGATCTACGGGCGCATTGTTCAACTTAAAGAAATGTTGAAAATACAAACAAAGTACCGAAAGGATTGCACCAAACTGAATAATGATGGTGAATGCCTTTACAAATGATGTGCTCTCTATGCCCAAAAGATTTTGAGCTATAATCATATGGCCTGTAGATGAGATGGGAAGAAACTCGGTTAATCCTTCTACTATCGCCAATATTAGGGTTTCTAATAATGTCATTAATGTTTTATTAAAGATGAATTGAAAGCATAACTGATGAGTTTTTAGCTATGCTTTTGATATGATTTTACGAACAATAGCTATTGTGCGGAAATATAACTAAATATCTTCGCTCTAATAAATATCTTACAATTCTATTATTCTTTAGTGCTGTTTGGCTTCTTCATTATACCGAAAATAATTGAAACAAAGCCGATAACGCACACAATAGGTGCCACTTTTATGCGGGTTGCACTAAATATTTCAGGATTAAAAGTGGTTTCGCTTGAAGATGAGCCACTCATTAATATAAATCCTAAGATAATTACTAAGACGCCAACTGCTAGTAAAATGAAATTGATTTTACCAAAAGCAAAGTTTTCTCTATTCATATAATCGATTGAAATTATATTGTTTCTGTTTCGCTTGGGCAATGCCTCTAGGACACATCTAGCCACAAACTGCGTTCAATAAGAATGGGGTTATTTAAAAAAAAGTATCTAGCAAAAGAAAATCAAAATACTAATGACTTAGATTTTGTATAATTCTCCAGCTGACATTCTCAAGAATTTATTCACGGATATATTTGAGCATACAAGTGTAATAAGTGCTCCTAGCAACACAACTGCACCAGCAGTAATAGCCCATACGTCCCATGTTATGATGAGGAATACCTCTGGTTCATAGTTATATAAAGCCCATGCACCTGCACAAAGCACTAAGTTTGCAAGGAAAGCAGCTAGCACTCCTACTCCAAGAGCACGCTTTAAGAAAGGTCGTTTGATAAATCCCCACGATGCACCAACAAGCTTCATGGTGTGAATTGAAAAGCGTTGAGCATAGATACCCAATCGAACCGTATTGTTAATAAGCGAAAATGACACGAAAATTAACAAGGTTGCTAATATCAATAACACGATATTTATTTTACGAAGATTCTTGTTTACGCTATCCATCAAGTTCTTTTGATAGGTAATCTCGCCTACTCTTGCCATCTTTTTCAAATCTGCTTTAATCCAAATAAGCGAATCACTATTAGCATAATCTGCCTTTGGACGTACTTCTATTGATGAAAGAAAAGGGTTATGACCTACAAATTCTAATGGATTTGAGCCCAAAGCTTCTGTTTGTTCTTTCAAAGCTTGCTCTTTACTGATATAATCTAAGTGTGCAATATATGGTTTCTGTGCAATAGAACGACATAATTGCAAAGCCTCTGAGTTTGTTGTTTCGGCATCAAGCATCATCGTAACTACCATATTTTCTTTGAAATAGTTAGATAAATTGCGTGATGTTAGTACTGAAAAGACTACCATTCCTAACAAAATAAGCACCAAAGCTGTACTTATACACAATGTAAAACCCTGAAATCTTGAGCGATTACGGGTTCTATTACGTTTCTTTCCCATCTTATATATAAGGTGATATTATAGCTATAACCTCTGCAAAGTAACGAAAAAAATACCTAAATAACAACAGATTAACGACAATTAACGACACAAAAGCCAACAATTTGATTACCTTTTGATGTTTTAGGTTCTTAACAAAGTCTTATCTACTTGAATTATCATTAAACATATAAAATTAAATAACCATCAAAAAGTTAGAATATCAATATTTTTCTTCAAAACATATATGCAACAGCTCCAGATTTACCTATAAACAATGATGTAAAAGTATGGAAAGCTGGCAGTTTCAGCACGCAACCTTCTAGGGTTGTAATCATTAACAAACGCTTTAAGAGCTACGAAGTATATGCCACTCTCAAATAACTTGTAATGCTTTAACAAGCAAATTAAAAGATAAAGATAGGAGTCTTTTATCTGTTTCATAACGAAATAACAAAGCACTTTTGTATTATTAGACCCTTTCTCTTCCTCTTTGCTAGCATTCATTCACAAGTGTTCCCTTACATCCTCTATCTCTCTGTTAATCAATCGTTTTGACATCTCATTTTAAAAGCTATGACTTTACCATGCAATAACAATGTTTTTACCATGCAATATGTATGTTTTTAAGATGCCAAAACACTGAGTTTATATTTGAAAGAATTTAAATATGAAAAAGAATGGACATGAATGAATTTCTTAAAAGATTTATTGCAGAGATAGAACCACTACCTTAGTGATAAGAAGAAGAAAAACAAAATAGGTCGACTACACCCTTTTTACTGTGTTAAAATCGACCTATTTCATATAAAAGATAAAAAAGAAGCAGTGCAGTGGCACACGAAACAAAAATAAAAAAGTTGTTGAAGTGGATTTAACTCAAAAATAAAACACTCCAATTTCTTTCTAACAGCACACTGCCCACTACTAATACACAAGCCGTTTAAACAACAAGTGTATTATAATTTGGTTATCAATCCATTCTTAGTTCCATCTAAAAATTCGATAATTCCATCGATTTCCGCTCCTGGAGGCACTTGTTGTTTGATCTGAGAAATACCATCTACCACACTTGTTTGACCGTGGAAGAGCAAACGATAGGCATTTGCGATGTGCTTTTGCGACTTTTCTGTAATGCCAAGAGCGTCTAATATTACGTTATTCAAACCATTATAGCCCACAGGAGTTCCTCCTGCCACAACAAAAGGAGGCACATCTTTGCGGAATGTTGTACCTGGTTTAATGAAAGCAGCATTACCAACACGAGCCTTTGCATTGACAATTACATTAGCAGAGAACACTACATTCGAACCTATCTCGCAGTCACCTGCTATCTTTGTACCATAACCTAGAACGCATTTATCTGCAATCTTTGTGTCATGCGATATGTGAGCACCTTCTAAAAGAAAGTTCTCATTGCCAATAACTGTTTGTCCTCCTGCATTAGTTGCACGGTTAATAACCACGTTTTCACGAATGTTATTATTGTTTCCAATAACTGTTTCGGTTGCAGCTCCATCGAAATCGAAATCTTGAGGAGTTGCTCCAATCACCGTATTTTGATATATTGTGTTTCCATTTCCCATGCGGGTTCCATTCATAATGCTTACAAATGGATAAATAACACAATTATCTCCTATTACAACATCTCCTTCAATATAAACAAAAGGATAAATTTTACAGTTGTTTCCTATCTTTGCTCTTGGGTCTATTTCTGCCCTATTACTAATTTCACTTGCCATAATTCTTTCTTTTAAGTTATGAATTAGAGTTTATTTTGTGCCTCCACCAAGAGCTTGATAAAGACTAACTATAGACTGCATCTTTGTAAAATCCTCTGTAACCTTTGATAGTTCTGCATTCAACAAGGTTTGTTGTGCGGTAATAACTTCAAGGTATGAGCTATTACTTTGTTGCAATAAGAGTTTTGTATCTGCTACATTCTTTGTTAAAGTAGCAATGCGTTTGCTTTCAAGTTCAGACTTTGTCACTGCCGAATTATACTTAACAAGCGCATTACTTACCTCATTTCCTGCGTTTAACACTTTATTTTGCCATGTATTTAGGGCTTGTTCGTATTTCATCTGAGCTACCTTTAAGCCTGCAACAATCTGTCCTTTTGCAAAAATAGGTTGCACTAAAGAGCCTACTGTCGATAAAAGCCACTTTCCAGGGTTAACAATTCCCATACCACTACTATTGGTAAAGACTCCTGTGCCTGTGATACTTAAACTTGGATAGAAACGACTTCTTGCTGTTTGAACATTGTAAAAACATTGTGCAAGATTCATTTCTGCAGCATGAACGTCGGCACGATTATTGAGCATACTTATGCCAACACCTGTTGAAAGGTTGGGTGGAAGTGATTGGTTATCTATCTTTCCACGTTGAATTGTTTGCGCAGTTTGACCTAAAAGCAATGAAAGTGCATTTTCTGTTTCACGTATTTGGCGAATAATGTCAGTCTTTTTTGTTTGAACCGAATAGTAATTAGCCTCTGCACTCTGCACACCTGTTGAACGAACTCTTCCTAAATCTTTTTGAATAACCATTAAGTCGAGTGTTTCTTTGGTGAGTTTCTCCATATTATTCACTATATCTAGCTGTTTATCGAGCATCAATAAGGTGTAATACATATTGGCAATACCACTAATTACATTGGTTTTCACCACCACTTGATAGTCTTTTGTAGCAAGAAGAGCCACTTGTGCACTTCTTTTTTGACTTAAAAGTTTTCCAAACAAATCAATATCCCAACTTGCACTGATAGGCAATTGATAGGTTTGAGTTGCCTTGTTACCATCCCAAGAGGCGATGGTTCCTTGTGGTGTGAATGTAAATGAGGGCAAGAATGATAGCTTTGCTGCCATAAGTTGCGCCTCAACAGCTTTTACATTTAATGCAGCATTGAGCAAGTCGTTATTGTGTTGCAGTCCCATCTCAATGAGCGTCTGTAGCTGTGGGTCTGTAAATACACTACGCCAAGGCATATTTCCGAAGTTAGTTGTATCGGTAACAGCAAGCGTGTCGGTATTACTCACAACATCACGAACAAGACCTTTGGTATTAACAGTTGGTCTTTCATACTTCCCATAAAGGCTTTTGCAGCTAGTAAAAGAAACTACTGCAAATGCCATTATTATGATATTTAGATGTTTCATCTTCATTTCTGTTTTACTTTTTATTTCCATAACGACGCTTAGCGTATTTCTTTAAGTCGTGAGAAACTTCGTTATTCACTTCGTCTTCGAACTTAATTGGACTCAGTTTCTCTTGCAATGATTGGAAAATATAGAACAAAGCAGGTACAACAATCACCTGACATAGTGTTCCAATAAGCATTCCTCCAACCGCAGCAGCACCCAAAGTCATGTTTCCATTATATCCAACTCCATTAGGAATAATCAATGGAAGCAAACCAATAATCATCGCTAACGAGGTCATTAGGATAGGACGTAGACGAGCACCAGCACCTAATATGGCAGACCAAGATATCGCCATACCTGTTCTTCGACGCTCTAATGCGAACTCAACGATAAGGATTGCGTTCTTAGCTAATAGTCCAATCAACATAATTAACGCAATTTGCATGTAGATATCGTTATTGTTCTTGAAGAGGAGTGTAAACAAGAAGGCTCCTGCAAGACCGAAAGGTATAGACAAAATCACCGATAATGGCAATAAATAGCTTTCGTATTGAGCACTTAGAATCAAATAAACGAATAACAAACACAAGCCGAAAATCATGAAAGTTGAGTTACTTGATTCTTGTTCTGCACGTGTTAAGCCTGAATAGTCAAATGAATAACCTTGTGGAAGACTTGTCTTTGCCACCTCGTTCAATGCATTTAAGGCCTCACCAGATGAATAACCATCTGACACTTGCGCATTAACATTGATCGCAGTGTATAGGTTAAAACGCTCAACTGATTGAGGACCGAATGTCTGTTTCAAGTTAACAAACTCGTTAATTGGCGACATTCCCTTATTGGTTCGTACATAAATGCTATTCAAGCTCTTTACATCTGCACGGAAATTAGGTGCAGCTTGAATGTAAACACGATACAACTTACCATACGCATTGAAGTTAGATGCATACATTCCACTAAAGTATCCCTGCATAGTTGTTAAGATATCTTTTGGCGAAATACCACTTTGTTTACAACGAGCAACGTCTACATCGAGCATATACTGTGGATACTTCGTATCGAAAGTGGTCATTGCATTGGTAATTTCAGGACGCTTATTCAACTCTGCAATAAAGTTCTTGGTTACATTAAAGAACTTATCTATACTACCCCCAGTACGGTCTTGCACAGAGAAAGTTAAACCACCTGTCATCGAATAACCCTGAACCATAGGTGGAGGGAATGCAAGTATCTTTGCACCTTTAATGGCTGCGGTCTGTTTATAGATCATTCCTAGCACCATCATACTACCTTCATTGTGCACACCAATGTACTTTAAGAGGGTTTCATCTTTACTTCTCTCTTCAAAACTCTTTAGTTTCACGAAAATAGTAGCGTTATTTGAGCCTGCACCTCCAAGCAAACCATATCCTGTTAAGATTGTTCTTTGTGCAATAGCAGGGTTTGTTGCCAACATCGCATCCACCTGTTTCACAATCTTCTTGGTTTCTTCTAGACCTGTTCCAGGAGGAGTTTGTATGTTAATAAACAAGTTTCCTGTATCTTCATTGGGCACTAAACTACTCTTTGTGTTCATTGCTGTGACTCCAAGTACAACAATACCTATAACTAAAGTGATAATTGCAAGAGCTGGTTTTTTAACAAATACGGTTACAACCTTTTTATATTTATCGAGCACTTTGTCGTATGATGCATTGAAAGAAGCATGGAATCGCTCCATTCTAGTCATCTTTCGCTCTGTACCATCTTCGTTATGAGGTTTCAATAGCACTGCACAAAGAGCAGGAGAAAGTGTTAAAGCGTTCACAGCAGATATGACAATAGATATCGCCATGGTTATACCAAACTCACGATAGAATGTCCCTGAGGTTCCACCCATAAACGAAACGGGCACGAATACCGATGCCATTACAAGCGTAATAGATATAATTGCACCTGAAATTTCATTCATTGCATCGACAGTTGCACTCTTTGTAGATTTATATCCTAAATCTAATTTGGCGTGAACAGCCTCAACTACCACTATGGCATCATCTACTACGATGGCAATTGCAAGTACTAACGCTGAAAGAGTTAGCAAGTTAAGAGTAAATCCGAATACATTTAAGAAGAAGAATGTACCGATTAGCGACACTGGTACAGCAACTAGCGGTACAAGTGTTGAACGGAAATCTTGCAAGAAGATGTAAACCACGATAAACACCAGTATAAACGCCTCAATAAGTGTCTGTAGCAAGTGGTGAATAGATGCGTCTAAGAACTCTGTAACATCTGATATGATACGGAATTCCATACCTGGAGGCATAATCTTTTGTTGTTCTTCAAGAACCTTCTTCACATCATTTGCAATCTGAGTTGCATTCGAACCTGCACTTTGTGTAATCATCATAACCACAGAGGGGTCGCCATTTGAACTCATTTCTGCACCATATGAAAGTGCACCCATTTCAACTTTCGCAACGTCTTTCACACGAAGTGTCTGCCCACTCTCATCAGTTGAGATAATCATATCAGCAAACTCTTCTGGCTTTTGCAATCTTCCTTTGTATCGAATGGTGTACTCATACATATTATTTGTTTGTTCTCCAAGTGAACCTGGAGCCGCTTCGATGTTCTGTTGCGCCAAAATGCCCACCAAGTCTGATGGAATTAGGTTGTGTTGCTTCATCTTTGCAGGATCAAGCCACATTCTTATGGTATAAGTTTTCGAACCAAAGCTTTGACAATTACCCACACCTTTCACACGCTTGATAGCGGGAACGACATTAATATCTGCATAGTTGGTTAAGAATTGCTCATCATATTTAGTTTTATCGCCTGCCAAAGACAAGATAAGAACCTGTGAATTTTGACGCTTTGCTACATGAACACCCGACTGAGTCACTTCTGCTGGCAATAAAGCACTGGCTTGTGTAACACGGTTTTGCACGTTTACCTGAGCCATATCGGCATCACTTCCTTCTTTGAAGTAAATGATAATCCCTGCACCACCATCGTTTGTTGCTGTAGAAGTCATATAAGTCATGTTTTCAACACCATTGATTGATTCTTCAAGTGGTGTGATAACCGAATTCAATACCGTTTGAGCATTCGCTCCAGGATATGAAGCTTGCACCATAACTGTTGGTGGAGCAATGTTGGGATATTGCTCTGTTGGAAGAGCAATAAGACCAATTACTCCCAGAATAACTATGATAATTGAAATCACAGTCGACAGCACTGGGCGATGAATAAATGTATCTAATCTCATTGTTTATTTCTTTTTAAAAGAGAATTTGTATAATATCATTTCACCTTATTATATATATAGGCTTAAAATTTGCCTACACTTCAAAACTGCTTTCGAAGTAATTTGGTGAAAAGAGTTATCCTTTTTAAAATTCCTTATTCTCTTTATTGATTATTTTCCAAATGCCTCTTTAAGCTTACTTAAATCGTTTTGACTAGAACCTAGTTCTGCTGTTTTCTTTAATTTTGCTTCATATTCAGCTTCAGTTAATCCTTTTATCTCTGCTCCTTCTGTAAGACCTGAAATGCCTTTAAGCACAATTCTATCTCCAACTTTCAAACCATTTGTAACAACATAGGTTTGTCCATCGTTGTCTGGACTAATCTTTATTTCTGTATATTTTACCTTGTTGTCTTTACCCAAGACGTAAACAAAGTAGCGATCTTGCACTTGTGCCACTGCATCTTGTGGTATAACAATTGCATTTGATGTTACTTTTGGAACTACGATAGAACCACTTCCGCCACTACGAAGAATGTGATCGGGATTTGAGAAGTGTGCAACCATTGAAACAGAACCTGTTGAACTGTCGATAACACCACTCATTTTCGTTACCTTTCCTGGTTGAGAATAAATTGTTCCGTCGGCTAATTTCAATTTAACTGCAGGATAAGTTGAAAGCGATTCTTTCACTCCTCCTACATTTCTTGCCATATCTAAGACGTCTTTTTCTGTCATAGAGAAGAACACTTCCATTGTGTTATTGTCTGAAACGGTGGTTAGTGGCTGTGCACTTGTTGGTCCAACGAGTGCTCCAACCTTAAAAGGTAGACTTCCAACTAAACCAGATACAGGACTCTTTACAAAGCAATAGCTCAACATTTCCTTTGCAGATGCAAGAGAAGCCTGTGCTTGTGCCAACGCTGCTTTTGCGTTTTCGTAAGTGTTTTGAGCTGTTTGCAATTCGTATTGACCTATTACATTACTATTAAACAGCTTTTGACTATTATCATAAGTCAATTTTGCTGTATTCAATTGAGCCGTTGCCGAGCTTACAGCAGCTTTGGCTTGACGAACTGTTGCTTGGTAAGTTTCGCTGTCAATAACAAACAATAGCTGACCAGCTGTTACTCTTTGACCCTCTTTTACTAATAGTTTTGTAATAAAACCAGAAACTTTTGGACGTATTTCTACATCTTGAACACCTCGAATTGTGGCTGGATATAAGGTTTCACTTGAAGACCCTTGCGACTCAATTGTGCGCACAGGATATTCATTATCACTAAATCCTGCACCTTGTTTTCCGCCTCCACACGAGATTAAAAACAAAGAAACTGCAGCAATAAACAATAATACTTTTTGCTTCATAATTTGTTATTATAATTATATTTTTATTTTTTCGTTGTAATACTTTTTACCATCCCACCTGCAAAACTTTCTTTATTCATTGCGTTTTTACTTTGCAAAGGTACGCTTTTTTACATTATATAAAATCAATAAAGAAAGAGATTTAGAAATTGTTAACGGACAATTATATCAAAGGTAATTTGAATCAATTTTAAAGAATTATAGAACACCACAATAATAATTATAGAGTTAGGTTTTAATTGCATTGAAATTACATTACAAAAACATTGAGTTTGTATTGCAAAAGCATTGATATTAGATAGTAAAAGCAATGCTTCTACATAAAGTCAAGACTGAAAAAACTTAACTTCCTCTGAATTATTTAAGAAGCATATCAACTTCTAATGATTGTAAAAAGGTGGATATCATGAATAATGAAGCAGAATATTATAAGATAAGAATAACACTACGAGCCACATTAAGAAACTGTGTGAATCTTTTAAAAAGATAAAGAAAGGGAAAAAGAAAGGATCAAGAAGGAACAAAAGCGATAAAAAAATTAAAGAAAAGTATGCTACATCACAAGAAATATGTTTCAACGATAGTACAAAAAGAAGATGAGTATATGTCAGTAAGTAACTGATTTATATTGTATAAGAAATTGAAACAAGATTAGAAAGAAAAGATATAGATAAAAAGAAGAGCTAGAATTCTACCTAATAGTATTCTAGCTCTAATATTCAAGATTCATAATTAATGCTCATGAACTTTATTCTTATTCTTCAAAAGTAAGATCTAATTCAACAGGACAGTGGTCACTTCCAAAGACATCTGTATGTATCTTTGCATCAGTAAGATTTTCTTTCAATCGTTCTGAAATAAGAAAATAGTCGATGCGCCACCCTGTATTCTTCTCTCTTGCTTTGAATCTATACGACCACCAACTATAAGTTACCTGCTCGGGATATAAATATCTAAATGTATCAATAAAACCATTGGCAAGCAAATTGGTCATTTTCTCTCGCTCTTCGTCTGTGAATCCTGCATTACGTCTATTGGTTTTAGGGTTCTTTAAGTCTATTTCTTGGTGAGCAACATTCATATCTCCACACACCACAACAGGCTTATTGGCATCGAGTTTGGCTAAGTATGCCTGAAAATCTCTTTCCCACTCCATTCTATAGTCAAGACGTTTCAACTCGTCTTGTGAATTAGGTGTATAAACAGTTACTAGATAAAATTGTTCAAACTCAAGAGTAACGACACGCCCTTCATGGTCGTGTTGATCGATACCAATACCATATTGCACACTTAATGGGGTGTGTTTTGTGTATATTGCTGTACCAGAATAGCCCTTTTTATCGGCATAATTCCAGTAAGACTCATATCCTTCGAACTGCAAATCGAGTTGTCCTGCCTGCATCTTTGTTTCTTGCAAGCAGAAAAAGTCTGCATCAAGGGTTTTAAAAATATCTTCAAATCCTTTTGTTACGCTGGCTCTTAAGCCATTTACATTCCATGAAATAAATTTCATTTTACTTATTCTTTATTGAGTTAATATATGGAGTTTCTGTTTTATTCGTTGTTTCCTATCTTTCAACGACGCCGCAAAGCGTGTGTGTTTAAATCTTAATTATACTTAAGAAGAAGATTGCTTTCTGTTCTAAAAGCAAAAAGATGGGATTATAATAAAAATCTACTTTGGAAAACAGCGTTGCTTTTCAAAAACAATAAAATTCTTTCAGATTTCAATATCAATGTTTATGAATCATTGATATAAACTCTTTGCGTCGTTCGATGTCATTAAACACACCACAATAATCAATTGTGGTAATGGCAGCATGCTGCTTTTCTTCACCTCGCATCTGCATACACATGTGCTCAGCCTCAACAAAAACGATGACACCTTGTGGCTGAAGAGCTTTCTCTATGCATTCTTTTATTTCACGAGTGAAACGCTCTTGCACCTGAAGTCGATGACTAAAAATATCTACGACACGTGCAATCTTGCTTAATCCTGTTACTAGTTGGTTGGGAATATATGCCACATGCACCTTTCCATAAAATGGAAGTAGATGATGTTCACACATCGAAAAAAAACGAATGTCTTTAACTATCACCATTCGTTGATATTCTTCTTTGAAAGAAGAGTTAATGAGTTCTGCCGAAGGATCTTCATTATAACCTCTTGTTAGCTCACACATTGCTTGAGCAACACGTTGTGGCGTTCGCTCAAGTCCTGTCCTATTACTATCTTCTCCTAGTAGTTCAAGAATCTGTTTATAGTGCTCTTCCAGAGCCACAATTGGCTGTTTATAATCCTTTTCGTTTCTCATTTTAATTAGTTTTGAACCGTAATCTTACCTCTAACCAATGATGCTTGTTTAAAACCCATTGCTTTTACTTCTTTAAGCATACGCACAGCGTCATCATAAGAACGATAGTTGCCTATACGACAAATCCATCTTGGTGAATAAAAATGCACATAAACAGGTTCGGTAGGAAAACTTATTTTAAGCTTAGTACCTATATCTTCAGCTGTTTGACGATCTTTTCTAGAGTTTCCTCCTGCATAAACTTGCACACGATAACCATCTACTTTATAACTACCAAGCATCACTTTTCTGCGTGTATCAATAACAGGTATCTCTAAATCATTGTTATCTTGGTGTGTTTCTACTTTTTTCTTATCTTGCTCGTGCTTTGTATAATCCTTTTTAGAATCACCATCTTGCTTTGTTACTGTGGTACTATTAGTGGGAGATTGCTTAATTGAAGCATTAGGGAGAAAGGTTGTTTGTGTTTTCTCGGCAGTCTTATTATCCTGTGGAGTGGTGCCTTTTTCCTTTTGAGGAGCAGGCACAACGGGTATAACAGAGCCTGTTTTAGCCCCATTAACCAATTCAGAAATCTCTTTACTTTGGTTTATTACAACTGTTCCTTGGTTTGGTTTGCGTTGCTGTATATGCTCGGTGTAGTTCTGTGCACATAACATTTTAACTCCGATAAGCACAATAATGAACAATGCAACTAAACGTTTCATAATCCTAATACCTTATTTATATATTTATTTTTGGTAAAAAAAATATTGAGATGGTTGGCACTTACATGCCAACTATCCCAATATTGAGTGTATTTATTTCTTCCAACCGTCAATAACACCTAAGAAATCTGCAGCTTTTAATGATGCACCACCAATCAAGCCACCATCGATATCAACCTTAGAGAATAGCTCTGCAGCATTCTTTGCATTACAGCTTCCACCGTAAAGGATGCTAGTTTCTTGTGCAACTGCATCTCCATATTTCTCAGCAACTACTGAACGAATGTATGAATGTATTTCTTCTGCTTGGTCAGAAGTAGCAGTTTTACCTGTACCAATAGCCCAAATTGGCTCATAAGCAATGATTACATTTTTGAATTCTTCTGCCGTTAGGTTGAAAACAGAGCCTTCTAGCTCAGCTTTAACAACTTCGTTTTGTTTGTTAGCTTCTCTTTCTTCAAGTGATTCACCAATACAGAAGATCACTTTAAGATTGTTCTTAAGAGCTAAAAGAACTTTTTCTTTCAATATTTCTGGTGTTTCTCCATAATATTGACGACGCTCTGAGTGACCAAGAATAACGTATTGAGCACCTGTACTCTTTACCATTTCAGCAGAAACTTCACCTGTGTATGCTCCTTTTTCTTTGTCAGCACAGTTCTCTGCACCAAGTCCCACAACCTCAGAGTTAAGAGTTTGTGCTGCCATTGCTAAGTGAATGAATGGTGTACAAATAACAACATCGCAGTTAGGTTTATTTACTGTTAGTGTGTCGTTTAGTTCTTTAGCTAACGCTAAGCCTTCTTGCAGGTTCATATTCATCTTCCAATTACCTGCTACAATTTTCTTTCTCATATTTGTTTTCTTTTTAAAGAGTTTGTTATATAATTTATTTGAATGTTCTTTATCTTTGATCCAGCGACTCCAAGCCCATATTCTATCAGCAATAGAGAGTAGGATTAAGGGTAATAAATACCACAAAAATATTTTTGATATCTTTGCCATTGTACTTGCAACATAGGGCTTTGAGATGGCAAGATCATCTAGGTTGCCTTTTAATTCCTCGTCTTTAGGAAAATCATTGTGACTCCATTTGTTTACAATTTTTCCATCTTTCAAGAGCAATAAACCTGGATTACTTCGTATAATCGTCTTCAATGTGGTTCCATCTGTATGGCAGAAAGGATATTCTGCACCTGTAAGTTCAATCCAAGAATTGATTCCTTTGTCACCACTTGCAGTTAAACAATAAAACGGATAACCTTTATCTAGAGCATATTCGTATAGCCTATCGATCTCACCAAAATTGGTATCATCTGCTTTTTCCAACCAAGGTGCAATTAATAAGAAGGTGTATCCTTTATTGTTTAGAATCGAATTGGTAATGTCTTTTCCCTTCTTTGTAGAGATAGAGAAATCTTTTATTGGTGGAACATAGCCTTCTTTTACAAGCTTTGTCTTTGAATCTACAAATGTCCAAGAGCTATCTGGATAATCATTTAACGTAAATTCTTTCTGCACATCACCTTTCTTTAATATAAAGGTGGTTTCAAATTGAGGTGCTTCTGCACCATTTGGAATCTCCATTCCCTTTTTAATATCCGATCCAATGTGATATGGTCGAAAATCAAATATGGGTAGTTTGTATAAGCAGTAAACGCTTGTTATCAGAATAAAGAGAATGGTATAATTGATAAGGATCCATTGATTGCTTTTCGAAATGAATCGAATCATTCGCAAAGGACGGTAACACAAGAGTGCAGAGCAACCCAATAAAATGATATTCTTTATTAAAGTTTGTCCGTTAGTCAATTTTATTGCATCCCCAAAGCACCCACAATCACGAATAGGATTAAAGGAATAAACGGCTAAAGTGATACATGTCATTACCGATATAACAACAAATAAGCACTTAGAAGTCGTCCTTCTATGAACTGCAAATAATGCAAATATACCTAAAGAGAATTCTATTATTGCAATGAGAACTGCAATAGCCAACACCAACCAGCTTGGAATAAAAGAGTGTAAAGATACACTTTCGAGATATTCTTGCAGTTTATATTGGGTCCCAAGCGGATCTACAGCCTTTACATATCCCGAAAATATGAATGTAATCGCTAATAACAAGCGACACAAGTTCACTATGATATTCTTTAAACTACTCACAAAGTTTGATAATACCGAACACCGAATAATTTACAATGTCCATATAGTTCGAATCAATTCCTTCAGAAACAAGTGTTTTACCATCAAGGTTTTCTATTTCCTTTATGCGTTGAATCTTTGTTAAAATCAAATCAGTATAACTACTAACACGCATTTCTCGCCATGCTTCATCATAATCGTGATTCTTCTTTATCATCAATTGTAGAACAGAGTTTGCATACTGGTCGTACAATTCAATAGCGGTTTCAGCAGTTATATCAATTGTATCTGAAAATCCATGTTCAAGCTGAATCAAACCAATTAAGCCATAATTCACCATGGCAATGAATTCTGGTAGGATTCCTTCGTTCACCCATGACTCTCCTTTTATTTCTAAAGAACGAACTCGTTTGGCTTTTATAAAGAGTTGATCTGTAAGAGATGAGGGACGAAGAATGCGCCACGAAGGTCCATAATCGTGTAACTTTGAAGCAAAAACATTACGACATGCTACTAATGCAGCTTGAAATTGTTCTTCTGTATTTCCTTTTTCCATAACGTAAGTGCAAATTTACGCATTTCAAATGAAATGGCAAAATAAAAAGGGGAATGACCTTTTTACTCTTTACAAATCTATTGTTTCATTCTAATTTTTATCATTCTCACAACGCAACACATTGCATCATAGCGAGCTTTTAATGAATCTCTAGTTAAACCTAAGCGATTCTTTTGCAATAATGTCTCGGCACTTGCAATACGTCTGGGAATATTTTGCAATGCAGAGTCTGTTTTCACAATTTCTTGTTCGGCTTGTTTAAGCGATGCTTTTTGCCAAATTACAAGAGCTTTTTTACGTTCTTCTATCGCAGAAGGATACTTCACACGCAACGTAGAAATAGAATCTAGAGCACGTTTATAGTCGCCTTCGTTATAATAAGTTTCTATTTTCTCAAGCATTTGAATTGCTTTATTGCCTTGACTCTGCTCACATGCCACTGCAATAAAAAGAACTAGCATTATGAAAACATATTTCTTCATGTCCACAAAAATACGAAAAATATCTATTGTGAATACTTTTAAAAGGGTATTTTTACTATCTTTGTAGGCATATTAAGAAGAATTTACATTAGGATGAGAAATCTTTCAAACTCTGATTTAGCTAAGATTCTAAATCAAGACATATTTCACTTAATTTCTAAAGCTGCCGATGCATTGTCATTAGAGTGTTATGTTGTAGGCGGATACGTAAGAGATTTATTTTTAGAACGACCCTCGAAAGATATTGATGTTGTTGTTGTTGGAAGCGGAATTGCCGTTGCCGAAAAGCTAAAAGCTATGCTTGGGCGTGGTGCACACTTGTCTGTTTTTCGCAATTTTGGTACTGCTCAGGTTAAATATAAAGGTATAGAGGTTGAATTTGTTGGTGCAAGACGAGAGAGTTATCAACGAAATTCGAGAAAACCAATAGTTGAAGACGGCACACTTGAAGACGATCAGAACCGCAGAGATTTCACAATCAACGCCCTTGCAGTGTGCTTAAATAGTGCAAGATTTGGAGAATTGGTAGACCCTTTCTATGGAATTGAGGATTTAGAAGATGGAATTATACGCACACCTCTCGAACCAAATATCACCTTTTCTGATGATCCTTTGCGCATGTTGCGCTGTATTCGTTTCGCCACTCAATTGAATTTCTTTATTGAAGACGAAACTTTTGATGCACTAATAGAGAATGCTGAAAGAATAAAAATTATCAGTGGAGAACGTATTAGCGACGAACTCAATAAAATTATGCTATGCAAAACGCCAAGTAAAGGATTCATAGATCTTTACAGATGCGGTTTGCTTCAAATCATACTTCCCGAACTTTGCGCTCTAGACATTGTGGAAACACGCAACGGAAGAGCACATAAAAACAACTTTTATCACACTCTTGAGGTATTAGACAACATCGCTAAGCACACCGACAACTTATGGTTGAGGTGGGGAGCATTGCTTCATGATATTGGAAAACCAAAGAGTAAGCGATGGGAAAACATTGCAGGTTGGACCTTCCACAATCACAATTTCATCGGTGCAAAGATGGTTCCACAAATGTTTAGACGTCTTAAGCTGCCATTAGACGCTAAAATGAAGTATGTACAATCAATGGTTGACCTACACATGCGACCTATTGTTATTGCTGATGATGTGGTTACTGATAGTGCAGTTCGACGTTTAATTAATGATGCGGGCGATAATATCGACGACTTAATGACGCTTTGCGAGGCGGACATCACAACGAAGAACTCGATGAGAAAACAACGTTTCCTGGATAATTTCCGCATTGTTCGTGAGAAAATTGAAGATTTAAAGGAACGTGACTACAAGCGTGCTTTGCAGCCAGTGATAGACGGAAATGAGATAATGGAGATGTTCAATCTTCCTCAAGGTCCTGCTGTTGGCACATTAAAGCAAACACTTAAAAATGCTGTTCTCGACAATGTGGTTCCTAATGAACGTGAGGCACTAATGGAGTTACTCACCAACAAGGCAAAACAAATGGGACTTATATCCTAAAAATAACTCTAGTTTTGTGCAATGCCTATCATCTATATCGATTCATTAGACTACCCTGGAGTAGATATTTTCTATGCACTCACTGAAGCTCAGTTGCGCAATAAACAACATTCCGACAAAGGATTGTTTATTGCCGAGAGTCCAAAAGTGATAGAAGTTGCCCTTAAAAAAGGTTTTATTCCAACGGCTCTTCTATGCGAAGAACGTCACATCACGGGCGATGCAGCCAACATCATCGCTCAAAATCCTTCGATACCGATATACACTGGCACAAGAGATATGCTGGCTTCGATAACGGGTTACACCCTGAGTCGGGGTGTGTTGTGTGCCATGAAACGCCCCACTCTTCCCTCTGTCGAAAGTATTTGCAAAACAGCTTCACGCATTGCCATTATTGATGGAGTTGTAGATACTACCAATATCGGTGCTATATTCCGTTCAGCTGCAGCACTTGGCATTGACGGAATACTATTAACTAAGAGTTCGTGCGACCCTTTTAACCGACGAGCGGTGCGTGTTTCGATGGGCTCTATCTTTCTTATTCCATGGACATGGCTTGACAATAACATTTCAGAAGTGTCACAATATGGATTTAAAACAGTTGCGATGGCTTTGCGACACAATTCTATCGACATCAACGATGCACGTTTAAAAGCAGAAAAGAAATTGGCTATTATTTTAGGAACTGAGGGAGATGGCTTAGCAGAGTCAACGATTTTAGATACCGACTACGTTGTTAAAATACCAATGTATAACGCTGTCGACTCGCTAAATGTGGCTGCGGCATCATCTATTGCATTTTGGGAACTATGTAAAAACACATAATTCTCGTTTTACACATTATATAATTAAGGGGTTCTTTTCATCCTTTATCCGCTCTGAATCATTTTCTTTTTTCGCCTTATGGATTACGAATGATTGACAATCATCATTCGCCTATCTTTTTTCTCAATGTTCTGCTGAAATAAAAGCTATGTTTTTACTCTGTAAAAGCTATGCTATTACACTCTAATATCAATGCTTTTTAACTATAATAACAATCCTTTTACAATACACTTCCATTGTCTATCGATTCCAAAACTTTCTGTTTAGAACAATATTTGATTTATCTCAATTTTCATAAGAAATAAATATTATTTTCTCATTTTTAATAACTAACTTTGCAGAAAAGCTTTTTACCTACGAACAAGACGCATTTGAATGTATTATCGAGTGCTTGACAACGAAAATAAACAATCAAAAAATCAAACAGAAAAGTACTATATAAATTACTATGAAACAAAAAAGAAGTATTATTTTTACAACAGCTCTAACGCTAACTCTATCATTCAGCACGGCAAATGCTGGTAATCTACAAAACAACCCCACAGCTATGATAGCAGTAAACGACAATACTGTTATCAAAAGCAATCGCCCTATAGAGAGTGAACGCTTATTCAAATCAGATGTGATTGAAAAGAAAATTAAAGAAGTTACTAAACTTTTGAGAAAGAATCCATACCTTGCTTGGATGTTCCAAAATTGTTATCCCAACACCATTGATACCACTGTACACTTCGATGGTAAAGATGACACCTTTGTTTACACTGGAGATATTCCCGCAATGTGGTTGAGAGACTCAAGCGCACAGGTGTGGCCCTACTTGCAATTTGCAAACAAAGACGAAAATCTTCGCAAGATGTTGCGTGGCGTTATCTTACGACAATTAAAGTGTATCAATATAGATCCCTACGCAAATGCGTTTAATATGGGTCCAACTGGAGGCGAATGGCAAAAAGACTGGACTGAAATGAAACTTGAATTGCACGAGCGTAAATACGAAATCGACTCGCTTTGCTACCCTATTCGCCTTGCTTACGAATATTGGAAGATAACTGGAGACACTTCTATCTTTGGCGAAGAATGGCAAAAAGCAGTTCAAAATATCCTCAAAACCTTCCATGAACAACAAAGAAAAGATGGCAA
Organism: Prevotella sp.; assembly: GCA_052173735.1. Taxonomy (GTDB): domain Bacteria; phylum Bacteroidota; class Bacteroidia; order Bacteroidales; family Bacteroidaceae; genus Prevotella. The sequence continues at coordinate 38,280 of JBQMYA010000008.1, forward strand.
CGGACCTTATAGTTTCATGCGAGATACGGCACGACAACTAGACACGGTTTGCAATGCAGGATTCGGTTCACCTGTTAATCCTGTTGGGCTTATCGCCTCAGTGTTCCGTCCAAGCGATGATGCTACAACTTTCTTATTCCTTGTTCCCTCTAACTTTATGGCTGTATCTTCATTAAATAAGGCTGCAGAAATTTTGAACACTGTTAATAAGAATAGCGAATTGGCTAGCAATTGCACCAGTCTTGCAAACGAGGTACACGATGCTCTACAAAAATATGCTGTGGTTAATCACCCTAAATATGGTAAGATTTATGCTTTTGAGGTAGATGGTTTTGGCAATCAACTATTGATGGATGATGCCAATGTGCCTTCTCTTTTAGGTCTAAGCTATTTAGGTGACGTTCCAAGTAACGACCCAATATATCAAAATACCCGTAAGTTTGTGTGGAGTAAAGACAATCCTTATTTCTTTAAAGGCACCGCAAGCGAGGGTATTGGTAGTCCTCATACAGGCTATGATATGATTTGGCCTATGACAATTATGATGAAAGCATTTACTTCTAACGATGATGCTGAAATTAAATGGTGCATTGAACAGTTAATGAATACAGATGCTGGAAAAGGATTCATTCATGAATCATTTAACAAAAACAATCCTTCTAAATACACAAGAGATTGGTTTGCATGGCAAAACACGCTCTTTGGCGAGTTAATTATTAAGCTAATAGACGATGGTAAGCTCAACGTTCTACTTTCAGCTCAACGCAGTAGCACAGCACCGATTCAATAACTGTGTAACAAAAACTATTAGACAAAATGAATAAAACAATGATATTATCAGCTTTTTTTTCGCTTTCAATGCTACTTTCGAGTAGCGTTGCACAAGCAAAAACAAGCGTTGTAGACTATGTTAGTACATTGGTTGGAACTCAATCAACTCGTGATTTATCTACAGGAAACACCTATCCTGCCATCGCTTTGCCATGGGGTATGAACTTTTGGATGCCTCAAACTGGTAAAATGGGCGACGGTTGGGCTTATACTTACACAGCAGATAAGATTAGAGGATTTAAGCAAACGCACCAACCAAGCCCATGGATTAACGATTATGGACAGTTTTCTATTATGCCAACAACGGGCAAACGCATCTTTAATGAAGATGAAAGAGCTTCTTGGTTCTCGCATAAAGCAGAGCAGGCTACACCTTATTATTATAAAGTTTACCTCGCAGATTACGACGTTACCTCTGAAATTGCGCCAACAGAACGTGCAGCGATATTTCGATTTACATTCCCCAAAAGCAACGCTTCAAATGTAGTTGTAGATGCTTTTGATAAGGGTTCTGAAATAACAATTATCCCTTCTGAACGCAAAATTATTGGCTATACAACCAAAAACAGTGGTGGTGTACCCGAGAATTTCAAGAATTATTTTGTTATTGTATTTAATAAGCCTTTTAAGAGTGTTGCAACTGTTAAGAACGGAACGCTAAAAGAGGATGTAGAAAGCGTGTCGTGCAACCACGCAGGTGCCATTGTTAGCTTTGAAACTCAACGAGGTGAGAAGATTGAAGCACGTGTTGCATCTTCGTTTATCAGTGCTGAACAAGCAGAAATCAATCTAAAAGAATTGAAAGATAACTCGTTTGACGTAATAAAAGAACAAGGCAAGCAACGCTGGAACGATGTTCTTGGTCGCATAGAGGTGGAAGATGACAATGTAGATAACATGCGCACATTCTACTCTTGCTTATATCGTTCGGTGCTATTCCCACGTAGTTTTTACGAAAAAGATGCACAGGGCAATATCATGCACTATAGTCCTTATAACGGAAAGGTGCTTCCTGGCTATATGTTTACAGACACTGGATTTTGGGATACCTTTCGTTGTTTGTTCCCATTCCTTAACCTTATGTATCCTAAGATGAACGAAATGATGCAGGAAGGTTTAGCCAATGCATACAAAGAGAGTGGTTTCTTACCTGAATGGGCAAGTCCTGGACATCGTGATTGCATGGTGGGTAACAACTCTGCGTCGGTTGTTTCAGACGCATGCATCAAAGGATTAGGAAATTATGACATTGAAACGCTTTGGCAAGCAGTGAAACATGGGGCAAATAATGTACATCCAAAAGTTGGTTCTACGGGCAGAAAGGGTGTTGAATATTATAACAAGTTGGGCTATGTTCCATACGATGTGAAAATCAATGAGAGCGTTGCTCGTACCCTTGAATATGCTTATGACGATTGGTGTATCTATCAATTAGGTAAGAAATTGGACAAGTCTGCAAAGGAATTAGCTCCTTTTAAGCAACATGCTCTAAACTATCGCAATGTGTTTGATAGCGAATCGAATTTGATGCGTGGTAAACTTGCTAACGGAAAGTTCCAAACTCCATTCAATCCTTTGAAGTGGGGAGATGCATTTACAGAAGGAAATGCTTGGCATTACACTTGGTCTGTGTTCCATGACGTGAAGGGTTTAATTCAATTAATGGGCGGAAAGCAACATTTTAATGCTATGCTCGACTCTGTTTTCAACCTTCCTCCTGTCTTCGACGATAGCTATTATGGCGGAGTTATTCACGAAATACGTGAAATGCAGATTATGAATATGGGTAACTATGCACATGGTAACCAACCTATTCAGCACGCAATATACCTATATAACTATTCTGGTGAGCCATGGAAAGCCCAATATTGGATTAGAGAAACAATGAATCGCCTTTACACAAGTGCTCCTGATGGCTATTGTGGAGATGAAGATAATGGTCAAACATCGGCTTGGTATGTCTTTAGTGCAATGGGTTTCTATCCTGTTTGTCCTGGTACTACACAATATGTGATAGGCTCTCCTTATTTCAAGAAAATGCAATTGCATCTCGAAAATGGTAACACTATCACCTTAAATGCACCAGAAAATAGTAAGGAAAATCGTTATATCAATAGTATTTCGATAAATAACACTCCTTACTCTAAAACGTTCTTTGAGCATTCAGACCTACTTAAAGGCTGCAATATCGTTTATAACATGAGTAAAGAACCCAATAAACAAAGGGGAATAAGCGAGAAAGATGCGCCTTATTCGTTTACTGATGAATTGAAAAAGTAGCAATAATTAAAGCTCGAAAGAGGTTCTCTAAAGGCAATTTGCCTTATCTTTGGTTCCCACATTATTATATCTTGGTAACCGATGAGAAATCTCTTTCGAGCTTTTCTATGTCTTTTATTTTCCAATTCCTTTGCAGCAACTACACAGCTCCTAGTATCTTGCGAGCATTATCCACTCTTTCTTGCTCTGGAGAAGCCACATCATTCAAGGTATAAGGAATGCTCATCTGTTCCCATTTATACACTCCTAAAGCATGATAGGGCAACACTTCCACTCGTTCTACATTGTTCAATCGATCTATAAAAGCACGTAATTGATGCAAATACTCATCATTATCGGTTATAGTTGGAACGAGTACATGTCGTATCCACACAGGCTTTTGTAGCTTAGAAAGGTACAGAGCACAGTCGAGAATATTGTCATTCTCTCGTCCTGTCAATTTCTTATGTTCGCTACTGTCGATATGTTTCAAATCTAACAACAATAAGTCGGTGTATTCCATCAACTCATTAAACTTACTAAAGAAGGGTTCTTCTCTTGTAAAAGGTTGTCCAGCGGTGTCTATGCAGGTGTGAATTCCAAGCTTTTTGGCCTTTTTAAAAAGTTCAATCATAAAGTCCATTTGCAATAAAGCCTCTCCTCCACTAACTGTAATACCGCCTTTCTTCCCCCAATAAGTACGATATTTCAAAGCCTGTTCGAGCAATTCATCTGCCGAACGCATATCTTTTGAATCGGGATTCCATGTATCTGGGTTGTGACAATATCTGCAACGAAGCTTGCAACCCTTAAGAAATATGATAAAACGAATACCTGGTCCATCAACAGACCCAAAGGTTTCTACTGAATGTACTGCAGCTTTTGTCATAATGAAAGATACTAAATAAAGTGTTGTTTTTGTATTATAATATGATTTTTGCATTGAATAACCTGCCACAGGAGCAAGTATCCAACATAAAAAGAAAAGTGCAAAGACTATATTTCAAGCCTTTGCACTTTAATATTGTTATACAACCAAAGGCTATTATGCCATACGTCCGTGAGCTTGACGTGCGATAACGTCTAGCTGTTGCTCACGAGTTAGGTCGATAAACTTCACTGCATATCCGCTGACACGAATAGTAAAGTTTGCATATTCTTCTTTTTCTGGGTGCTCCATACAATCGATTAGCTTTTCAACACCAAAGACATTCACGTTCAAATGGTGTGCGCCACGATCGAAGTAACCATCCATTACGTTCACAAGCGTTTCTACTTGTTCTTCTTCTGTGTGTCCTAAAGTAGTAGGACTGATTGTTTGTGTATTTGAAATACCATCAAGTGCATACTCATAAGGAAGCTTAGCAGTTGAATTTAACGATGCAAGTAGACCGTTTTTCTCTGCTCCATAAGATGGATTTGCGCCTGGTGCGAATGGAGCTCCAGCTCTTCTACCATCAGGAGTGTTACCTGTTGCCTTACCATATACCACATTTGAGGTGATAGTTAGAATACTTGTTGTTGCTTCTGAATCACGATATGTGTGGTGACGACGTATCATTGTCATGAAAGTCTTCAACAACCACACTGCAATATCATCAGCTCTATCATCATCATTACCATATTTTGGGAACTCACCTTCAGTCTTAAAGTCTACAGGTAAGCCGTTCTCGTCTCTGATAATACTTACTTTTGCATATTTAATAGCACACAAGCTGTCTACAACATGACTGAAACCAGCGATTCCTGTCGCAAAAGTTCTGCGCACATTAGTATCGATTAACGCTAATTCTGCAGCCTCATAGAAGTACTTGTCGTGCATATAATGAATCAAGTTAAGTGTGTTTACATAAACACCAGCTAACCATTCCATCATATCAATGAATCTAGGTAGGAACTCATCGTAGTTCAATACATCTCCAGAAATTGGTCTATAAGCAGGTCCGCATTGTTCTTTTGTCTTCTCATCAACGCCTCCTGACACTGCATATAACAAACATTTAGCTAGATTTGCACGTGCTCCGAAGAACTGCATCTCCTTTCCTGTCTGTGTTGCAGATACACAACAGCAGATAGAATAATCGTCTCCCCATATCGGACGCATTACATCATCGTTCTCATATTGTATTGAACTGGTTGTAACTGAGATTTTAGACGCATATTGTTTGAATCCTTCTGGAAGACGAGAGCAATACAATACGGTTAAGTTTGGTTCAGGAGAAGGACCCATATTCTCAAGAGTATGAAGGAAACGGAAATCGTTCTTTGTAACCATTGAACGTCCATCCATACCCATTCCCGCCATTTCTAGGGTCGCCCAGATAGGATCTCCAGAGAAAAGTTGATTGTAAGAAGGGATACGAGCGAACTTAACCATACGGAATTTCATTACCAAGTGGTCGATAAGTTCTTGTGCTTCACTTTCTGTTAGAGTACCTTCTTCCATATCACGTTGGATATATATGTCCAAGAAAGTAGAGATACGACCAACCGACATCGCAGCTCCGTTCTGTGTTTTGATAGCCGACAAGTAGCCAAAGTATAGCCATTGAACAGCCTCATGTGCGTTCATTGCAGGACGAGAGATATCATATCCGTAAATAAGAGCCATTTCTTTCATTTCTTTCAATGCCTTTATTTGCATAGATATTTCTTCTCTTAGACGGATAATCTCATCAGTCATCACGCCACATCCAGTGTTTCTAAGGTCTGCTTTCTTTTTATCTATCAAGAAATCAACACCATATAAAGCTACACGACGATAATCTCCAACGATACGTCCACGTCCATAAGTGTCGGGAAGACCTGTTAATATGTGGTTATGACGCACCAATTTCATTTCGTCTGTGTATGCATCAAATACCCCTTCGTTGTGAGTTTTGTGGTATTCTGTAAATATTTTATGAAGTTCAGGAGCAGGTTCGTAACCATAAGTAGTACAAGCTTGCTCTGCCATCTTAATACCTCCATAAGGCATAAATGCACGTTTTAGAGGCTTATCTGTTTGCAATCCAACGATCTTCTCAAGTTCTTTGGTTCCTTCGCCCATATAAGCTGCAGGATAAGCAGTCATACTTGACACGACTTTTGTTTCCATATCAAGAACTCCACCCTTTGCTCTTTCTTCTTTTTGAAGGCCTTGTAGTAGTGTCCAAAGCTTATCTGTTGCTTCTGTTGGACCTGCTAAGAAATCAGCATTACCATCATAAGCAGTGTAGTTGTCTTGGATAAAGGCACGAATATCAACATCTTCTGTCCAGTGATTGCCTTTAAATCCTCTCCATTCATTCTTCATTTTGAGTTGTATTTGTTTTGTTATTAAAAACGTACTCGAAAGTACTTTCTGTTTTATTTTTTGTTACAATTGTTGATTTTATCATTTAATTGCGATGCAAAAGTATATATAATTATGCACATACACAATACCTACAAGTTATGATTTTGCAAACTCCACATTACAAAATCACCCAAAACGTAATAAAAATAACCTTTTCCAAGGAGATTGTTAAAAATGTATTAAATGTAAAATAAAATGCCATCAAACCTTTTATGCTGATTTTTCACAAAAGAATTGATGGCAAACACCTATTATTATATATAGATAATTAGGGGCGAACTGCTATGCATTCAACTTCTACAAGAGCGTTCTTTGGAAGTGTTTTCACTGCCACTGCAGAACGAGCAGGATATGGTTCGCTAAAGAATTCTGAATAAATTTCGTTCATTGCAGCAAAGTTTGCCATATCACTTAAGAACACTGTTGTTTTAATTACGTTATTTAGGTCGAGTCCTGCCTCATTCATTATAGCACGAGCATTAGTTAATGCTTGGCGAGTTTGAGCCTGAACGTCTCCCTCTACGAATTCTCCTGTAGCAGGATTAATACCTAATTGTCCTGAAGCAAACACAAAACCATTAGCTTCAACTGCTTGACTATAAGGTCCAATTGCGGCTGGTGCCTTAGTTGTTTGAATTGTTTTCATAATTGATTTTTATCTTTATTAATTGTATTGTTTATCTATGATATTCTAAACTGCGATGTAATACCTAAAAATGATGATCTTTTCACAGCACGATTAATCATTCACCACATTGAACCCCATTTTCTTTAAGGTTGATTTTATTTCGAGAAGATGCTCCTCATTGCGTGTTTCTGCGGTAAGTTTCACCACACATACCCTTACATTTCCTTTGCTCATTGTTCTGTCGTGATGCACACTTATGATGTTTGCGCCTAATTTTGACACGATAGCACATGTTTGTGCAAGGGTACCAGGTTGGTCATTCACTTCAATATGTATTGAGCATAGGCGACCACTGGCTATCAATCCGCTACTAATCACACGACCGAGCGTTGTTACATCGATGTTACCTCCACTCACAAGACACACCACTTTTTTACCTTCAACAGGTATTTTATCGAACATCACCGCAGCAACAGCCACAGCACCTGCACCTTCTGCCACCATTTTCTTTTTCTCAATCAATCGCAATATGGCAGCACAAATCTCTTCCTCGCTAACAGTCACTACCCCATCAACATAGTTCGAGCAAATGTCAAAGGTAATATCTCCTGGCTGTTTAACGGCTATTCCATCGGCAAGAGTGCTCACCGAGCTTAAAAGAACCGGTTTTTTAGCTTCTAAACTTTGAACCATGCTTGCTGCATTCTCTGCCTGAACACCATATACTTTGATGTTAGGATTCAATGTTTTTGCTGCATAAGCCACTCCAGAAATCAATCCTCCACCTCCTACAGGCACAACAATCACGTCTACATCGGGCAATTCTTCAAGAATTTCTAATGCTATAGTACCCTGACCTGCAATAACATTCTCGTCGTTAAAAGGATGAATAAAAGTATAACCAAACTCGTCTCTCATGGCAAGAGCACGATTATAGGCATCGTCATACACTCCTGGCACCAAGCAAATCTCTGCTCCTAAACGTCTGGTTGCTTCTACTTTACTCATCGGAGCCGCTTCTGGTAGGCATATTAAGGATTTTATTCCCATCGAAGTTGCACCCAAAGCCACCCCCTGAGCGTGGTTTCCTGCTGAGCAAGCCACCACTCCTTTCGCCTTTTCTTCGTCCGAAAGCTGCGACATTTTATAGTAAGCTCCCCTTATTTTAAACGACCCTGTGCGTTGTAAACATTCAGGTTTAAGATACACTTCGCATGTGGTATTCACCTTTTTAGTGTGCATTAAATCGGTTTTGCGCAAGATACTCTCAAGTACTATACGTGCATTATAGAATTTATCAATAGTAAGCATAGATTTATTGGTTTTTATTCATCACAAATATAGTATTTTATTTGGAAAACACCTCTATGCTTTTGATTTTTTTATTACACAAAAAGCAAAGTTTTTACTTTTCGTTTAGCACTACCTTTCGCCTGCCTTAGCCCTGCAATTGCTCTCTCTATTTTTTCTTAAAATATTGCTTCAATCGCTTATAGCCCTCCACTCCCAAGATGGTTAAGCCCGTATATTGAAAAGTTTTGGCGAGTCCAAAGAGCACGATCCAAAGTATTCCTTTTGTTTTTACATCGATATCGAGAGCCATTTGCGCAAACGACAAGATGTAAAAGGGAATACAACAAAGTGTTACGATGACACCTGTACGGAATGAAAGTTGTTGAAGTTTGTTTTTTATTTTATTGAAAAAAGAGTACATTGTGTTATTTTTTAGAATGACTTCGGATGCAAAAATATAAATATTTTTCGGGTAATGAGTTCAAGTAAGAGTTTTTTATGATTTCGATAGCATCGATTTTCGAAAAGAGAAAGACGATAGCAGGAAAAGAAGAAAGACGTCTTTACCTTTTCAAGTCCTCTTCATCGCTTTCAAAACTCAATGCTTTTGCGTTGCAAAGTCACTGCTATTAGAGTCTAAAAACAATGCTTTTACCATGCAATAGCATAGCTTTTGATTTGCTTCTATTCCACTTTAGGTACCAACATCAAAAAAGGTTGTCTCTATTTGCATAAAGACAACCTTTTAAACATTTTATTACTTAATTGAAGAGTAAATCTATTTTGATTTATTTCTTCATCACTTTTTTACCATCTACAACATAGATGCCTGCAGGAAGGGCGTCCCACGCTTGTGTTTGACGCACTCCTTGAACATTATAGATATGCTTTAGGGCTTTGTTTTCGCTTTCGAACGAGCCAATGCCTGTGGTTTTCAATTCGTCTACGGCATAGAATGTATTGCGGAATGTAAGAGGATTCCAAACATCTTCACGATTTCCGTTTCTCACAATCTCAAGATGTACTTCATAAGAGTGATTGGCTTCTAATTTTGAAGCTGGGAAAGTGATGCGTGTTGACGCTGCATTCTTTAGATCCCCATAAGGCAAATACACATTATTTATCGAGCCTACCTCTATCCATTTATCTGCAGTTAGATCGTATAAACGATAATATAGTGGACCACGGTAACCATCTTTAATTACCCAACCCGATATTTTTGAATGCACTTGCAAACCAAATTCACTTATTTTGTTTAGTTCGAAGGTGCTATAATTAGCTTCTTTACCATCTACAAAGAAGTCTACATAATTAAACTCAATCGTTCCTTTATTTACATAAGGCAATACTTCTACTTCAAATGGCTTTTGCATTTTGATAGGAACAACAACCTCCTCTGCTCCCTTTCTTTTAGCCTTTATCGAAAAGGTTACATCGTATTTACCTGGCGATAAACTACCTATTCTACCTGATTGGTAATATTGTGCTAACATTCTTATAGTGAAAGAAGTATGTCCAAGACGTTGAGCTACCACGTTAGGAGTAAGTAAGAAACCATTAAACTCTTCATTGGTTGCTTTATTTTTGAATGTCATAACCAAGTCACCACGCACTTCTTCACGGCCTGGGTTGTACATTGTAAAGCTAAAAGCAGCCATACTACCTGAATTTTCATAGAAAGGTGCCAACAAACTTGGTGCCTTTTCCATTGTTACATCATTTTTAGGATTGTTCTCATTCATACGAACTTCAGTTGATGTAAGTTCCACCTGTATCTCATTAGCGTAGTTTATAGGCTTCCATTCACCATTTTCTTTGGTTACAGGATCAAGCATTTCAGAGTAAACAGGCACTAAACGATAGTTACCATTAGGCATTTCTGCAAAATTAATGTCGTATATTTCAAAATTAAATGTGGTGAAAATAGTAGCCCATTGAATATTATCACTGTTTGAGTTGAATATTTTTACTCGCTTATTTTGATCATTATAGAGCGCAAGACCAACCTTTCCGGTGAATACTCCTAAGCCTTCTTTCGCAGAACTATATGCTCCTACCCTTTTAATTTCTGCAGAAAAGCTTTCGTTTCGTGCTCCTTGTGTTTTATTAATAGTAAATGTTGTGGTTAAACGAGCATTTAAAGCACGTTCTATATCCTTGAAAGGAGTTGCGATTCCGTTGTTTGGATGTGCAAATACAACAGAAATATCGTCCCAGAAAGTACCACTAAGTGCAAATCCAGAAACATTTAAATAAACGGTGTTTATATCGAAATAGCCGTCACTTTCACCACCCCAACCCCAGTTAGTGTGTATAAATCCTTGCTCATCATAGCCGTCATAAACAAAGGCATGAGGTCCTCCTACAACTAAAACAGGATATCCATCAGATAGCTCTTGCATCACTTCTTTTAGGAATTCATTTGCAGGTAGAACGTCTTTAACAAGATATCGCACGGTATAATCAAATGTATGACGAAGGGCATTGCATGCGTTTTCCAAGTTAGAATCACTTCCTCTATGAAAATATCTCATTCTAACTGCCTTACCAATATCATACATTAAAACTCCAACAGCTTGTTGAGAACGACTTGAAAACATTTTATCCGAGGTGTCTTTCATATCATCCCACCAATAAGTACTGCTCTTTCTGGCTTCATCCCCTGTTGATGCGATATAGTCTGCAGGGCGATTTTTAGGCCATTTATGGTGATACATCACTTGTGCAGTGGCTGTTGCCACACAACCTGTAGGGGTTGTTTTACCATCAATTACAGGGGTATATTTATTAAATGGAGCATATTGACTCCACTTACAAGTAAGCAATGGTTCTACTTTTCGTTTGAGTTGGTTTGGTGTGGTTGATGCTTGTATGGTATTGCTACGCACTGCTTTCACCACTCTTTCATAGTCTTTTAAGAATTGTTTGAAGTAGGGTGATTGCTTACTCTCGTCTTTCGACATCTTATCTCCATAAGCTACCACTTCGTTAAGCTTGCTTTCTCCTGATACAATAACGAACTTATCATCGTTAGAGCTGGTGAAAATATAATAAGCTGGTTGCTCACTTGCTTTTAATGAGCGTGTTTTAGGTGTGTTGTTCGACAGCGTTGGGTTGCTAATATACTTAGAAGCAATGTTCAATGCTTGTCCTTTTGTAATAGGATTTGCGCTCGCAAGCACACTATTGGCTAACACTGTTAGCGCAAAAAGTAATGTTCTTTTCATTTGTTTGTTTATTCGATTAGTCAAGTGTTTGTGTTTGTTATGTTCTTTATGCTACGTTAATTAATGAATATAGGGTTAATATCAGTAGACAAGTAAATATTATTTATTTTTGTTTGGTGACTGATTTAGAAGGATATAACCTCCTATTCCACCTAAAATGGAAGCCAAAAAGATTCCCACTTTTGCTTGTGTCAGCCACAATTCGTTGTCGAATGCAAGTGTAGAGATGAACATCGACATGGTGAAACCTATGGAAGCGAGCATACCTAAACCTACCATTGTGCGCTTGGTGATGGCACTTGGCAAGGTTGCCCAACGCATTTTCACCATTAAGAAGGTTGCACCTACTACGCCAAGAGGCTTTCCTATGAGCAAACCTAAAGCTACTCCGAGCGCAACATGGGTGGAAAAGATATCTGATACACTTAAATTCGTAAAGCTAATACCTGCATTGGCAATGGCAAAGATGGGCATAATGAGGAATGTACCACTGGTGCTAAGGTGTGTTCGAGCTGTTGTAGCAAAGGAATAGCAATGGAGGTGTCTCGCTTGATAGTTGCTAACACGCCCACTTGTCCTTCTTCTAAGGTGCGAACGTCATTGGCTTCTTCGTGCTCAAAACGTTTCAATTGCTTCTTTAAACGCTTGATATACACTGCTTCATTTATTCTTGCATCGGCTGGAATCATAAAAGCTGCAAGCACTGCAGCGATAGTTGCGTGGATACCTGATAGTAAAAAGGTGACCCAAACGCCTCCTATTCCAAGTATTGCGTAAAACAATAGATTTTTAACTCCTAATCTATTGCCAATAAACATCACTGCAAGAAAGGCTAAACCAAAAAGCAAACTCACCACAGAAAGCTCGGAAGTGTAGAAGAAGGCAATAACAAGTACAGCCCCAAGGTCGTCTACTATGGCGAGGGTTGTTAAGAATACTTTTGCCGAAAGGGGCACTTTATTGCCTAAAAGATACACAACTCCTAAGGCAAAGGCTATGTCGGTAGCCATCGGAATACCCCAACCCATGATGTGAGATGTGCCTATATTGAGGGCTGTATAAATCAAAGCGGGAACAAGCATTCCACCAATTGCGGCTCCAATGGGTAGTATGGTGTTTCTAACATCAGCCAGTTCGCCTCCTATAAATTCTCTCTTTAGTTCTAAACCAACCACAAAGAAAAACACAGCCATTAAGCCATCGTTAATCCAATGATGCAAAGAATAGTTCAAATAGGTTTGTCCGTTGACAATCATTCCAACTTCTTGCTCAAAGAAATGAAAGTAACTTGCAGCTAAATCGGTATTAGCTAAGACCATAGCTAACACGACACTAAGAAGCAAAACGATTCCACCCGACTTCTCTCTACCCATAAATAACTTTATAGGTAACATCAAATGATGGTTCAATTTCTTTTCTACTCGCTGTCTCATAAACCTTAATTCATTGCTTTTCTTTTTGAATTACAAAAGTAATATTATTTATTTTAAGTAACAAACTCATGCTAATTTAAATACAATTACAATGCTTTTTTATCTAAAATAGATCATTTTCAATGCTATTTTCACTCTTCTAAGGTGGAATTTCACCAACATAAAAAGGGTAATCACATTACTTATAATTTAAAAAAACTTAACAGACAGGATTCTAAAAATCATCTATCAAAATAAAATTGTAACTTTGTGGTCCATTAAAATATACATGCGTGAAAATTAAAGACGTGATTCATGCCCTTGAAAAGTTCGCGCCTCTGCCCTTACAAGAGAGCTATGATAATGCTGGTTTGCAAGTTGGATTGACAGAGACGGAAAGCTCAGGGGCATTATTGTGTTTGGATGTTACCGAAGAAGTGATTGATGAAGCCATCAAATTAGGCTGCAATATCATTGTGGCACATCATCCATTGATATTTAAAAAGTTATCTTGTATAACCGACACAACACTCGTTCAACGCTGTGTTATAAAGGCTTTGCAAAACAATATCACTATTGTTGCAATGCACACCAATATTGATAGTGCAGTGAATGGAGTGAACTTTAAGATTGCAGAGAAGCTAAATATGCACGACTTGCAATTCTTTGGAGGCACAAAAGATGTTGACGGAGTAGCTGGAGGCAGCGGTGTTATAGGTCAACTTGCACAACCTTTAAATGCAAATGAATTTATTTCGCTTTTAAAAAGCACTTTCGATGTGGCTTGCGTTCAATGCAACGAGCTTTTAAAACGCCCCATTTCAAAGGTGGCTTTGTGTGGAGGTGCAGGCTCATTCCTATTGAATGATGCTATAAAAGCAGGCACAGACGCTTTCATTACGGGCGAAATGCATTATCACGACTACTTTGATACAGAGCAAAAGATACAAATTGCAGTCTTAGGTCACTATCAAAGTGAACAGTTTACCACTGAGATTTTTAAATCAATCATCGAGAATAATTGTCCAGGACTACCCTGTTTTATCACTAAAGTCAATACAAATCCAATAATATATATATAATATGGCAAAAAAAGATCCTATAGAATTGTCGGTTGAAGAGAAGCTAAAAACGCTTTATCAACTACAAACAAGCTTGTCAGAAATAGATGAAAAGAGAGCACTTCGTGGTGAATTACCTCTAGAAGTACAAGACTTAGAAGACGAGATTGCGGGTTTAACATTGCGTATCGATAAGATTCAACAAGAAATTCGTGAGTTTCAAACTGCAGTAACACAGAAACGTGTGGAGATGGATCAAGCTCAAAAGAGCATAGAACGCTATCAGAAGCAGTTAGATGAAGTGAAGAACAATCGTGAATACGATACTCTTACAAAGGAAATTGAATACCAAAGTCTTGAAATAGAGTTGTGCGAAAAGAAAATTAAGGACGCTCTTATCAAGATAGAAGAGAAAACTCACGCTTTAGAAGAAGGTAGAGAGAACATTAAAGAACGTCAAGAAGACCTCAAACACAAGAGAAGTGAGTTGAATGAGATTGTTCAAGAGACTCGTGAAGAAGAGGAAAAGCTAAGAGAAAGAATTGCAGAACTAGAAACAAAGATCGAACCTCGTCTTCTATCTAGCTTCAAACGCATTCGCAAGAACGCTCGTAATGGCTTAGGAATTGTTTACGTTCAACGTGATGCTTGTGGTGGTTGCTTCAATAAAATACCACCTCAGAGACAGCTAGACATCAAGATGCACAAGAAAGTTATCGTGTGTGAATATTGCGGTAGAATTATGATTGATCCAGATTTAGCTGGAGTTAAGACCGTAGATGCTACACTTGAAGACAAGCCAAAGCGCAAAAGAGCTATCAGAAAGAAGGCTAAAGAGGAAGAAGGAGAATAATTAACTCTATATAAAAGGAGGCTTATTACACGTTAATAAGCCTCCTTTTGCATTGTAATAGCTATGCTTTTTAAAAGTAAAGTCAATGCTTTTACTTTACGAATCGATTACTTAAATATTTTCTTAGCGGTGCATCATAGTAACGGAAGAATAGTTGTGCCAATACAATAGATGCAAGAACCACTGCAATTGCAGCAGGATAAGCATGACTAAAAGGCAACTCATTGTTTTTAACCCATGCATAATAAGTATAAACAAGAGGATAATGTACGATATAAACAGGATAAGACAAGTTACCTAACCAAGTGGCAATGCGCTTTATTCTATCGCTCATTGCTGTTGCAGAAGCCCCAATACACATCACAAGAGGAAAGGCACATGTAATACAAAAGACATCATAAATGCCGTTCAACCAATTATATTCATGTCCACCAACATTGGGCATAAAGGTCAATACCACCAAAACAACACTTCCGATAATAAACGAATGCTTGAGCATTCCAGGTTGATAAGTGCGTGAAATAAGCAATCCCGCAGTGAAAGAGAACAACAATCTAAACATTCCACCAATGAAATTCTCTGTTGTTAGTGCCCATCCCCAGCCTAAATTACAATAATCTCCTTGAAAAGCAGCGTATGTTAATCCCACTGCAAACAAAGGAACAATCCACCATAGCACACGAGTTGAGACCTTTCTAAATATAAAAGCATACAAAACATAGGCAATATACTCGAAGAAAAGTGACCAACAAGGTCCATTAAGAGGGAACATCTCACCCCAACCACGTATATCCATAGACATTGTTGAGGGTATTAAAAAGAAGTTCAACAATGTTGTTCTAGATAAAGAGCTAAAGCTAACTGAGCCAACATTCCACATTTCACAACCTTGAAAGTAGAACATTACAGCTCCCAATATTGCTCCTACCACCACCATAGGTTGCAAACGAATTAGTCTTCGCAATAAAAAGTTCGACGAAGACACTGTTTCACGTCTATTATCATACGAATATCCAATGACAAAACCCGACAACATAAAAAAGAAATCCACAGCAAGATAGCCGTGATTAACACTTTGTTCTACGGGATTAATGGCATAAGCCTCAAATAAGTGGAAGCATATCACAATTAAAGCAGCCACTCCTCGCAATCCATCCAAAATAAGATAATGAGGCTTTGAGCCACCATATACGACAGAAGCTAAATTTGTTTGTTGTTCTGTTGTTTCTTTATTCATATTCAATATCGTCTTTTTATTTTACACCTATTTAGATATATAGAGGTTATAAGATTTGCGTTTAAGCTAAAAAAGCTTTTATTCTCCGTCTCAAAAAAAGAGAATAAAAGCCTATAATGACGCTGTGTTTAAATAAAAGAAAAATTATTTCTCTACAGCAATCTTATCTATTCGTGCTTGATGACGTCCGCCTTCGAAGTCGGTTTGCATAAATTCATCTATAATCTTTGCAGCCTCTTCGTTGCTAATATATCTTCCAGGCATCACCAAAACATTTGCATCATTGTGCAAACGAGTCATGTGTGCAATCTCAGAAGACCAGCAAAGAGCAGCTCTAATGTTCTGATGTTTGTTGAGAGTCATACTTATTCCTTCTCCACTTCCACACACTGCAAGACCTGGATACACTTCTCCTGCCTCAACAGCATTAGCTAAAGCGTGACCAAAATCAGGATAATCAACCGAAGCTTCGCTATTTGTTCCAAAGTCTTTCACTTCATATCCTTTTTCTTGTAGATATGTCTTTGCAAACTCTTTCAATGCAAATCCTGCATGGTCGCTTGCCAATCCAATTACTTTTGCTTTCATATTCTATTTCAATATGTTCGTATTGATAAAAAGAATAGTGAATGATTTTCTGCTATTTCCTTGTCCTTGCAAGATAACATGTCAATCATTCACTATTAATATTGTTATTTTTATTTGTTCAACATTGTTTTAACGCAGTTGTAAACGTTCTCTGCTGTAAAACCTAACTTCTCGTTTAGTACGGTGAAAGGAGCAGAATAGCCAAATGAGTTCAAGCCGAACACTTCGCCATTGCTACCAACCAAGCCTTCGAGAGTTACAGGTAAGCCTGCTGTTAAGCCGAATATCTTACTACCAGTTGGTAGCACTTCTTCTTGATATTCTTTTGTTTGACGACGGAACAGACCTTCTGAAGGAACGCTAACAATACGCACTTTCACTCCATCTGCACGCAAAAGACTTGCTCCTGCCACAAGAGTTGCCACCTCAGAGCCCGATGCTAACAAGATAACATCATATTGTTCGTCTGATCCAGCCACTACGTATGCACCCTTACGAGCCATATCATAGTTAGTACCTTCAGGCAAGTTGTCGACATTTTGACGTGAGAATATCAATGCAGTAGGTGTATTCATGTTCTCCATAGCCATCTGCCAGCACACTGTTGTCTCGTTAACATCAGCAGGACGGAATACTCTTACAGAGTCTTCTCCTTTATGATTACGAAGCTTTTCCATTAGTCTTATTTGTGCTTCTTGCTCAACTGGCTCGTGAGTAGGACCATCTTCGCCCACTCTAAAGGCATCGTGCGACCAAATAAACTTAATAGGAACACGCATTAAAGCTGCCATTCTAATTGCAGGCTTCATGTAATCAGAGAACACAAAGAATGTTCCACAAGCAGGAATGATACCGCCATGCAAATACATACCAATGCACATACATGCCATAGTCAATTCACTTACACCTGCTTGAAAGAATGCTCCAGAGAAATCTCCACGTATTATATTATGTGTATCCTTAAGGAATCCATCTGTTCTGTCTGAATTACACAAGTCAGCAGACGACACAATCATATTCTTAACCTGCTCACTTAGCACACCAAGACATGCTGCCGAAGCTACTCTTGTTGGTGAATTAGGCTTTTGAACGAGGTTACTCCAATCGATATTAGGTGCCTTTCCAGAGAACCATTCAGCCATTTTAGCTGCTTTTTCTGGATTTTCAGCTGCCCATTGCTTTTCAATTGCTTGACGTTTTGCTACAATCTCTTTTAGTTCTGCATTTCTCTTTGCATAGAGTTCAGCAACATCATCATATATAACGAATGGATTTTCAACGTCACCACCAAGATTTTTAATGGTATTGATATAGGCATCGCCCCCTAATGGTGCACCATGAGTTCTAAAATCGCCCTCATAACTGGTTCCATCTGCTTGAACTGCACCCTTAGCCATGATGGTTTTACCAATAATAAGCGTTGGACGTTCTGTTTCTTGATTAGCTAATGTCAATGCTTTTCTTATCTCATCAACATCATTACCATTTATAGTTATAACGTTCCAGCCCCATGATTTATATTTCATCTCGGTGTCTTCTCTCATTACAATATCGCAGTTTGTAGAGAGTTGAACATCGTTTGAATCGTAGAACATTATAAGATTATTTAATCCAAGCACTCCAGCTAAGCGTCCAGTGCCTTGAGATATCTCTTCTTGAATGCCTCCATCAGATATAAATGCATAGATCTTATGTTGCATTACTTCGTGTCCTAGATGCGCTTCTAGGTATTTTTCTGCCACAGCAGCACCTGCAGCGAATGTATGTCCTTGTCCTAAAGGACCTGAAGTGTTCTCTATTCCGTGTGCAATATCACGTTCTGGGTGTCCAGGAGTTACCGAACCCCATTGGCGGAACTGTTGAAGATCTTCTAAAGTGAATTTGCCTTGCATTGCAAGAACAGAATAAAGCATGGGTGACATGTGACCAGGATCAAGATAAAAACGGTCTCTTCCTTCCCAGAAAGGATTACTTGGGTCGTATATTAAGAATTCTGAAAAGAGCACATTGATAAAGTCTGCGCCACCCATAGCACCGCCTGGATGACCCGATTTTGCTTTTTCTACCATCGCAGCAGTTAGAATTCGTATATTATCTGCTGCTCTATTCATTAATGTCTTTTGGTTCATATCTTGTTATAAAGTTTAAACTTGTATTGCAAAAGTACTGCTTTCTATTGACACTTGCAACGCTCCAAGTACTTATTTTTACTAAACGTTGTTATTGACTTGCATTAAGTTACACACTTAAAAGTTACATTTTAATGCTTTTATAATATTTTATCTTTACAAAAGAAGTCATTTTCTTTATTTAATTGACTTTGTTTTACTTTTTATCAATATTACCATCCGAGCACTTAACTTTTAATCTTTCATTTTAAGAGCATTATTTTTATAAAATAAATAGTTTTAAATTGTAAATCTAAGTCATTTTAATAGTTTTCTAAAGTCAATGTTTTTACTTTATAATTGCATTGCTTTTAACCAATAAACTCAATGCTTTTATACAACAAAAACATTGAGTTTACTTTAAATAGACAATGCTCCTTGAAAATCAAGCGATTGCCTTTATTCTGTAAAGAGAAAGATTTTAGTTAGAAATATCCCAGTCGTAGAAATTGTATGTCTTCTCTATTTCGTTCTCTACCTTATCGTTTAGCGATGCAAAGAAGTTGATTCCTGTGATGCGTTCCACTTCATCTACAGATGTTGCATAGGCTTTTAATGGTTTATCCGTGTCGTCGTTGGGATAGATAAAGCCTATTGCTTTAGGCGAAGAGCCATTATAGAGCACCACCTTAAAGAAGCCTTTGGGAACCAACACCTTGTTAGGACCAATGCGACGACCTTTTTCTTGCGGATTGATAGGGCCACAAACGATGTGTATTTCGCCCCACTTGCGTGCCCAACTACGACACTTTTGCTCTAATTCGCTCCAGTCTCCCGAGTTCAATTTGGGTGCTTGCGGACAAATATTGGTCATCAAAAACGATTCTTGTTGCGCTTTTTCACTCCACTTATTGTCTGCAGAAGGGCACATGTGTCCACGATCATAGCCAGAACGAACATAGTCAAAAGTGGTTACTTGAGTTCCTTTTACCTCCAAATCGGGTTGAAAAGCATTTCTATTTCGCTTATATTTTCCATTCGTATGAGCCGATGTCAACAACCAAGCCACATAATTTGGTGTTTTGGTATCGCTGTTATACGAAACCACATAGGCCGTTTTATACATCAATTGTTCTGGTTTTTGAGTAATTTTCGCAGGCAGAAGCACTCTTTTAGATATAGAACCCGTACCACGTTCTACCTCTATTCTCTTCGACTTACTTTCTTTGTTCAGCTCTTTGTCGATCTCTTTAACTACGGTTTTAACAATTTTCTGTGTCTGTTTATCCTGCCAAATGCGCTTAGATTCTTTTAAATCGCCACACGAAAGAAAAACAATAAAACTTAAAAGATATAGTATTTGCTTATGTTTAATCATCTATTGTCTAAACTGTTGATATGGATCGAAGATGTATTTTTGCGATATGGTTAAGCAAATAAACAACGACACGATAGACGAAGCGAATGCAAGAAGAATACAAACCAGCTGTGCAACAAGGGCTTCTCCAATGCCTATGCCACACATTATCATAATGCACAACACCCAAGGAGCGGTTCCCGAAACCACAAGGCATAAAGGTTTAAGGTTCATTATTGTAGCCTTTTCGATGGCACGACGCAACAAATAGCGTATAGAAGTATTGTGAGAGGCTCCATTTGCTTGTAAATAATAGTATAACTTACCATCATTTAGTAGTCCATTAGCATAAGCGTTTATTCCTTTTGCTGTGGTAACGGCTACCGAACAATAAGTTATAGGCAACAACGGGAGTAGGTATTGTGCCGAAAAAAAGTTGTCTGCGCCCGATAAAGCATAATGAGCAGGCAATACAAGCAATAGCAACACAACACAATTGGCAATGAGCAAGGGAGTAAAGAAATGCTTTCTATGGGGCAGTTTCTTTAATGTTGCAGCATAAGTGGCTAACAATGGAGCCACAAGAGATAAAAGGACGTTGATAAAGGTGTTGTTTATTTTCATAGCATAGTATATCACTAAGCTTATAACAACTGCACCAACACCCATTTTTAGCAATGCAACAAACACTCTATTTTGCTTTGTTGAACCTACATTATATAATATATAAATAGGAAGGAACAACAATATTATGATAAAAAAGCAACTAAAAAAAGATAGTGTCATATATTTTTTGTGTTCTTATTTTACTTTAGATATGCCCTAAGAGCCTATCGTTTTACTTCTGTTATATCGTTCTTTTCAATCTACTTCAATGCTCAATTATTTATAAATTGATTCGTTTTGTTCCGCTGTTGGCAATCGTTTCGTTGCTTGTTACAGCTAAAATGCCACTTCCCTGCTCTCTTATTTTATTTAAAAGATATTGAAGAATGGTTTGTTCTTCACTCTCCTCATCACACCAAAGATGATCTATTAGCACTAAATCTTTGGGCGAAATAATCGAAAAGCATAAAAGTATTACTTGCTGTTCGAATGGAGTTAAACTGCAATATTTTTGTTTTAGAATTTCTTTATCTATGCCAATTTCTTTCAAAAGATATTTAAGTTGCTCTTTACAATGAGCTTCTTTGTTGTCGTTTGCTTTTAAATGCAATTGAAAAAGGTCGATAACACCCTCTCTATAGTCGCTAAAATGGGTTGGAACAAAAGCTAAGTTCTGCCGAAAATAGGCTGCCGATTGGGTATCAACAACGGCTCCATCTATACTGATATACCCCGATTTATAAGCTTTAAATCCCAAGATATAATCAAACAAGCACCCCATTTCACTGGCATTGGTGGTGTAGATGCTCACCAATTCTTGTTCTTCTACGGTGAAAGACAAGCTAAACGAGGACGCAGAACTAATGGTTTCGAAAGGTATATCTTTTAATTCTAGCTTCATTCTGATATTCTTTTACTCTAGAGTTACAAAGTTAGTAGTTTTTTTTCACCTATTTATTAAATGAATAAATTTATTCTTTATTTTTCTATTTCCTATCATTATTATGTATAACTTTGCACCAAATGATACAAAACGAACAACAAAATAGAGTGTTACCTGCTGAATGGTATCCTCAAAAAGGTGTGATGTTGACATGGGCACACGCTGAAACCGACTGGCGTCCATACCTCAATGAGATTAACAAAACATTGCTTTCGTTGGCTAAAGCCATTGCAAAATACGAGAAAGTGCTGGTTGTTGCTCAACAAAAAGAAGAGGTTTTGCAAATGCTTAACGATGAGTTAGGAGCTCAATTAATGCAAAATGTGGTGGTAGTTGAATGTAAAACGAACGACACTTGGGCAAGAGATCACGCTTTTATTACACTTCTTGAAAAGCAAAGCGATGGTTCTTGTCAACCTATTTACATGGATTTTCAGTTCAATGGCTGGGGAAAGAAGTTCGAATCGCAATATGATAACGCTATCAATCAATATCTTTGCGACAGCAATATTATAAAAGGTAAGTGGCAAGACTGCAATCATTTTGTTTTAGAAGGCGGTTCTATTGAAAGCGATGGCGAAGGAACTATCTTTACAACAAGCACTTGCTTGTTGGCACCTAACCGCAATCAGCCTCTTACTAAGCAAGAGATTGAAGAACAACTTATTCACTTTTTCAATGCAAAACGTGTGGTTTGGTTGGATTATGGCGAACTAATTGGCGACGACACAGATGGACATATCGACACAATTGTGCGCATTGCGCCTAACAACACCATTGTTTATGTGGGTTGTGAGGACACTAATGATGAGCAATACAACGATTTTAAGGCTCTTAAAGAACAACTTTTTGCACTTAAAACACTCGACAATAAACCTTATCGTTTGCTTGAGTTACCAATGCCAAAGGCTATCTACGACGACGAAAATCAACGTCTTCCTGCTACTTATGCCAATTTTCTTATCATCAACAATGCCGTTATTTTGCCTACATATAATCAGCCTGAGAACGATAAAAAGGCTGCAGAAGTGTTGCAAGAGGCGTTTCCTGACAGAGAAATTATTAGTATAGATGCTCAAATTGTCATCGAACAACATGGCTCATTGCATTGCCTAACCATGCAAATTCCACAAGAAGCAAAAGGTTTTCTCTAATCAATAACATCCTAAAAACAACGATAATGCAAAAGAAAATAAAGGTTGGTTTCATTCAACAACACAACACTAACGATATAAACGACAACATGCGACGCTTGAAAAAGGGCATCGAACAACTTGCAAAGCAAGGTGCTCAGCTCATTGTTCTACAAGAATTGCATAACAGTCTTTATTTTTGTCAGATCGAAACTGTAGATAACTTCGATTTAGCAGAACCCATTCCTGGTCCTTCTACCGCATTCTTTAGCGAGATTGCAGCGGCAAATAATGTCGTGATTGTAACCTCTTTATTCGAGAAAAGAGCAGCAGGACTATATCATAACACTGCTGTTGTGATTGAAAAAGATGGTAGCATTGCTGGTAAATACCGCAAGATGCATATTCCAGACGATCCTGCTTACTATGAAAAATTCTACTTTACACCTGGCGATTTGGGCTTTGCTCCAATCCAAACATCATTGGGTAAGCTCGGAATTTTGGTGTGTTGGGATCAATGGTACCCTGAAGCTGCACGCTTAATGGCATTAAATGGAGCCGAATTATTAATCTACCCCACTGCTATTGGTTATGAAAGTAGCGATGAAGAGGAAGAGAAACAACGTCAAAGAGAGGCATGGACAACAGTTCAAAGAGGTCATGCTGTGGCTAATGGATTGCCTGTTATTGCTGTTAATCGTGTGGGATTCGAACCCGATCCATCACAACAAACACAAGGAATTACCTTCTGGGGAAGCTCATTTGTTGCGGGTTCGCAAGGCGAATTCATCTATCGTGCATCTGAAACAGAAGAAGAATGCACCATTGTTGAAATCGATTTACAAAGAAGTGAGCAGGTTAGACGCTGGTGGCCCTTCCTTCGTGACCGTCGAATAGACGAATATCACAACATCACTAAGCGTTTTATCGACTAAAATCAAAAAGTTTATCAACTATATTATTAATGTTGATGCTTCGTCGCTTCAATGAAGATAAACATTTATTTCAACGAGTTCTCTACTCCATTGATTTGCAATGAGTTGAGAACTCGTTTCCGTTTCCCATCCAAAAGCATTGATATTATACCCTGAAAGCACTGCAATTGCAGTGCAATATCAATGTTATTAATAGATAAAAGTAATTCTTTTACTTTTCAAATTTTATTGAATACCCAACAATTATATTCTAACTATAAAGACAAAAAAGAAAGAATTGAAACAATTTTATAGTTAAAAATAAATAAAATTATATGCAAGTTATTTATATTTTCAATCCTTTTACTATTTTTACGCCATAAGAAAACAAGTATCAGAATAGACATTACAACAACCTTTTGCTAATAAATTTTACAATCTATACAAACTCATTGAATTATGGAACCTAGACAAAAGCGGACTATTCCGCATCAAAGCAGTGTACGCTTAATAGCCTTAACTGCAGGGTTATTAGCCTTTGCGCCCATCAACTCATTTGCATCGCTTAACAAAAACAGTGTTAGCAATGAGCAAAAACAAACCCAAACCATTTCGGGAACGGTTAAAGATGAGAACGGAATGCCTATTATTGGCGCTTCGATTAGTGAACTAAATGGAGACAAAACAGGTGCGATTACTGACGTAAACGGCCGTTTCTCTATTTCAGTAGCACCGGGTACAACCATCAAGGTGGTGTACATCGGCTACTCTCCTCAAGCCTTTAAAGTTAAAGGAAATCAAACAACTTACGACATTATCTTACGAGAAGACCAACAATCGCTCAACGAAGTGGTTGTAATTGGTTATGGTGTGCAAAAGAAAGCCAACCTAACAGGTTCTGTTGCGTCAATCAACTCTGAGAAATTAGAGAATCGCCCAGTATCAAGTGTCTCTGCAGCTTTAGCAGGAACTATGGCTGGTGTAACTGCAATTCAACGTTCTGGAGAACCTGGTTCGCAAACAGGTAGCCTCACAATTCGTGGTAAAAACTCTATCAACGCAGCCGCTCCTCTTACTATTGTCGACGGAGTTCCTGGTTCTATGAACAACATTGACCCCCAAGACATTGAGTCTATCTCTGTCTTAAAAGATGCTGCTTCGGCTGCTATCTATGGTGTTCAAGCTGCGAATGGTGTTATTGTTATCACCACAAAGAAAGGTCAAAACAATCAAAAAGCACGTATTAACTATTCTGGAATGGTATCATCTACCAGTCCAACAGCCCACTTAAACTTCTTAGGAGCAGCCGACTATGCTATGCTTTTCAACGAAGCTACAAAGAATGAGAACCCTAATGCGGCTCAACCTTTTAGCGATGAAGACATTCAAAAGTATAGAGATGGAAGTGACCCAATAGGACATCCTGACACAGATTGGTATAAAGAGGTATTTAAAAAGTCTGCAATGGAAACTCAACACAATGTCGCTTTATCTGGAGGTTCACAAAATACATCCTACATGGGCTCTGTTGGTTACATCTATCAAGACGGTTTAACCAAAGCAAGAAACTACAAACGTTTCACGGGAAGAATGAATATCGATTCAAAAGTAACCAAATGGTTGTCGATAGGTCTTAACGCTTCGGCTTACAGAGGCATCACTAACGATAACTACGAAGGATCTGCTTCATTGATGCACTATGTGAATCGTATCCCTCCAACCTACAAAATCTACAACGAAGACGGTACTTTTAATTATAATAGTATGAACAACCCCGTTGCAGTTCAAGGTTATGCAACTGGTAAAACCACTATTTATAATAGTCAGTTCTTCGGCTCTGCTTATGCAGAAGTACGTCCTTTTGCAGGTTTAAGCTTGAAAGCTCTCTACAACATACGCCACGATGCACAAGATTATAGACGCTTTAAGGCTCACTATGAATATGGAAGTGGAAACAACATTGCCAACACAGGTGATAGAGAAGGACAACACAACTATTACAATTGGAACTGGTATACAACTCAATTCCTTGCAAACTATCTCAAAACTTTTGCAAAACACCACACCGTGAATGCCCTTCTTGGATATGAAAAGGTGGATTATACCTACCGATATACAAAGACTAGTCGTAAAGGTGGCGGCTCTAATGATTTACAAGAGGCATTAGATGCGCTCGATTCTAAGAGTCAAAAGAACGAAGATAATGGATTAGACAAGATTCAATGTTCATACTTCGGTCGACTACAATACGACTATGATGATAAGTATCTCTTTGAGTTTAACTTGCGTTCTGATGGTTCTTCGGTATTTAAGAAAGGCAACAGATGGGGTTATTTCCCTGCAGTGTCATTAGCATGGAGAGCTTCTGAAGAGTCATTTATTAAGGAGAAGATCGATTGGATAAGTAATCTTAAATTCAGACTTGGCTGGGGTAAGACAGGTAATGTTGAGCTTAAAGAAAACGATGTTTATCCAACTGTAAGTACTTTCGCATACGGAACATCTGTAATTGGTAATACACTAACAACAAGTATGTTTGAATCTCGCTATGTAAACGATAATCTTACTTGGGCAACTGTAACTAACTACGAACTTGGTATCGAAGCTGGTTTCTTGCAAAACAAAGTTGGTTTTGAGCTAGATCTATACAAAAAACGCACCAACGACATGCTTCTTCGTCTTCCAATTCAAGGAGTTCTCGGCGTAGAAGCACCTTATCAAAATGCTGGTAGCGTTGAAAATACTGGTTTTGACCTTAATGTTTATCACAATAATAAGATTGGAAAAGACTTCCGTTATTCAGTTAATTTGAATCTTTCTTATGTAAAAAATAAGATCACAAACTTAAAAGGTACAGACGGACCAGACCCAGATAATGACAAATATTGGTTCAAAGAAGGTTATGCTATTGGTTCTTTCTATGGCTATGTTGCTGATGGTTTCTTCAATACTAAAGAAGAACTGGCAGCTGGACCTAAACGAACTGGAGGAGAACAGCTAGGAGATATCAGATATAAGAACTTGACAGAAGGAGACAATAATATAACAGCTGCAGACCGACAGGTTATTGGAAAGAACTTCCCAAGCTGGACTACTGGTCTTAACATCTCGCTATTCTATAAAGATTTCGATATGTCTATGCTATGGCAAGGAGCCTTTGACGTTGACGCTTACTACACAATGGAGTCGGCTTATTCGTTCTTTAACAGTGGAAAAGTGTTGAAACGCCATCTCGACAGATGGACTCCAACTCACCACAATGCCACCTATCCACGCTTAACTCGTAATTCTCAAACCAACTATGCAACATCTTCTTTCTGGCTTCAAGATGCTTCTTACGTTCGTTTAAAGAACATAACATTAGGTTATAACATTCCTCAAGCTATAATAAAGAAGCTTGGCATTGAAAGAGTTAAAGTGTATTTGTCAGGAGAAAATCTACTTACTTTCGACCATTTAGATGGAATAGACCCAGAATCTCCATCTGATACACGTGGTAATTTCTATTCAAATATCAAGAAAGTGACATTAGGATTAAAAGTAACATTCTAACATTCTTAAGGTTATGAAAAAGACATCTTTATATATAATAGCTGCATTTATTAGCACAAGCTTGGTTTCTTGCGCTGATTTAGATAGATATCCCATCGATGAAGTGGCTTCTGAAAATGGTTGGAAAAACAACGATGATGCCACTAAAGCAGTGAACAAACTATATACTTGTGCTCCTGAATGGGACGGAGTGGGTATTGTTGATCTTACAGATGAAGCCATAAACTCTGACGATGCCGTTCATGGTATTAAGTGGGCTGAAGGCAATTTAGCTAAAGGAGTGTACGATCCACAAGACTTTAGCTGGAAGAAGAACTATGAAACGATACGTAATGCGAACATTATTATTCTGAACACGCCTAATATTACCAGTATGACTGACGCTCAAAAGAATACTATCTTGGCACAAGCAAGATTCTTTAGAGCTTATCAATACTTCCAACTTATCAGACAGTTTGGCGATGTTCCATATACTGATTCACCGCTAAAACTAAGTGACCAAGACAACATTACACGCACACCTAAAGCTGAAGTGTACAAGCATATACTTGAAGATCTCGACTTTGCAGCAGCTAATCTTCCTAAAGAATGGAGCGGAGCAAATGATGCTCGCATTACTAAAGGTGGCGCATTGGCTATGAAAGCTCGTGTAGCTCTTAGTCAAAACGACTGGAAAGTGGCAAGAGATGCGGCTAAAGCAGTAATGGATTTAGGTGTATATGAGTTGTGGGATTCTGGCAATACTGGTCGCTATAAGGAGTTATTTTGGAGTGCAACCGATGCAAGTTGCAAAGAAACCATTCTTAAACGTCAATTCCTTGCTAACAAGTCGGACTGGTATCTCATTGGTTGGGAAGCATTTCCAACTGAGGGATGGGGTGGTCTTAACCCTTCACAAAGCCTTGTTGATGCTTTCGAAGATATCAACGGAGCACCTATCAGCAAGTCTACTATCTACGACCCAACAAATCCTTTCGCTAATAGAGACCCACGTTTGGAGGTGAATGTGCTACACGATGGAGAAACAATGTATGGCAAGACGCTTAGAACAGCGCCTTTGAAATCTTGTCACCCAACAGGTATTGGCACACATGGAGACGCTACTGCAACTGGATATAACCAACAAAAGTGGCTCGATCCTACAATAAATCCACAGACAGACGGTTGGCATATGGATTCTGATTATAAGATTTTGCGCTATGCAGAGGTTCTTCTTACTTATGCAGAAGCTGAAAACGAGCTAAATGGTCTTAGTCAATCTGCCTTCGATGCGGTTAATCTTGTTCGCAAAAGAGTGGGTATGCCAGAGCTACAAAACACCAATTCGGCTAGTCCAACCTATTGTGCTACACAAAAAGATCTACGTGAACGTATTCAAAACGAATGGCGTGTGGAATTTGCTTTAGAAGGTGGTCAACGTCAATGGCACATTCGTCGCTGGGGAATTGCTAAACAAGTGCTTAACGCCCCTATTCTTGGCTTGCGCTATAAACTTGTTGATTCGCCCTCTGCAGCTGCAGGAGATGATGGTAAGATTTGTATTCTTTACTCTCAAGATGCTGACGCTAAACAAATAGTTGTGCGCACAAGTCACTATGAAGATCACAATATTCTTTATCCAATCCCACAAAAAGAAAGAGATCTTAATAAGAAATTAACTCAAAATCCAGGCTATCCTCAATAGTAATTAATTAATATTCATACGGCAAAGGCAGGGTTTCTGTGTAGAAATCCTGCCTTTTATTTTGTTTCCTATCATCGTTTTAGAACTCTTTTGCCAACATTTATAACGAAAAATTAAGACCAACTCATCATTGTACATTATCAAGGAAAAGTTCACAACTTGACCCCTAATTTAGTTTGGGGGTTTGAGTTAGAATTATGAATAAAAAAGTATGTTGCACAATGAAAAAAAAGAATTATTCAGTAAATCCTAATCAAAGTTCTTCAGAATCCTTATTAAGGGATATTCGTCGTAACACTAAACGATTTTTCACTTCAGAACAAAAGGTTTTAATTGTAATGGAAGGAATCCATGACGTGCATAGTATTGCCGAGCTCTGTCGTAAGTATCCCTGTAAGAAATATAATATCAAGCACAACTATGGCAATCCCATGCATCCGCAGGCACAAGGAAAGGTAGAACGATATCACAGATCAATGAAAAATGTAATTAAGCTAAATCATTATTTCTACCCCTCTGAACTGGAAAAGGCTATTGATGAGTAGTTGAAATATTATAATGAGAGAAGATTTCATGATTCGTTGGATAATCTTACACCCAAAGACGTATATTTATGAC
This sequence comes from Prevotella sp., assembly GCA_052173735.1. Taxonomy (GTDB): domain Bacteria; phylum Bacteroidota; class Bacteroidia; order Bacteroidales; family Bacteroidaceae; genus Prevotella. The sequence continues at coordinate 67,921 of JBQMYA010000008.1, forward strand.
AAGAAAAAAATCAAAAAACACGAGAAATAATAAAGCAAAATTCAATCAATAAAAGATTTTTTAATAATACAACAATGAAATATCAGAGTAAATAACTATATTTGCAGTTATGCACTTTTGTTTGACAACGTACAATAAACTTGTCATATGGCCGTTTATTTCTGTACAGAGTGAGTTTGGGTACTCCGACGTTACGGAGTGCAATTCTCGCGCTGGGAATATAACACAATTATTCGAGAACCTGAATCAAAAGTTCGAAAGATATAACGCAATAACCAAAAGACTTAAAGCATTACTATAATGAAAATAGTTTCTATCTTTCTCTTATCTAACCTGTATTCTATCTGCCTACAAGCAGCCGATATACAAGGAGTTGTAACAGACTCATCTAACACCCCTATTGTTGGCGTAAACATAACTATGCGCACACTGGAAGGAACACAAGTAATGGAAGGAACACAATCTCTTTCTGATGGAACATTCATTCTGAAGGGTGTCAATCCGGGCAATTACACTCTTGTATGCACACATATAGGGTATGCAGACTACATTGCAGAAGTACAGGTAAACAAGGAAGCATCTTTATCTTTAGGCACACTAATAATGTCTCCTCAAAGTGTGCAGCTGAAAGGAGTCACTGTTAGCATCCGTCGCAATGTTTTTACAGCCGACAAGCAAGCTATCTATCCCTCAAAGCAACAAACAGAGACCTCGAGAGGGGGACTGGATTTATTACAAAAACTCCCCATTCCACTATTGGATATTAATCCCTTTTATCGCACCATAGGATCTCTTGATCCTTCGGGCGGGGTGGCGATATTGATTAACGACATCCCAGCCGATGCCAATGAAGTGGCTGTGTTAGACCCTAAACAGATACGATACGTGGAAGTCGTACGTAAACCAGGTATGAGGTATGGTGATCAACTCGCGATAGCAATTAATATCGTGCTCAAACAAGCTAGAAATGGAGTGTCATTGGGAATGAACACCGCCAATTCTATCCTTTTCAAGAGAGGAAATAACAATATCTTTGCCACTTACATTCATGGTAAATCCCAGTTCTCTGTTAATCAAAATGAGGATTACCAAAACTATTCACATCAAGAATCGGAAGAATTACGACAATATCTCTTACCAAATAATTCTTGGCATAAGATTGAACAACAAAGTCTATTGACGCGTACTCTATCGGCTACGCATGGTACAACGCTTAAATACAATTTTACACAGCCAAACAATTTCGTGTTTCAGGTACAAGGCTATATCACATCGCATCGTACTCCTAAGCTGAAAAAGTCGTTTCTCGTTCGCGAAACGGGAAAGAGCGACTACATTTATCACACCCATAATCGAGACGAATATAATTCAAATGCGCTCAACTTGTATTTCAAGAAATATTTACCTAACAAGCAGGTACTTATGTTTAATGCGGTGGGTACGTCTATCAACTCAGACTACGATTATCGTTATAACCAAGATGACAATGGTTTTCAAACTAGCTATGGTGTGGAAGGAAAGAAATCATCTGTTATTGGAGAAGCGAGATACAGCAAGGATTTCGAATGGGGTAGTTTGACTTCTGGTATACATTCCTTCTATGAGCACACAAAAAACCACTATACGAGTAGCGCATCTAACGAAGGAAAGATGATAAACATTAGCTCTAAGGCCTACGTTCAGCTAGATGGTCGATGGAAAAAATTTTCAGGCAGTGCAAATTTGGCCATAGAAGATCAGTATTACAAACAACAAAGTGATCGTTACCACAAGCAGATGTTTAGCCCAAGCGGTAAACTCAACTATGCCATCAATCAACGTCTGAGTTTGGGGTATGATTTCAATCTTGCATCTCGTCTTCCAGCCCTGAGTTCTATGAATAATACTGCGTATCAGATTGACCAATGGGAGCGTCGCGTGGGAAATTCTGGTTTGAAGCCATTTAATCACATTGAGCATTCGCTAACGTTAGCTTATTACAATCAAAAGTGCTATGCTATGTTACAAGGGGCATATGCGTACAACAAAAATGCAATTATGCCAACCCTAACTCGTACGGAAGAAGAGAATGAACACGTCTTTTTTGACAATGGTGTCGGAAATCAACGTGACTTCAAACAATTGGTTTTGACGGTATATTTGCGCTATGCATTATTTCAAAATAAACTGGTATTGAGTGGAACGGGAAGTTACATTCACTACCACGCTGATAGCGAACTTTACAATAATCGCCGTGGTTTTTTCTTTGGCAATTTGGGAGTTGAGAGTTATTTAGATAAGCTTTATCTCTCGGCTAACATACGTAGTCGCTATAATGCCCTACACGCTGAGAGTATTTGGTACAATGAATACGCTAGCTCTCTTAGCGCGATGTACAAGTGGAAGAACTATCAATTAGGATTGGTATGGGAGCAACCTTTGCAATCTACTGGAACGAATAGTAGTGTCATAACAACGAATAATGTTGTGCGAAAGATGTTATATCAACGCAACCCTGAGGCGGGTAACCATATTCTCCTTACTTTCTCGTGGAGGTGGGATCATGGTCTGAAATCAAAGGCTCAAGATGTAGAGCTAGATAATAAGGATACAAATGCTGGTATTCTCAAATAAATCGATTTATGAATCAAACTACTGCTACCACAATCGTAAACAATAAAATTTGGGAGATTGTATTGACCCGTTTTAAAAGATTGCCTGTATGTTATGCCGATAATGTAGAAGAGTATCGTATGTATATTCCTATTATAGAACGGCTAAATAGAGGAATAGTAATCCTTTGCCGGTTTGAAACTACGAATGAAGTAGAATCTCCTAATTCAATTCTAGTTGAAATTAACGATGAAAGTAGTGTCGTATTGGCATACATTCTAGACATCCTTCAACCTGTAAGTGTTTTAAGGTGGACGTCTGAAAATGCAAAGAAATCCCAATGGAACTCCGTTATAGAACATATAGGTCTACACTGTATAGATGTAAATATGGAAATAGATTCTATTTGTACGTTGTCAAACAAAAGTGCACAACTGCAAATATAGTTATTTACTCTGATAGTTCATTGTTCTATTATCAAGAATTCTTTTATTGATAGAATTTTGCTTTATTATTTCTCTTATCTTTTTGATTTCTCCTCTTGCCCTAAATATACGTCTATAGGTGTAAGATTATCTAACGATTCATGAAATCTTCTCTCATTATAAAATTTCACCCTAGCCATTGTTTTACGACTTTTATTTACTTAAAAACAAATCATCATCAAAGATTATATAAAAGAACAAGCAGAAACGTTCTTTTAAATGCCTTGCTGCTTGTTTTATAGATACCACTTATATTGCTATAAGCCTTTAATCGAAATCTACAACGGTGATTCCTGCTCCACCAAACTGCACATGTTCGTCTTTAAAAGATGAGATGGCAGGAATGGTATTGAGGTATTGTCGAATGAGTGTACGCAATATTCCGTTTCCAGTTCCATGCAAAATACGCACTCGAGGCATACCTACCAAAGTGGCATCGTCAATAAAATGCATTACTTTTGTTAGTGCCTCATCGCCTCGAAGTCCACGAACATCAAGGTCTTGGCGGAAGTTCTGCTTTCTACTCTCGATGGCTTGGCGGGTTTCTTTACTGATATTATATACGGTTTTGGTTGTTTTTGCCACCTCTTTTGCTGCTTCTAACTTATTGAGGTTGATCTTTGTGCGCACATCGCCCACTACAACCGTTGCATTATTTCCTACAAGTTGCTCAATGGTTCCTATAGAAGAAAGTCCTTTTATACGAACGGTGTCGCCCACAGAGAGTTGTTTCTTTTCTGTGGCAACAGGCTTTTGAATGGCTCTCAGAGCCGCTGCCGCCTTATTCTCACGCTCTCCTTTCTCTTTCTTATACTTCTCGTGACGTTCTTTGCGTTGCTTTATCTGTTCTATCTTTCGAGCTATCTTCTCATCTTGAGCTTGTTTGTCAATATCTTGAACCTGCTCTTTAAAGATATTCAATTCACTTCTAAGCTGACGTGTGGCTTCTTTTTCGGCTTGTTTCAGCTTAATTTCTCGAATAGTATTCTCAATCTTCTTATTACTCTCTTTCAAGAGTTCTTCGGCTTGTTCTTTGGCTTTTCGAAGAATCTCTTTACGACTTTGATTGAGTTCGGCTATCTCTTTTTCATACTTTTGAATAACCTGTTCGATATCTTTCTCACGCTTATGTACTGTTTGTCGCTTGTTTTCCCAATAGCGTTTGTCACGAACTATATCCTGAAGATATTTATCACTTTGGATATAATCGGAGCCAACGAGTTCCGATGCCTCTTGGATGACGCTTTCAGGGATACCTGTTTTGCGAGCAATCTCGATAGCAAAAGAGCTTCCTGGCTGTCCTATAGACAATTGAAAAAGGGCTTTCATCTCTTTTCTATCATACAACATGGCTCCATTCACCACACCTTTGTGACTATCGGCAAAGTGCTTTAGATTTTGATAGTGTGTGGTGATGATCCCAAAAGCTTTCTTATTATAGAATTGATGTAACACTGCTTGCGCCATGGCTCCGCCTATTTGAGGCTCGGTTCCACTTCCAAACTCGTCTATCAACAATAGAGTTTTAGGATTACAATGGCGCATCATCATCTTCATATTGAGCAAGTGACTCGAATAGGTACTGAGATCATTCTCTATGCTCTGCTCGTCACCAATATCAATCATGATACTTTCAAAAATTCCCATTGTAGAATTTTCTGCCATAGGCACAGAAAGTCCGCATTGAAGCATGTACTGCAACAATCCTGCAGTCTTTAAGCAAACGCTCTTTCCACCTGCATTGGGTCCAGAAATGATAAGGAGATGCTGATCAGAAGAAAGCATAAGGTCGAGCGGAACAACCTTTTTTCCTTGTTTTGCCAATGAACGTTGTAGCAAAGGATGCACTGCTTGTACCCAATCGACATGTGCTTGCGGCTTTACAATAGGTTCAATGGCATGGAACTGCTTTGCCAGTCTGCTCTTTACCCTTATTGCATCAACCTGAGCAAGAATTAAATAAGAATCTTTCATCTCGTTTAATTCGGGACGAATGGTATTGGCAAATTCAGTAAGCAAACGTATAATCTCACGCCGCTCTTCGTTTTCTAACTCACGAATTCTATTGTTTGCCTCTACAACCTCTGCGGGTTCGATGAAGACGGTCTTTCCTGTTGCCGACTCATCGTGCACAATTCCACGTATCTTTCGTTTCACTCCTGGAGGTGTAGGAATAACCAATCGACCATCTCTAAGCGTTGGGGTGACGTCTTTCTCTATGAGTCCTTCTTGCTGAATGCTGCGAAGAATACCATTAAGTATGCGAGATACTGATCCTTCGATCTTACTAAGCTCGGTTCTTATATTATATAATGTGGGTGAAGCGTTATCTCTTATCTTCCCAAATTTATCGAGCATCTCCCCTATTCTCTTCAAAATGTGAGGAAAAACGTTAATATTGAGCGTGAGTTGGTGTAGGGTTGGATACAAAAAAGAGGCTTTTTCTGAGGTAGTGTCGCTACTTTCGGTGCGTGACAAGAATGCAACTACATCAATAATGGCTTTGAGCGACCGCTGAAGATGCCTTAATTCGTGCTCCTCTGGATATGTCTTTTCGATTAGCAAACGAGCTAACAAAGGACGCATATCATAGAAATATTGAAGTGGAAACTCATCTTCTTGCTCCTCAATTCGTTTAAATTCTTTTATTTCATCTAATCGTGAAAGAATGAATTTGTGATCTGTTGAAAAAGAAATTAAATCAATCTGTTCCTTTCCAAGCACCGATAAACAAAGAGTTTTCAAGATATCACGAATCTCTTTGAATCCTATCTTATTTTCAAAATCATTGGGATAAATCATAATACAAAAGTAGTGTAAGTTCACTTATTTACAAAATAAAGTTGAAAAAAGTATCAAAAAATTTTGGAGTTTAAATAAAATTCTTTACCTTTGCACTCGCTTTAGAATTAGAACATAACATTCTTTCTAAATTAGGAGAGATGGTAGAGTGGTCGATTACAACGGTCTTGAAAACCGTCGCACTGAGAGGTGCCGGGGGTTCGAATCCCTCTCTCTCCGCTAATAGGCTTTAAAAGGTCTTCACAAGAGTCTTCATTTTAGCCTTCAAAAATTAGATAATCGTTGTAAAATCAAGGTTTTAC
>JBQMYA010000009.1:0-72374 GCA_052173735.1 Prevotella sp.
CTTTGGTAAGAAATCGCTTTCTGAGCTTGATGATTTGCTCGAGAGTCTGAATCTATCTTTTGGAACAGATATTTCAAAGTATAAATTAGACAGAGAATAAGAGATTATGATAGCATGCAGTTGTTTCTCATAGTTGATTAGCAATTGCAAGCTATTTATATAAATCTTTTCTCATCTTAAAATTAAAACAAATAATGAGACACAATAAAAAATTCAACCATTTGGGTCGTACTGCATCTCACCGTAGTGCTATGCTTGCTAACATGGCTATCTCGTTGATTATGCACAAAAGAATCACTACGACTCTTGCAAAAGCAAAAGCTCTTAAGAAATATGTAGAGCCTTTGATCACACGTTCAAAGGAAGACACAACCAACTCACGTCGTGTTGTTTTCCGTTACTTGCAAAATAAATATGCTGTAACAGAACTTTTCAAAGAAATTTCAACAAAGGTTGCAGACCGTCCAGGTGGTTACACTCGTGTAATCAAGTTGGGTACACGTCAAGGTGACGCTGCTGAAATGGCATTTATCGAGCTTGTTGACTATAATGAAAACATGGCAAAAGCTCCTAAAGCAGCTAAGAAAACACGTCGTAGCCGTAAGACTACTGCAACAAAAGAAGCTGCAGTTCCTGAAGCAACAGCTGAAAAGGTTGAAGAAGCAACAGCAGAATAATTGCTTGTTATGCAAATATGATATAAGAGGGAAACATGAAATATTGTTTCCCTCTTTCTTTTTGCCTTTTCATTAGTCTCTTTTCTGTTTAAGTGCAGTTTTGTTCTTGATCTATTATTGATTTACTTGTGCCTGAATAATAATAAAGATGTTGAGCTCTTTAGAGGTTTTGCCATATTTTATCTAATTCTTGTCTTCAAGCTTTTTATCAATAAAAGCATTTTCACAGTTATTGTTGAGCCTAATATCACCTCGAAGGTGCGCACAACAAGACTTTATATTACAGCAGGCGACATTGGTTCTGGGCTCACATTTGAGCAAGAAGCAAAAAATAAAGAATAAGATTTAGAGCTTTATTCTTTTGTTTCGTGTTCATCTTCATTCTGCATTAAATTTATTATCTTTGCAACAATAGCGCCATGCCTGCTTGTTTGTGGGCGGATGGCATCATTTACAACGATTAATTATGGCAGTTAAAGATAAAGGACTCACCCCAATGATGAAGCAATTCTTCACGTTTAAGCATCAACATCCAGATGCAATATTGCTTTTTCGTTGTGGAGATTTCTACGAAACATATTCACAAGACGCTGTAGAAGCATCGAAGATACTAGGGATAACCCTCACCAAACGAAACAATGGCGGCTCATCTGCAGTTACAGAAATGGCAGGTTTCCCCCATCATGCATTGGATACTTATCTTCCAAAGCTTGTTCGTGCGGGACGAAGAGTGGCTATCTGCGACCAATTAGAAGACCCTAAACTCACAAAAAAACTTGTTAAACGTGGTATAACCGAATTGGTTACTCCAGGAGTTGCATTGGCAGACAATGTCTTGAACTATAAAGAAAACAACTTTTTAGCTGCCATTCATTTCGGAAAAGCCTCTTGTGGTGTTGCATTTCTCGACATCTCAACAGGCGAATTCTTAACAGGCGAAGGCTCATACGATATTATAGAGAAGTTGTTAGTGAACTTTTCGCCCAAAGAAGTGTTGTTCGATAGAGATAACAAACAACAATTCAATCAGTATTTTGGCGAAAAATATTGCACATTCGAGCTTGATGATTGGGTCTTTACCGAGTCAACAGCCCGTCAAAAACTATTGAAACACTTCGGAACACAAACGCTTAAAGGCTTCGGAATCGACCATCTCACCAATGGAATCATTGCTTCTGGTGCCATTATGCAATATCTTGAAATCACCCAACATACCAATATTAGCCACATCACATCAATCTCTCGAATAGAAGAGGATCGTTATGTGCGCCTCGATAAATTCACCATTCGAAGCTTAGAACTCATCAACTCAATGCACGAAGGCGGTAGTTCATTGCTCAATGTTATTGATAACACCATCACACCAATGGGTAGTCGCATGCTCAAACGCTGGTTGGTGTTCCCCTTAAAAGAGCAAAAAGCAATAGAACAACGCCTCAATGTAGTAGAACACATCTATAATAGTGAAGACTTTGAGCAGGTGTTGTCCGACCAACTTCATCGTATTGGCGACTTAGAACGCATCATTTCTCGTGTAGCAGTGGGCAGAGTGTCTCCAAGAGAGGTTGTTCAATTGCGCTATGCACTCGATGCCATCGAGCCAATTAAGGCGGCTTGTGTGGCCTCAAAGAACGAATCTTTGATGAGAATGGGTGAACAAATCACCCTGTGTGAGTCTATTCGTGCCCGAATAGCAAAAGAAATTACCTCAGATCCGCCACAACTAGTGAACAAAGGAGGTGTTATTGCCGATGGAGTGAACGAAGAGTTAGACGAGTTAAGAGCAATTTCTCACTCAGGAAAAGATTATCTTTTGCACATTCAAGAACGGGAAATCGAACAAACTGGTATTTCTTCTCTGAAGATAGGCTATAACAATGTGTTTGGATACTACCTCGAAGTGCGCAACATGCACAAAGATAAAGTACCCCAAGAGTGGGTTCGTAAGCAGACACTTGCGCAGGCAGAACGCTATATTACACAAGAGTTGAAAGAGTATGAAGAGAAAATTTTAGGTGCAGAAGATAAGATCTTGGCACTCGAAGCACAAATATTTAACGACCTGATACTAGCTCTTCAAGAGTTTATTCCACAAATACAAATCAATGCTAACATCATTGCTCGTATTGATTGTTTGCACTCTTTCGCTTCAGTAGCGCAGTCGAACCACTATGTTCGACCACAAATCAACAACACAGAGATACTTGATATTAAGGCAGGAAGGCATCCAGTTATCGAAATGCAGTTGCCTATTGGAGAACGTTATGTGCCTAATGACATTTTGCTCGATAGCGAAAAGCAGCAAATAATGATGATTACAGGTCCTAATATGGCAGGTAAATCAGCTCTTTTGCGTCAAACAGCCCTCATAGTGCTATTGGCTCAGGTCGGAAGTTTTGTGCCTGCATATAGCGCAAGCATTGGTGTTGTAGATAAAATATTCACCCGTGTAGGGGCAAGCGACAACATATCGGTGGGCGAATCAACCTTTATGGTAGAGATGACAGAGGCTGCAAATATTCTTAATAACGTGTCTTCACGCTCGCTTATCTTGTTCGATGAGTTAGGAAGAGGTACTTCTACCTATGATGGAATAAGCATTGCGTGGGCTATTGTGGAGTATCTTCACGAGCAACCAAAGGCAAGAGCACGCACACTTTTTGCCACACACTATCACGAACTCAATGAGATGGAGAAACGATTCGACCGCATCAAGAATTTCAATGTAAGCGTGAAAGAAGCTAATGGCAAAGTGATGTTTATGCGAAAGCTCGTTGCAGGCGGTTCAGAACACTCGTTTGGTATTCACGTTGCCGACATTGCTGGTATGCCAAAGACCATAGTTAAGCGTGCAAATGTTATTTTGAAGCAACTCGAAAAGAATAACGATCAAGTGGGAGAAGTGTCGAAGAATGCCATAAATAAACTAGATGAGCCCAACGAAAACGTACAACTTAGCTTCTTTAAGTTAGACGATCCTGTGCTTATTCAGATACGAGACGAGTTCTTAAACCTTGATATTAACAACTTAACTCCCGTAGAAGCACTCAATAAGTTGAACGATATTAAGAAGATCATCAAAGGATAAATCGTCCTTTAGCATTTTTATTGAAATATTGCCACATTGCAATTGCAGTGTGGCATTTCTTTTTTAGTTGAGCAATAGCATTACTTTTGCACAGTAATAGCAATGCTTTTAGGGTGTAATATCATTGCTTTTATATTTGAATAGTGGTGCTTTTACATTCTTTTTTCGCAAAAATATACTACCTTTGTCCATCTATGACACATCAAACGCATACATTTACCAATGGATTACGCTTGGTTTGCGTTCCCCATTCATCACAAGTGGTGTATTGTGGATATTATATTAACGCAGGAACAAGAGATGAGTTGAGCAATGAAGAGGGCTTAGCACATTTCTGTGAACACATGTCTTTCAAAGGCACAGCAAAGCGTTCGGCACGTAACATTATCAATAGTTTGGAGCAATATGGTGGCGATTTAAATGCTTTTACAACCAAAGAAACAACCGTTTATCATGCCGCAATATTGTCAAAGCATGTTTATAAGGCTGTAGAAGTGCTTACCGACATGGTGTTTAACAGCATTTATCCACCAAAAGAGATAGCAAAAGAGGTAGAAGTGATTTGCGATGAGATAGAGAGTTATAACGATTCGCCTTCAGAACTCATTTACGATTATTTTGAACAAGAACTTTTTGGCAGTGCTGCTTTGGGTCATAACATTTTGGGAAAGTCAGAGAATGTGCGACAATTCACCACTGCCGATGCTCAAAGATTTACACAACGAATGTATCAACCCAATAATATGGTGTTCTTTGTGTATGGATATGTTGACTTTAACCGATTGGTTCAGCAACTCAATAAGCTAACCAGTGCTTTCCCAGAAGCCACTCCTCGTTTGCAAAGAGAAGTGCTCTTGCCTAACGAAATGTTGAAAACAACGAGCGTAGAAGGCACTCAAAAAGTGATAAAACGAAACACCCATCAATGTCATGTCATGATTGGAGCAAAGTCGTTTAGCGTTTATAATAAGCAACGTGTGGGGCTTTATTTGCTGAATAACATTTTAGGTGGACCTGGAATGAATGCCCGTTTCTCTATTGCTTTGCGTGAAAAACGAGGCTTAGTGTATAGTGTCGATAGCTCAATGGTGTGTTATAGCGATGTAGGAGTGTGGAGTGTGTATTTTGGTTGCGACCCTCACGACCTGAAGAAGTGTATCACTTTAGTGAAAAAAGAAATGCAACGCCTGTGCGATAGCATGCTTACACCCAAGCAAATAGCAAATGCAAAGCAACAGTTAAAGGGGCAAATTGCAGTGTCATGTGATAGTAGAGAGAGCTTTGCACTCGACTTTTCAAAAGCCTATCTCTATTTTAATGAGATGAAATCTATTGATGATTTGTTTGCCGAAATCGATGCTATTACACCTCAAGAATTGATGAAAGTATCGAGAGAAATATTCGACCCCAATGGCTTATTCACCCTCATTCTAGAATAAAATAAAAGCTACTGCCTTTAAGCAGTAGCTTTCTTTTATTGCATAACGCCTTTAAGTTCGTCTAACCTAATGCCGTTTTGTATTTTTAGCGTTAAAGAATCGCCTTTAACAAGTTGTGATGTAGGAATGCTTAACAATGCAGGTTCTGTTACATTGTTGGTGGTTTCTTTGTTGCTAAACACCACAGTCCAAATATAATGTGTATTAGTTTTTGTTGCCATAGTATGTTTTTTCTCTACAATAGCAATATTGATAGGTTTATTCTTAGCACTCTCTACACGCATAGGAACAGTTAATTGAATATTCAAATACTTCTTATTCTTAGCAAAGCTCGATGCAACATACAACACAGGATCGCTCTTTACTTCTTCTGTCGTTTGTGTAACAGGTTGAAGAAGCATCATAGGAATGAAGCCTAAGATAGACTTTACCTGGTCTTTTTCACGATAAGTAACAATTGCACGATACAATGTTTCAGTGCCAGTTAGCCATGGATGTTGTGCTGGAAGCTTGACACTTGCTTTTTGGTCATCATCAAACACGATGTTAGCAGTTTGTTCTTTCTTGTTAATTGTTACTTCTGCGGCATCTCTTTTAAGAAAAGAGTTAGTTCCATTACCATTGTCAAATGGACTAGATGTGCAGGCTGTTAATGATAATAGGGCTGCACCAATAATTGTTTTTATTTTCATATAGCTTTAAAATGATTAATTGCAGGGTTAGCATACATTATTAAAATGCGTTCACGAAGATAGTTCTCGTCTTTGTTTTCAATATTTATTTTATTTAATTGAGCTGTAAGATATTTTTCGAAAGTTTGCTTTTCTTCATGTGTGTAGTAGTTACTATATTGCTTGTTGTTCTCTAATAGGTCGAGAGCAATGTAGTTATTAGCATACAAACGATAGTTGGCATGTATTTGTTGGTCGATGTGTTGTGCCACAGTTGCATAAAAATCGTTCTTAGAAAGTTCGCAGTCGAGTGATTCAAGGAATGAATCTATGCACTTTGCACTATGATAATGAATGCGACCTTTATATCCCATGATGCCTGTTTGCATACTTATGATATCGTCTTGAGCACTTTTTTTATACTCAGGATTGTCTCTCTTTAATTGAAACTCCATTGCCTTTAGATAGTCGCAAGGATCGTATTCGTACGAAATAGCTAAGGGAACAATGTGCATTTCCTTTAGTCTTTCTGCTAAAGAACCTTCTCCTCCGATGGTAAGCATCTTCAAAAGAGCCTCTTGAGTGCGGTCGTTTGAGTCCTTTGCTCTGCCTTCTCGTTGTGCAATCCAAATGTTTTCGCTTTTGTTACTCATCACAAAATGCATGTAGTTAGATAGGCGTTTGCTGGCAATGAGCATCTGCCGAGGGGGCAAACCACGCTCAACAATGAACGATTTGTTAATTCTTACAAGGTCTTTTACCCATGGAAGAGATAATAAGTTGTCGCCAATTGCAATCTCACACGATGTGTCAAAGCCTGCATCTATTAGTAGAACGTCGAGAATTGCTGAATCTAATACAATGTCACGGTGGTTACTTAAGAAAGTGAAATGCTTACTTTTGTCTATTGCATCGCTGTTAAATGAAACCGATTTAGCCGTTTTGTTGAGTACCCAATAAACGAACTTATAACTAAATGCACGTTGAAAGTCCATGCTATTCTTTGCTTCTTTCATCTTTTGATGAAGTGTTTCAACGGGTATTTCAGGGAAGATATAAGGCAAAACAGAGCGAAATTGCTCGCTACTAAATAGCCTATCAATCGCCTCAGGCAATTCTTCTGGCTCGAAAGGGCGTATGTCTTTAAATTCTTCAGGTATCATCATCTCTTTAAAGTATTTGATGTTTAAGATGCAAATCAATTACGTTAGAATTGACGTTCTACGATGTTTGTTAGCACATCGGTCATATTTAAGCCTGCAGCACGAACCTGTTGAGGAATGAAACTTGTTGCAGTCATACCTGGAGTGGTGTTGATTTCTAATAGGTTTAGAACGTCCTTGCCATTAGAATCTTTACTAATGATGTAGTCGATGCGTATAATTCCGTTGCAACGCAATAACGAATAGATTTCTTTTACCTCGTTAGCTACACGCTCTGCAGTGTCTGGATGAAGGCGAGCAGGGGTGATTTCTTGCACCTGTCCGTTATATTTTGCGTTGTAATCAAAGAACTCATTTTCTGTAACTACTTCGGTTGCAGGAAGCGAAACCAATCCTTCTTTAGTGGCATAGCAGCCTATTGAGATTTCAGTTCCTTGTAAAAAGCTTTCTATCATCACCTCATTGCTTTCGTTAAAGGCAAGCTCTAAAGCTGCAGGAATATCGCTTTTGCTTTTCACTTTCGACACTCCAAAGCTCGAACCATCGGCTGCTGGCTTAATAAAGCAAGGCATTCCGAGTTCACTCTCAATCTTTTCTGCGCTTATTTTGTGTGCTTCGTCTTTGTAAACAACCATACTTTTAGCCACATTATAGCCAAAACCACGAAGATAGTTGTTTAATACAAACTTGTTAAAGGTCATTGCTTCTACCAAAACTCCAGAGGTAGAGTAGGGTAATTGAATCATATCAAAGTAGCCTTGAAGCAGTCCATTCTCTCCAGGAGTACCATGAATAGTGATATAAGCATAATCAAATGCGATCTTATTGTCATTCAACTCAAACGAAAAGTTATTCTTATCAATGGGTAATTGTTGATTCTCTTCAACATTCACCCACCACGCTTCTTTACTAATTTCTACAATATAAACATTGTAACGCTCTTTATCGAAGAACGAATAAATACCTTGTGCCGAGCGTAAAGATACCTCGTGTTCTGATGAGTAGCCACCACATACAATGGCAATATTTCTTTTTTGAGTCATGTTTGCTTATTCTTTGTTTTTCACTTGTTGAAAGTATCGTTATTAGTTCCTTCTATATACACCCGCCATTTGTTTAACATTGTGTCTAAATCGTTAGGCAATGGCGATGTAAAGTGGCATTCTTTTTGGGTTGTTGGGTGAATAAAGCCCAGTGTTTGTGCGTGAAGTGCTTGCCTGTCGCATATATTAAAGCAGTTTTGAACAAACGATTTGTAGCTAGAACTTCTGTTTCCACGAAGTATTTCCTTGCCTCCATAACGTTCATCTCCAAACAATGGGTGTCCGATATGCTTCATGTGAGCACGTATTTGGTGTGTTCTTCCTGTCTCTAATATACACTCTATGAGCGTAGTATAGCCAAATCGCTCGATAACTTTATAGTGAGTAACGGCAGGTTTGCCTATTCCTGAGTCGGGAGAGAATACTGTCATGCGTTGACGATCTTTGGGATCACGACCGATGTTGCCTTCAATTCTTCCCTCATCTTCAGCGATATGTCCCCAAACCAGAGCCTTATAACTGCGTGTTGTGGTTTTGTTAAAGAACTGAACACCTAGTTTTGTTTTGGCATTAGGAGTCTTTGCCACTACTAATAAACCGCTAGTATCTTTGTCGATGCGATGCACTAAGCCCACTTCGGGACTGTTTGCGTCGAAGTTCTTATCGTCTTTCATGTGCCATGCAACAGCATTTATCAGTGTACCATGAAAGTTTCCCACTCCTGGGTGCACCACAAGTCCTGCGGGTTTGTTTACCACTAGCAATTCAGCATCCTCGTAAACAATATCCAAAGGAATATCCTCTGCCTCGATAGTATTATCGTGTCGAGGGCGATCGAGCATTAAAGTAACTACGTCGTTAGGACGAATTTTATAGTTACTTTTCACTGGTTGGTCGTTTACATGCACGAAACCAGCATCTGCAGCCTTTTGAATTCTGTTTCGACTACTATGTTGAAGCTTTTCGAACATAAACTTATCTACTCGTAAGGGCTTTTGACCTTCGTCGGCAACGATGCGAAAATGTTCGTAAAGTTGTTGTTCGTCGTCTTCTAATAACTCGTCGTTATCTATTGGTATGTTTTCGTCTTTAATCACAAATAAAATGTTTTTGTTTGATGGTATCGTAACTTTTCTATTGTAAATTACTCGCTAGGAACGGGTATTTCTTCAAAATCATCCCCATCGTTGCCTTGTGATTTGTCGTTACGATATATGGGTTCAACATAGCTTACGCTGTCACTTGCGCTGCGCATGCCATTCCCAACTAAAATAGTTAGTGGTTTATCTACAGGTATTTTCTCACCAGCTACTACATTTCTGTCGCCTATCATGATGCCATAAACCCAGTCTTTCTCTCCCGAAACGTGCTTAGGTGCAGTGAGCTTAAAGCCCATTGATTGTAGTTTTACCATTGCTTCACGAAGAGAACTGTTGTCGATTACATCGGGAAGAGTAATGGTTGGAGATTTAGAAGAGTTGATGGTGAGATAGATGATGCGACCCGATTTTACCCTTTCACCACCCTTTGGACTTTGTTCGAGAATACAATCAGAAGGCAATGTTTTGATATAACCCGTGTCTACCACCTCTACTTCAAGTCCTAAACGTTTGAGTTGAGTTTCTGCTTCTTGGTAAGATTTGAACTTAAGATGAGGCACAGTGATCGCTTCTCCATGATGAGTGTAGAGTGATAAACCGTATTTTATCCCCCAAAGGCAAAGCACCATCACGCCAACCATTGCGAGAATGTTGAGCCAAAGATATCTACTTTTGAATTTACCTATAAATTCTGACGATTCCATTTGTGTCTTTTTCGTTTGCAAAATGACGTCCACACGTTTTAGATAGTTTTATTCTTAGTGATTTGCATCACAACGTGTGAACTGCAAAAGAGCGTGTTATTATATATAATCGGCACGTCTCTTATTTGCAAAAGTACAAAAAAAACATTACATAACTCATTGCTTTGCAATTCATTTTCTAGTTATGTAAGTTAAAAAGTCATGATGGTTGCAAATAAAAGCAATGCAATTGACTTGCAAAAGCATTGCTATTATGTGTCAAAAGCAATGCAATTAGCATGTAAAAACGTTGCTTTTGCAGGGATAAAAAGAAACTCCAACACACAGTGTGCATTGGAGTTTTATGATATTGTGCGCCTGCAACCTTTGTTGCTTTGGCGTTATTGCGCTTTGAAACGATTAAGACAGTAACTTTTTAACGATGGTAGAGATGGTTCCGCCCTCTGCTTTTCCTGCCATTTGTTTGCTTGCTTGCCCCATTACTTTACCCATATCTTTCATGCCTTGTGCGCCTATTTCGCTGATAATGTTAGCTACTATCTTCTCTATCTCCTCGTTAGAGAGAGGCTTAGGCAAGTATGCCTCAATCACTTTAACCTGTTCTGTTTCGTGAGCAGCTAAGTCTTCACGACCCGACTGAGTGAAAGTTGCAGCAGATTCTTTGCCTTGTTTTGCTAGTTTCTGAAGTATTTTAAGAGCATCTGCATCGCTTAATTGATCGTTTGCACCAGGTGCTGTCTTTGCTTCAAGGAACACTTTCTTAATGTTACGCAATGTTTCTAAACGCACTTTGTCACGTGCTTTCATTGCATCTTTAATGTCATTGCTGATTTGTTCGAATAGTTCCATATCTGTATATTTGATATTTTGCGTCTTTATTTATGCAAAAGTGATGAGTCCTTGCACAGGTTCTTGTCCGTCGTTATTATCGTTTGTAGGCTCTTTCTTTAGCTTACGACGAATATCTTCGAGTGCTTTAATGCTGCGTTTGTAGGTTGGAATTTTTTCAACTTCAAGGATGATTTCTTCATTGGATAAGTCTTCTGAATCGAATAGGAACACATTGAAGTTGCGTTTTGTATTTCTGTGTGCCACATCTCCACCATAATACTTACCTCTAAGCATCATCTTTTGAGCCACTTCTTGCTGTCTTTTTGCGTTGTTGATAGCCTCTTCTTGAGCTTCTTTCTTGTTCATGTGATTCTCAACAACATCGATATCTTTCATACCGAAGCCCGTTGCAAGAATGGTTACCTTTACTTTTTCGCCCAGTTCAGGGTCTACCGATAGTCCAAACTTAGACTCATAGTCACCTGTAATCTTGCCCATAAACTCGTGAACCTCATTCATCTCTTCCATAGTGAACTTGGTTTTTTCGTCCTTGTCGTCGCTAATCTTGATGCTTAAAAGGATTTTCTTTGAGTTGTAGATGTCGTTATCGTTAAGTAGAGGCGAGTTAAGTGCATCTTCAATAGCCTTTCTTAATCTGCCTTCTCCTTCACCATAGCCAGTGCTCATAATAGCAACTCCGCCTTCTCTCAACACATTTTTAACGTCTTGGAAGTCGACATTGATAATACCATGCTCTGTAATTATCTCTGCAATACTTCGTGCTGCGATGCTAAGAGTGTCGTCTGCCTTTCCGAAAGCATCTAAAACGCCTAGCGAAGGGTATATTTCTCTGAGGCGTTCGTTGTTGATTACCAAAAGAGCATCAACGTTTTTAGCCATTTCTTCTACGCCATCTAGCGCTTGATCAATTTTCTTTGCACCCTCGAAAATAAATGGAATGGTGACGATTCCCACTGTAAGAATGTCCATTTCCTTACTCACTTTCGCTACAATAGGACCAGCACCTGTACCTGTACCACCGCCCATTCCAGCTGTGATAAATACCATTTTGGTACCATCGCTTAGTTTTGCACGAATTTGTTCGATGCTGTTTTCTGCCTCGGTACGACCCTTTATAGGGTTAGTTCCTGCTCCCAAACCTTCGTCTCCCAATTGAAGTCTGTCTGGAATGGGCGAGTCTTCGAGTGCTTGTCGGTCGGTATTGCAAACCAAGAAAGTTACATCATGGATTCCTTCTCTATACATGTGGTTTACTGCGTTACCGCCTCCACCTCCAACACCAATTACTTTTATTATACTTTTCGCTTTCTTAGCTGATATAAATTCTACTCTTCCGCTGTCGTTAAATGCGTTATCTGCCATATTATTTGTGCATTAAAAACATTAAATCTGCTTGTTTTCTTACTCTCCTTCTTCTTTCATTATCTGATCGAAGAAACTCTTTGTCTTTCTGAATAGCTTGTTTAAAGGGCTATTTTTACGCTTCTCTTCTTCTAATCTGCGTTCTTCTTCCTCTCTAGCTCTTTGCTCAGCTTCTTCCTCTTCACGCTTTCTTCTTGCTTCTTCTTCAGCCTTTTGTTTCTCAGCTTCAGTAGGAACAACACCTCTTCCCTGTGTTTCTGTTATCGAACGAGGAGCCTTTGGTGCCTCTACAGCAATAGAAGTGGTTTCTGTATTATTTTCTTTTGCGAATAAATCGCTTGTTAGTTCGTCGCCAGCACAGTTCATATCGCCTTTTGCAATCAATCCTAATACGGTGTTCATAGTTGCGTTATGTGCTGTAATTTCAGGAATGTTAGAGTTAATTGTCTCTTGAACAAAGTTGGCAATTCTTATCTTATCAACTCCAGTGTGTTGTTTAAACGCCTTTTCTATGTTCTTCATGTTTGATACTCCACCTGTAATTATAAATCCACCTAATAGTTTATCGGTGTATTCGCTAGGCACTTGGTACCATACATTCTTTATAATTTCTTCTAAACGAGCCTCAACAATCTCAATAAATGTCTTGCTATCAACTTGTCTATCTTCGTCGATTGAGTACTTTAAGTTCTCGTCTATGTCTTTACTTTCAGTGTAAGCCGAAGCATATTTACGCTTCATTTTTTCTGCATTTTCATCGTCTATCTGAAGTGAAGCGATGTCTATTGTAATGTTATTTCCACCCAATGGGATTACAGCTAGATGGCGAAGAATGTTGCGATAGTACACCGAAACAGTTGTAGTTTCAGCTCCTAAATCAACTAAAACACAGCCAACTCGCTTTTCAACATCGGTTAAAACACTGTCGGCTAGAGCCAAAGGGGCAAGATACATTTCTGCAATTGCAATGCCTGCATTATCGAAACACTTATTAAGATTGCGGTAAAAAGATTTCTTCCACAATATATTTAAAAGGTTTGCTTCGAGTCTTGTGCATTGAATACCAACAGGGTCGAGTTGATATTGTGCATCAACTTTATATTCTTGAGTTATTGCATCGAGGACTTCTTGTGCGGGATAAGTCATGCTTCTGTTTGCATCCATTAGCTCATTTACCATGTCTAAGGTTACAACAGTATCTAAAGGAAGATCTTTAATCAATGTGTTCTTGACGCTTCTAATGCTCTGTCCGCCTACACCAACATACACTTGAGCCACCTTAGACTTTAAAGATGTCTCTAAACGCTTGATGATATTGGTTAAGCATTGCACTGTTTTGTCAATGTTATATACGACCCCTTTGTTGATACATGAGGTAGAGTCTTCTTTGATTACTGAAAGAATTGAGATGCTTCCATCTATGTTTTTCTTGCCAGCAACACCAATAATATTGGTTGACCCTAATTCAATTGCTACAATAAATTCCTTTGCCATAACTATATTTCGTTATATTTTCTAAATTCGTTTCTTACAAATAATTTGGTTGTCAAACTCTAAATTGATATAAGAATATTTGTTCCAGCCTGCTTGAGACAATCCATATTTATAGAATTTCTCTAGTCTTGACAGCTTTTTATCTATAAAATCCTTTATCAATAGTTCTCGTTTTTTACTATTTCGACTCTCTGGAACCTGACCAAGATAGATGATATGGTCTCCTATTCTTGGTATGATTTCGATGCCACCGTTAGGTAATACATGGATTTGCTCAACGAGATTTTGCCATAGTTCGTTACTGATTATAGTGCGACTCATTGGAGATATGTATCTTTGAGCAAACGAACGAGAGATGGGACCCGTTGCAATGATAAGGTCAGAGGTATAATGTGAGTTGGGCATTATACAGTCTTTGTCGTCTACATAATAGTCATCTCCGTTCTGAGCCTTTATTCTTACTACTGGCATTCGCTGTGTAATGGTGATGTTTACGTGTCCTTCTTGAGTTTTATAGCATTCTGCTGTACTCACGAATGGGCTTTTTGTAAGCATCTCTTCAATGCGTCTTGTGTCGATATAGCGCATTGGTTGTTCAAGCGGGAATAGCTTATTCTTTTGCAATCTCGCTTTTATTTCTTTGGCATCTATAAACCCATTGGTAGCACCATCTGCAACATTGATCTGTACTTTTCTGCAGGTTGTAGTTGTTGCATAGGGCTTATTGAACGATGTGAACGCAAAAACAAGATACACTGCCAATGCAACATCGAGCAAAATGGTGACTATTTTCTTTACATTAATTCGCATATTGACCGAAAAGAGGTTGATGCCTTAGTTATATAATATGATTTATTCTTTTGATTCTATTATTTTTGTGAGCTGTGGCATATAGCTTTCTATGTCGCCAGCACCTAATATTACGAGCACATCGAAGTCACGTTCACGAGCCAAATCGAGCAATTCTTCTTTGTGAATCATTTGTTTTTCAACGCCATCTTTCAAGTAGTCGTAAATCAATTTACTTGTAACTCCTTCGATAGGAAGCTCTCTTGCGGGGTAGATATCACATAAAATCACTTCGTCTAACAAGCTAAGAGCCTCTGCAAAGTCCTTATAAAAGTCTTTAGTTCTACTATAAAGGTGAGGTTGGAAGATTGCAGTTATTTTGCGATTGTTATAAAGTTGTTTTAAACTTCTTGCGCTTTGAAAAATCTCTTGGGGGTGATGTGCGTAGTCAGAGAGCAACACATGCTTGTCGTTCTTTATCTTAAAGTCGAATCGTCTCACCACTCCGTGATACGAACTCATACCATATCGCAATTCATCTGCAGTGCAACCGCATATCTGAGCCAATGCCATTGCTGCCACTCCGTTCTCAATATTGATAGGAACAGGTTGTCCTAATCTTATATTAGGCACGCTTTCGATAGGCGAAATGAAGTCGAATGTGATCTCTCCATTCTCTATTTTGATGTTTTCAGCATGGAAATCACCCTCATTCTCGCTATAT
This sequence comes from Prevotella sp., assembly GCA_052173735.1. Classification (GTDB taxonomy): domain Bacteria; phylum Bacteroidota; class Bacteroidia; order Bacteroidales; family Bacteroidaceae; genus Prevotella. The sequence goes on from JBQMYA010000009.1 coordinate 15,107, forward strand.
TCATACACCTTAACGCCATCAACTACGGCAGGAGTCATCTCCAGTCCCTTTTTAATAATTAAGGCACCGCCTGGTTGAATGAGTGTTGTATAGTGTTGAAAGCTTTCCAAGTAAGCCTCTTTAGTTCCGTAAATATCTAAGTGATCGGGATCTGTTGAGGTAATAACAGTGGCATATGGGCGCAACCAATGAAAGCTTCTGTCGAACTCATCGGCTTCGATTACAACATATTCGCTATCTTTTGATAAGATATAGTTAGTGCCATAGTCTTTCGAAATGCCTCCAAGAAAGGCGTTACAGTCTACATTACTCTGGTGAAGAATGTGTGCACACATCGTAGAAGTAGATGTTTTGCCATGTGTTCCTGCCACGCAAATGCCTTTATGAGTGCGAGTTAGTGTTCCTAACACTTGTGCTCTCTTTTGAATATCGAAGTTATTTTCACGGAAGAAGATAAGTTCTTTGTGTGTAGAAGGAATGGCTGGAGTGTATACTACCAATGTGTTTAGAGGATTTTTGCAAGCATGTGGTATTTCGTCTACATTTTCTTCATAGTGAAGAAGCATGCCCTCTTTCTCTAAATTACGTGTTAGGTCAGTTGGAGTTTTATCGTAACCTGCAACAACAAGTCCTTTTGCAAGAAAGTAACGAGCTATTGCACTCATTCCAATTCCACCAGCACCGATGAAGTATACTGCTTTTATTTCGTTTAATTCCATTATTGTTTTGCTATTTTTAGCACTTCTTCTGCAATTCGTTCTGCCGAGTTTCTGAGTGCCATTCCTAAGATATTTTGATGTAATTCGTTTAGTTTGCTCTCGTCGTTGATAATTGACAACGCTGTATTTATAAGTGTTTCGGGTGCTTCTGCATCCTTAACATACACTGCCGCCTGCTTGTTTACAAGGGCAAGAGCATTCTTTGTTTGATGATCTTCAGCCACATTAGGACTTGGAACCAATATCACTGGCATACCTAAAAGGCAGAATTCGCTGATAGAACTTGCGCCTGCACGACTAATAACCATATCGGCAGCGGCATAAGCAGATGCCATATCGCTAATAAAGTCGGTGACATGAAGATTTGCAAGAGGCTCTTCGCCTTCTAATTGTTTTGCTATTGCTTCTTTATACACCTTTCCTGTTTGCCAAATAAATTGCACACCGCTGTTTCTTATGTCGCTAAGATGTTGCAAGATACTCTCGTTAATGGTGCGAGCACCAAGACTTCCGCCAATAATTAGAATGGTTTTCTTTTCTGGATCTAAGTGAAAAGCTTTGCGAGCGTCTGTCTTTGAAATGTTGTTTTGCAAGATATTCTGACGAACAGGATTGCCTGTAAGTATTATTTTGTCGTTAGGAAAGAAACGATTCATATTTTCATACGCCACACAAATTTTGCTTGCACGCTTTGCTAACAACTTGTTTGTTACACCTGCGTAAGAGTTTTGTTCTTGAATGAGATAGGGAACGCCAAGCGAAGCGCATTGGTTGAGCGTTGGACCACTGGCATAACCTCCAACACCAACAGCCGCATTGGGTTTAAACTCTTTAATGATAGCTTTTGCTAAACGGCGACTTTGCCAAAGCTTATAAAGCACTTTGATGTTTTTCCATAGGTGTTTTCTGTCGAAACCGCATACAGGTAAGCCTTTGATATCATATCCAGCGTCGGGCACTCGTTGCATTTCCATACGTCCTAAAGCACCTACAAACAAAATATTTGCAGTGGGTTCTAACTGTTTTATGGCGTTAGCAATTGAGATAGCAGGGAAGATATGTCCACCAGTTCCACCGCCACTGATAATTATTCTCAAGTTTCTTTCCATTTTATTAATGTGATATATCCTTGCAAAAATAATCAAAAAAAATGTATTGGGGGCTGTTTTTTAGATAGATTTTGTATTAAAACAAGTATTGTTTCTTTGTTTTTGTCTTTTTTTATGTATTAACTCTTAGGTTGTTTGCTATGAGTTATCAAAAAGAAGAATTTAACAGTCTTTAAATTAATTAATGGAGTATGTTTGAAAAGAATGTAAATACGTTTGTAGAATGATCTTTTTATTGCCTAATTATGTTCTTTTTAATTGGTAGTTTAAAAAGTTTCCAATCTATTACCCTTTCTTTTTTCCTATTTGGTGTGCAGTGTTTGTGAAAAAGATGATCAAAATCTTTTTTTTATTGTTCTTTTTAATGCTTTAAAGTGATAAATCATACTGTTGTAATTGATTCTTGATTAGTAACAAAAGTCTTAGTCTTTTCATATTTCTATTGGTGTGATGATTGGTGTAAAAATATTTTTTTACTTTATGATGCAAATATTTTGCAATATGTTTTGATGTTGAATTTTTAGAGAATATTAATATTTATTAGGTAGTGTCTTTATGTTTTACAAGCATATTATCATGCTGTAAAATGGATATTTTTTTAGTGAAAGAATTATTTGTTTAATACTTTTATAATCTATTTCGTTAATGTCAGAATTGGGATGTAAACTAAAAAGGTTTATAAAAGCGTTGTTTTTATTTTGTAATTGCATTGCTTTTAGCCCATAAACTCATTGCTTTTGCATCCTAATTACATTGAGTTTGTTTGGTGAAAATAAAAATACTTTTTAGTGATTAAAATCTTGTTGTGCTACAAGAAGAAAATAGCTTCCCATGTAGGGGAAGCTATTTATATGTAAAATTAACTTTATCTTGCTTCAAGTAGAATGATTTTGCGCTCTAAAAAAGTCGCTCCCGTCGTACGGGGGGGAAGCTATTTATATGTAAAATCAAATTTATCTTGTTTTGAGTGGAATGGTTTTGCGCTCTAAAAAAAGTCGCTCCCGTCGTACGGGGGAAGCTATTTATATGTAAAATTAACTTTATCTTGCTTTAAGTAGAATGACTTTGCGCTCTAAAAAAGTCGCTCCCGTCGTACGGGGGGAAGCTATTTATATGTAAAATCAAATTTATCTTGTTTTGAGTGGAATGGTTTTGTGCTCTAAAAAGAATTTCGCTTCTCGTCCTACGGAGGGTTATTATAGCACATCTTTTAAGCAGGCTAAGCCTATTCCGTTGCTACCTTTTACCAAGATGCAGAAATTTTGCACGTCAGTTTGTTGCAGTTCGGCAATAACCTGTTCAACATTCTCGAACGACTTAAATTGGTTTTGAGTTGTCATAAACTCCTTTCCGACAAGCCAAACACGGTCGAATTGAGCCAAATTCAAAAGGTCGCATATCTTTTGATGCTCGCAATTGCTCACCTCACCCAATTCTTTCATGTCGCCAAGAATCACCATTTTGTGCTCAACGTCCATTTTTATGAAATTCTCAAGAGCCGCTTTCATACTCGTTGGGTTGGCATTATAAGCGTCCATAATAATGGTGTTATGAGCCGTTTTGATGAGTTGTGAGCGGTTGTTGCTTGGAATATAATTTTCGAGAGCCTTACAAATATCTTCGCTTTCCACGCCCATTGTTCTACCAATGCTTACAGCAGCCAACATGTTGGCAATGTTATAAGCCCCAATGAGATGTGTGCTTACATAGTTCCAAGCGTTAGAATCGTTGTCGGTTTCTTTCCACTTGAAACTAACAAAAGGATTATTGGCTGTTATTTCTGCTACAAATGGAGCCTTAACGCTGTTAGTTGGCGAGTAGGCAATATAGCTTTCGCCCTTGCAATGCGTGCTAAACATCTCTAAAAGGTCGGTAGATTCGGCATTGATAAAGATGTTGTTGGCACGGTTGTGCGCCTCCATAAAGTCGTATAACTCAGCCTTTGTACGTTTAACTCCATCGAAACTGCCAAATCCTTGCAGGTGAGCTCTACCCACATTAGTGATCAATGCGTAGTTAGGTTCAACGATATCCACGAGCGTTTTGATGTCGCCTGGGTGACTTGCGCCCATCTCTATCACCGCCATGTTGTGCTTTTTGTTGAGGCGTAGCAATGTTTTAGGCACACCAATGTCGTTGTTTAGGTTACCGAGAGTGTATAGTACGTTGTATTTTTGTGCCAAAACAGTAGCCAAAAGCTCTTTTGTTGTGGTCTTTCCGTTCGTTCCTGTAATACCGATAATGGTGGTGTTGAGTGCTTTTCGATGGTGATTGGCAAGCTGTTGCAATGTGGTTAGAACATTATCAACAACGATGTATTGCTTATTACCAATCATCTCGGGCTCTGATTCGTCTACCACTGCATAAGCACATCCTTGCTCTAATGCTTTGTGAGCAAATCTATTTCCATTGAAGTTTGCACCCTTTAACGCAAAGAAAATACTACCTTTTGGGCAATCTCGTGTGTCGGTGGTAATTTCTTTACATTCTAAAAATAGCTGATAAAGCTTTTCTATTAGTGTCATTCTTTTGTTGTTTCTTTATTTTAGCTACAAAAGTACTAAAAACTTGTATTACACTTATTATTTTATCGATAATGTTTCGCAAACGAATAACATTCTATCTTCCACTTAAGCGAATCATTTCTGCAATGCTATTCACCAGTTCGTGGTTCGCAATAAGGTCTTCGATGTTGATGTGCATGCGGTATTTCCAATAGTGATTGGGGTTAGATGGAATGTTGATTCTTTCGCTTTGCGGGTCAGACAAACGTATCTTTTCGTTCATAGAAATCCAGTCTTGCAAGCTGATAACGCACAGAGCAGAAGGCGATTGCAAATGCTTTTCGATAATTTCTTGCGCCAATTGTCCTGTAAGAGGATGTGGTGCTGCGCCCGAATGATAAAGCATGTTGTTGTAATAATCTTGCGTTTGTTCCTCATTTTCTTCCCACCATAAGCGAAGAGTAGGCATATCGTGAGTGCTTATGGTTGCAACACTGCGATAAGGGTTTCGGTTGAGGTGTCCAAATCGTACATTGAAGTCTTTAGGCATCGATTGAATTTCAAGACTAAAAATGCGTAACTCTTTCATAACCCATTGCACACAGGTTGGAACCATGCCCAAATCTTCAGCACAAACCAACATTCTTGTAGCTTGAACCAATGTGGGAAGCTTCTTCATTGCTTCGCAATACCAATATTGATTGTTTCGTTTATAATAATAATCTTCATATAAACGGTTGAAAGAATCTTTGTCGTGTTGCCACAAAGCCTCATACATGTGATTCTGTTGAGCCGTTATTCGGGGGTGGAAAAGATTGGGATTATGGTTGTCTCGAATAAAGAGTACATTGTTAACCAATGTAAATAGCCCTTCACGCAACCAGTTATCTTTGTCCGAATGTTTTCCTTCAAAGACCTTGGCAATCTTTCTTTGCGTATCGAAAGCAGGCTTTATGCGGTAGATATCGTCGTGATCTAATTCTAAATACTTTTCTTTTACTTCCTCAGAATGCTCCTTAAACACACGCTCAATCACCCATTCTGCAATAAAAGGAGTGGTGAATAGCTTCTCTTGAAAGCGCAAACCATAAGCCTCTATCTCGTCTTTTGACAAGCCTAAAGCAGGCTCGAACTGACCCAAAAGACCGTGAATAGAATGATAAGGAATGCTCCATATCCTGAAGAAACCTAAGACATGGTCGATGCGATAGGCATCAAAAAACTGCGACATGTGTTGGAAACGCTTCGTCCACCATGCACAATTGTCTTTCAACATCTCGCTCCAATTATAGGTAGGGAAGCCCCAATTCTGTCCATTTGCAGAGAAAGCGTCAGGCGGTGCGCCTGCTTGTGAGTTGAGATTGAAATACTTTGGCTCTACCCAAACATCGCAACTGTGTCGATCTACACCAATAGGTATGTCGCCTTTCAATATCACTTGCTTGTGAAGAGCATAGGCATGCACCTCTTGCATTTGTGAGAATAGGAGATATTGAACGAAGTAATAATAGGCAACCTCTTTATATTCCTTGTTCTTTGGATTGCTTAATGACTTGCGCCAGCTTTCTTTCCATTCTCGATGTGCACCCCAATTGCTAAATAAAGGCGTTTTATATTGGTCTCGCAACGAACAGAATCGAGCGTAAGGAACAAGCCAATCTTGATTGTTTTCAAAGAAATTTGCAAACTCTTTCGATGCTAATATCTTGTTACCTTCTTGTTGATAAAGAAGCGATAGATATTCGTTTTTTGCGTTATTCACCTTCTCATAGTCGAGACTTTCTAAGCCATTGAGTTCCTTTTGTAGCTTTTGGAAATGTCGATAGAGCTTTTCATCTTTCAAAGAAGGCAACGCTTTAAGGTTGATATATTGCGGATGAAGAGCAAAAACGCTAACACAACTATATGGATAGCTATCTTTCCATGTGTGAGAAGCTGTGGTGTCGTTAATGGGAAGTAATTGAAGGACACGCTGATTAGTGCACGACATGAAATCAATCATGCGCTTTAAGTCGCCAAAGTCGCCAATTCCAAAGCTGTTATTAGTGCGCAATGAGAACAAAGGAATTAAGGTTCCAGCCAATCGAATGTCGGAAATATCAAAGAAAGCTTGATTCAATGAATAGACAAGAGTTTTGCCTTTGTTGACAATAGGGATAGAAAGAGAGCGATTATTTTCTGTTTCCCAGAGAGAAAGACTTTGATTTTGTGTGTTAATAGCAACGAACTTAAATTCAATTTTTTCACCAATCAACGACGAAGCGTTGATATCTATAACCCATTCGTTGTGTTGTTGTTCGGTCATAGACAAGGCTTTGTTGATGTTCCATGCTCCTAATGCATCTAAATTACCAAGAACAGCAAGGCGTTCGAACGATCGTAATTGAGGAGAATGCACCACCAATCGAAGAGTGATGTCGTATGAATTGGGTTCAAGAGCCTTTGTTTCTCGTTGATTAATGCAGTTTGTAAAAGCCGAACTGTATAGATATGTATCTTGAGGAGCATCGGTCCAAATATCAAAAACCTCGTAACTCTTACCACACAATGTATTTAAATAGAACAAATGTGTTTGTACTTGCCATTCCGATTTAATGATCTTTGCGTCCTTTTCAACGCTGTAATAGTAGTGAAACACTTTGATATCGCTCGATGGAAGCTGCTGAATATGAACTCTCCAGTTATGTCCATCATGCGTATTCATTCTATAAACAGAAGTTTGTTGTGTTCCTTCTTCATCAAAATAAACAAGGTTTAAAAGCAGTTCTTCGCCGTAAGTAGTGCTATATTGAATATTAAAAGTGATATTTGATGCATTCATATAGTTTCATTTTGATGTAAAGGTAATGATAATACGATATATCATAAGGTGATTATTTAATAAATGATGTACGTCAAGAGGTAAATAGTTTAATTTTTGATATGTATCAATTGTGTTGTTTCCTAAAATCATTTATCACCTAAAAAGATTTTCATTAAAAAACACTATCTTTGCAATGATATTCAAAAGAAAGGTATTAATGACAAAAAGACTTAACATACGAGGGCAACTTTTCGACTTCTCTACTCCTGTAGTGATGGGGATTTTAAATTTAACCCCCGACTCATTCTATGCCGATAGTAGAGTGGAAGCAAATAAGAACCTTGTTCAACGTGCCGAAGAAATGTTGCAAGCAGGTGCTACTATCTTAGATGTTGGAGCATTTTCAACACGTCCAGGAGCCGAAGACGTGAGCGAAAAGGAAGAAATGCAACGTTTAAAAGTAGGCTTATTGCTATTGAAAAAAGAACTGCCTAATGCATTGTTGTCTGTCGATACCTATCGAAGTAATGTGGCAAAGATGTGTGTTGAAGAGTTTGGAGTAGACATTATCAACGATGTTTCTGAAGGAGGTGTCACCGGAAGAGCCAATGTTTTGCTCGAGGAAGAGCAACAAATGTTTAAAACAGTGGCACAACTTAAAGTGCCATATATATTGATGTCGGTAAAAAGCGATATCGTTTCGATGATAAAAGCCTTTGTTGCAGAGTTGAACGAGTTGCATGCTTTGGGCGTGAAAGATGTTATTTTAGATCCTGGCTTCGGCTTTGGTAAAGATCTAAAGCAAAACTATGAGGTGCTTTATCACTTAGAAAAACTATCAGTTTTAGATGCTCCTATCTTGGTTGGAGCATCTCGTAAGCGCATGATTCAACAGCCCTTGAATGTTGATGCTGCTCATTCTTTAAATGGAACAACGGTAGTTCATACCCTTGCTTTAATGAAAGGTGCGTCCATTTTGCGTGTACATGATGTGCAAGAGGCTGTCGAAGCCATTCAAATTGTAGAGCAATACAAAAAAGCATCAACGTTATTAACCCTATAATAGATATAATTATTATGCCCTTTGAGTTTGGAATAAAAGATGTAATCGATATTTTTTCAGTGGCATTGATGCTATTTTATGTTTATAGATTGATGAAAGAAAGTCGTTCTTTAAACATATTTAGTGGGATAATGGTATTCATTGTCATCTGGCTTTTCGTGAGTAAGATACTGTCAATGCGCCTTCTTGGCTCGATATTAGATAAACTTGTTAGTGTAGGAGTGCTGGCTTTGATTGTTCTTTTTCAAGAAGAAATACGCAAATTTTTATATTCTTTAGGTGGACATGGACGTATAAAGAAACTGACACGCTATTTTATTCCTACCGATAAGGGGCAAGAAGATAAAGAAACGATATTGCCTTTGGTAATGTCTTGCATGAATATGGCTCGTGGAAAGGTAGGTGCTTTAATTGTAATAGAGCGTAGTGCACCTTTAAATGATATTGCCGATACAGGTGAAAAGATTGATGCACGAATCAGTCAACGTCTCATAGAGAACATATTCTTTAAGAATTCACCTCTTCACGATGGTGCAATGCTTATTTCAAAGAAAAGAGTTAAAGCTGCAGGTTGTATCCTTCCTGTTTCTCATAATAAAGATATTCCTAAGTCATTAGGTCTTCGTCACCGCTCAGCACTTGGTATTTCGCAGAGTAGTGATGCCATTGCGATTGTCGTTTCAGAAGAAACTGGAAACATATCAGTAGCAATAAAGGGCGAATTTAAATTGCGATTATCTGCCGAAGAGTTAGAAAGAGTTCTTGCTTATGAGATGAGTGGACACTAAAACACAATACAAGTAGAATTTTATATCATAACAAAAAGATGAGAAGTTACACCCTAATTATATATATTAGGTATCAACTTCTCATCTTTCTTTTATATTGTTGATTTGGAATCAAGTGGTTACCATCATAAAAGTGATAACCATCTAGTTGCGAATGACAATGCAATTAGTTGTTTACAACCTTCAAGTTCTTTTCTTTTATATATGAAGATAGCTTCTCACCTTTATCAATTGAAGCTACACCTGCGGTGTAAACATCAACGTGTAAGCCACCTTTTAGAAGATTTTTAAGTGTTTCTAAAACACAATAGTCGCCTGCAACACCGCAAATAACAAAGTTACTGTTTGCAGAAGTTACTTTGTCTGTCATAGTGCAAAGGGTTCTTTTACCTTTAATAGCAGGTGTAATCTTTTGAAAAGCGCCATATTCTTCGGTTTCAATCACCTCTCCTTTGCGAATAACTTGATAAGGAATGTTTTTATCAAGACATGTTTGTATAAGACGTTCGTCTATTTGTGAGCCTTTAGAAAAGCGTACACAGTGTGGAGGCCATAGCCCTCCTTGTTCCTTAAACGAGCCATCTTTAGCGTTATGCCAATCTACTGTGAAGATCACTTCATTGATGTTGGGGTGCGATTGCAAATAAGCCAAAACATTATCTACTGCCTTTTCGGCTCCTGGAACATACAAACTACCTTGTGGATTGCAAAAATCATATTGGCAATCAACCACAACTAATGTTGTGTTTTGTGATGAATTAGCAACAGAGCTCTTTGCATTCATCGTTTTCTTTACTGAGTTCATGGTGCATTTAACTGTTTTGGGACGTTGTGCAACTGCTGTTATGCTGCCAAATAAAATGGCAATAAGCATAACAAATAGCATTCTTTTCATTTTGATTTTGGTTTAGATGTTATAGAATTGAATAAACATTAGTGTGCAGAACAAAATATGTTGCAAAAAGAACAAAATCTTGTTTGCGCACACAAAGGTAGCAATAAATTGAAAAAAAGAGTACTTTTATGTGTATTTTTATTGAAAATAATATTTAATTTTGTAAGCAAATAGAGCAATACATCTATAGATGTAAGCTCGAAAAGGCGATAAAAAGCAACTCGATTTTTTATAGAATATATATAGAATAGGATAATAACATCATTCAGGAGTAATAAAAATCAATTCTAAAATTATGGATTTTAATATAGAGAAAGGCGATAAAAAGCGTATTGTTATTGTAGGTGGAGGATTTGGAGGACTTGAACTTGCTAAGAATTTACGCAACTCTGGCATGCAAATAGTATTGATAGATAAACACAATTATCATCAGTTTCAACCCCTAATATATCAAGTTGCATCAGCAGGAATGGAGCCAAGTTCCATCTCATTCCCCTATCGTCGCATCTTCCAAAAATACAAAAATCTTTACTTCCGTTTAGCCGAAGTAAAGGAGATAGATGTTAAAAACAAAACAGTAATCACAAGTATTGGTAATGTAAGTTATGATTATGTAGTGCTATCGGCAGGTGCAACCACCAATTTCTTTGGTAATAAAGAGATAGAAAAAGGCTCGATGGCAATGAAAAGCCTATCAGAAGCAGCCCGAATACGTAACACTGTACTCGCAAATATCGAAAGAGCGATAACCACAGAAGACCCTATTTTTAGACAAGAGTTATTGAATATTGTTGTAGTTGGTGGTGGAGCTACTGGTGTTGAGCTTGCAGGTGTGATGTCAGAGATGAAGAAAACCATTCTACCTCGTGACTATCCAGAGTTAGATGCTTCACTAATGAATGTCTATCTCATACAAGGCGACAACCGATTGTTGCCTGCAATGGCTCCCGAGTCGTCTCAAAAAGCTATCGACTTTTTGCGTTCTATGGGTGTAAACGTCATTCTAAGTAAGTTTGTTAACGACTATAAGAACCACAAAGTGGTGTTAAGTGACGGCAGTAGCATTGCTACTCGCTCTTTAATATGGGTGAGTGGAATTATCGGAGTGGCGTTTGATGGACTCGAGAAAGAACGCTATGGTCGTGGACGTCGTTTGATTGTTGATGGCTATAACCGTGTGATTGGACTTGAAGATGTGTATGCAATAGGCGATCAATGCATCATGCCCGATGCCGACAAGGCTTATACTGGAGGACATCCACAGCTTGCACAGGTGGCAATTCAACAAGGGAAATTGCTCGCAAAGAACCTTATTCGAGAACAAAAGGGCAAGAAGTTAAAAACATTCCAATATACAAACCTAGGCTCTATGGCGACAATAGGAAGAAACAAGGCTGTTGCCGAATTCTCATTGTTCAAAACTCAGGGTTTCATAGCATGGGTTTTGTGGCTGGTTGTGCATCTCCGTTCTATCTTAGGAATACGCAATCGCATCGTTGTTTTGCTCAACTGGCTATGGAACTATGTTAACTATAATCAGTCGTTGCGACTCATCTTCAGAGCAGGGAGAGACAAAACAGAAGAAGAGATACAGCAAGCTGTTCAGCAAAAGGATACAAATTAGCCTGTAAAAGCATTGATATTAGGATGTAAAAGTACTGCTTTTAGGGAACAATAACATTGTTATTAGAGAACAAAAGCATTGCATTTAGCAAATAGCAGCAAAGCTTCCATCATACGAAATGCCAAGAATGTAAAGTCAACATTACATTTTTGGCATTTTTTTATCATTCAAACAAGTATAATACAATTATTTTTCTTACTTTTGCATAGTAGCCTTTTATCTATTAAGAGGTCATAACTAACAAATAAATAAACAAACAAATTATGGATTTTTTACAAGATATTGTAGAGCGTGCAAAAAGCTATAAGCAACGAATCGTTCTACCCGAAGCAACAGAAGAAAGAACACTTAGAGCTGCAGATCGTGCAATTGGCGACGAACTTGCAGAAATTATACTTATCGGAAACCCTGACGTTATTCGTGAACTTGCCAATAAATGGGGATTAAAACACATCGATAAGGCAACCATTATCGACCCATTGAATCACCCCAAAGCAGAAGAATACGCAGAATTGCTAACAGAATTGCGTAAAAGAAAAGGTATGACCATTGAAAAAGCACGTGAGTTAGTGAAGAATCCACTATACCTTGGTTGCTTAATTATCAAGACAGAAGGAGCAGATGGACAAATTAGTGGAGCAGAAAGTACCACTGGCGACACCCTTCGTCCAGCCCTTCAAATCATCAAATGCAGTCCTCAAGTGTCAGTAGTGAGCGGTGCAATGGTGCTTATCACAAAAGAAACACAATATGGCGACAATGGAGTTTTAGTGATGGGAGACGTTGCTGTAACTCCAAGTCCAACGTCAGACCAATTGGCTCAGATAGCTTATTGTACTGCAGAAACCGCAAAAGCTGTAGCAGGAATTGAAGATCCACGTGTTGCAATGTTGAGTTTCTCTACCAAAGGCAGTGCTAACCACGAATTAGTGAACAGAGTTACAGAGGCAACTCGATTAGCTCACGAATACTATCCACAACTAAATGTAGACGGAGAGCTACAAGCTGATGCTGCACTTGTACCCGATGTAGCAGCAACAAAGGCACCAGACAGCCCAATTGCAGGTAAGGCAAACGTATTGGTTGTACCTAACTTGGAAGTAGGAAACATTGGTTATAAACTCGTACAACGCCTTGGAGACGCTGTAGCAATTGGTCCAATTCTTCAGGGTATCGCCCGTCCTGTGAACGACTTGAGCCGTGGTTGTTCAATAGATGATATCTATTACATGATTGCAATTACTGCATGTCAGGCACATCAAGCAAAACTTTGTGTAGAATAAGGATAAAAAAAAGAACCATTAAAATAATAACTAGAAAATAAATAAGCAAAAACAACATGAAAATACTAGTGCTCAATTGTGGTAGCTCGTCTATTAAATACAAGCTATACGACATGAATAACAACCAGGTTTTAGCTTCTGGTGGTGTAGAACGAATAGGTTTAGATAACGCTTTCATTAAAGTTGCGTTGCCTAATGGTGAGAAAAAGCAGATAATGCACGATATGCCAGATCACAAAGAGGGCGTAAACTTCGTGTTCCAAATGCTTTTAGACAAAGAAATAGGTGCTCTACAAAGTGTTGAAGAGATTGATGCAGTGGGTCATCGTGTTGTTCAAGGAGGTGATATTTACACCGAAAGTGTAGTTGTTACACCACAAGTTGAAAAAGATATCGAAGACCTTTGCGAGCTAGCTCCAGTGCACAATCCTGGTCACTTACGTGGTATTAAGGCTGTAGATGAACTTATGCCAAACGTACCTCAAGTGTGCGTGTTCGACAATGCCTTCCATAGTACAATGCCAGATTATGCTTATCTATATCCAATTCCTTACGACTTATATGAAAAATACCATGTTCGTCGTTATGGATTCCATGGAACTTCACACAGATATGTATCACAACGAGTTTGCGAATTCCTAGGTAAGGACATCAAAACTCAACGCATCATCACTTGTCATATTGGTAATGGAGCAAGTATTGCAGCTGTTAAATATGGCGAATGTGTCGACACTTCTATGGGAATGACACCACTTGAAGGCTTAATGATGGGTAGCCGTTCTGGTGATATTGATGCTGCTGCGGTGACATATCTTATGGAAAAGCTAGGCAAGAAACCCCAAGAAATGTCTGATTTCCTTAACAAAAAGAGTGGCGTTTTGGGTATAACTGGTATCTCATCAGATATGCGTGAGATCGAAAATGCAGCTCTAGAAGGAAACGAAAGAGCCCAACTTGCATTGAATATGTATAACTATCGCATTAAAAAATACATCGGTGCATATGCTGCAGCGATGGGAGGTGTTGATATAATTGTATGGACTGCGGGTGTAGGAGAGAACCAAACAGGTACTCGTATCGATGCTTGTAGCGACCTAGAGTTCCTCGGAATCAAGATTGATGCAGAGAAAAACAAGTCGAGAGGACAAGAAACTATCATCTCAACAGAAGACTCTAAGGTTACAGTTTGCGTCATCCCAACAGACGAAGAGCTTGTTATCGCAAGAGACACTATGCGCTTAGTGAGCAAATAAACCATCTGTTCAAGGTCTTAAAGTAGGGGGTTGGTTTTCGAAGAGCTATTCTTCTATAATATAATAAGGTAGCTTTTACGATGCAATAGCATTGCTTTTACACATCAATAGCACAGCTTTTGCCGTGTAGTTAGATAGCTATTACCACCTCATCTCATAAAATATTGAAAGCGAGTTAGTTCCAATTGGTTCTAACTTGCTTTCTTTTTGGTTGTTAGAGTCAGGAAAAACAACCACTTTTGGCGTGTCTTTTTATATAGCGGAGCATGTAATTTGTAGAGAAATAATTGTAGTCTTCTTTATATAATTATTTAATAAAAGAAAGTATTCAATCTACCTTCCATCTTTTTCCCAAAGCATTTTAAATGCTGAATAAAAAGCAGGTGTAGGCTGTATTGGCACTTTTAAAAGGCAAAAGATGGAGAGTTGAAAGAAAAAAGACGCGAGAAAAAAGATAAGGGGATTGAAAGAAGAAAGGAAAGAGAATGAGAAATGACGACAACGGCACAATGAAACAATAAAAAGGCATAACAACTTATGCCTTTTTATCGTATTTTTTAATCACCTTAGTAACCACTTCTGCGCATTTTTCGTTGTTATATTCACGCTCTGCAAGAGCCCTTCCTCGTGCTCCCATGGCTGCTGCTTCGGTTGGATTTTGGGTGATATATTCAATAGCTTTTGTCCAATTCTCTACATCATAGTAAGGAACGGAGATGCCACAGCCGTCTTTATCGAAGTCGATTGGTATCTGAGGGTTGCGACTACAGATAATAGGTAGACCCAAAGCAAGTGCTTCTACCACCGTAGTTAAGCCCACAGTGTATTTCGATTCTTGACAACATATCACCACACAATTGGCTTTGTTCACCTCAAGAGCAAGCTCATAAGGAGCTAATCGGTTCCATTGATGCACCTTAATATTATCGTTGAGCGTTAAATTGGCAAATACCTTATTGTAATTTACATCGCCATTTTGCTCGTTAATATAAATGTTTAACGGCTCATTGGTGGCATTGAATGCCTTGATAAGGGTGGGCATGTCTCGCAATTCCTTTCCTGTTGAAATGAAACCCGTTGTGCGTTGGGTTTGATGACGAATAGCATCGTAGAACTTTAGGTCGGCTCCCCAATGTCCTAAGTGCATCTTTTGAGGTGGATATTTGGCTGTTTTGCACGAGTCGTTCACCAATTTTTGAGAGAAAAAGAACAGCTCGTCGAATCCTTTATAAAACAATTTGCCCAACCACTCACGCCACTTTGAGGGCGATTTGATGATGGGTTGATGATGCCAAACAATCACTGGCTTGCGAAAAAGATGAAGTGCTCGCAAGAAAACAATTAGTTCTAATCCACGATAATGTGTTGCATAAACTGCATCGAACGATTCTTTGCAAGTGAGTATGCGCCATGTTGTGCGCAACATCATCTTCCAACGACTTTGGTTGAGCTTGCTTTTATGCCACACAACATCAACTCCGTGCTTTGAAAAGAGCGTTGCACCATATAAAAAATGTGGTGGAAACTCTTGCTTTTCAATCTGTTGCAGAATGTGTTGAATGTCTTGTGTGTGATAGAAATATACCTTCATATTTGCAAAAGTACTTAAAAAACAGAACAATAGGCACAAAACCTATCTTTTTATTCATTCTAGACAGCCTGAAAGAGTGAATGAGTAGTAAGGTAAACACATTCTTTCTGTGGTGCAAGGGTGGGTGAAGAGCATCTTTTAAAAATACTCTTTTTGTTCTAAGAGAACATGAAAAGCCTGCTTTTTGCAATTAAATCTACCTGAAAGAGTCACTAATTATTGAATTGTTTTTATCTTTGCAATTTGTTATAGTGTAGATAAATGGCGACATTAAAAGAGAAAACGACTAAAGGTTTGTTATGGGGCGGTATGAATAATGCCGTTCAACAGCTCGTAGGATTAATCTTCGGAATAATCTTAGGCAGAATTCTTTTTACCGAAGATTATGGCATGATGGCAATGATTAGTATTTTTTCGCTCATTGCAACCACGCTACAAAACAGCGGATTCACCACTGCAATTGCCAATCTTAAAGCCCCAACGTCGGCTCACTACAATGCTGTTTTCTGGTTTAACATCATTATGGGTGTTTCGCTTTACCTGTTGTTGTTTTTCTGTGCGCCTCTTATTGGCGACTACTATCATAACGATAAGCTCATTCCTTTGTGTAGATATGCTTTTTTGAGTATTGTCATTGCATCGTTTGGAACAGCTCAATCGGCGTTTCTTTTTAAAAATATGATGGCAGAACAGCAGGCAAAAGCAGGAATGATTGCAGTACTGTTGTCGAGCATAACGGGTGTGGTGATGGCTTATAATGGTATGGCTTATTGGTCATTAGCAACGCAAGGGTTGGTTTATGTATTGATTAATACGCTCATTGTGTGGTACTTTTCTCCTTGGCGTCCAACGTTGAAGAATATCAATTTTTCGCCACTTCACAGTATGTTTAAATTCTCTTTTAAAATACTTGCAACCTCAATCACCACCCATGTCAATAATAATATCTTGAACATTATGCTTGGTCACTACTTTAGTTCACACGCAACGGGAATCTATAACCAAGCTTATCAATGGAACTCTAAGTGTTTTATGTTGGCACAAAACATGGTGAACCAAGTGGCTCAGCCCATGCTTGTAGATTTAAAAGATGAAGAAAACCGCCAACTTCTTGCCCTTCGTAAGCTAATGCGCTTCACTTCTTTTGTGTCGTTTCCACTTCTTTTAGGTTTCGGAATGGTGGCAAAAGAATTTATTGTGGTGTCGATTACGGCAAAATGGCTTGATAGTGCCGAGCTAATTCAAATTCTTTGCTTTAGTGGAGCAACCATTCCTTTATCAACATTGTTGTCGAATATGATTATCAGTAAGGGCAAATCGAATATCTATTTTTATTGCACTTTCGGATTAGGAGTGGTTCAAATCCTCATTATGAGTTTGCTTTGGGTGTATGGAATACGTGTAATGGTGATTGCATATACCTTATTAAACATCGCATGGTTATTTGTTTGGTTCTTCTTTACCAATCGTTTAACCAGCTATTCGCTTTGGAACTTCTTGAAAGATGTAGTGCCCTTTGGCGCAACTGCATTGGTTATGGCTGTTATTGCCTATTGTTTAACTGCCTCGTTGCACAATCCTTGGTTGCTCATTGCAAGTAGATTGATAATTGCATGCACGCTTTATGTGGTGGCATTGAAGCTTATGCACGCTCAAATATTGAACGAGAGCATTGCATTTCTTCGCTCAAAAATATTGAAAAAATAATTCTATAAGAATCGATGAAACGTACCTATACAAAAGAAGAACTACAGGCTTTGCACCGAGAACTATATGATATTCTTCGTGAAACGATAAGAGTTTGCGAAGAACACAATATCCGTTACTTCCTAATAGGAGGCACGGCGATAGGTGCTTTGTATGATGAAGCGATTCTTCCGTGGGATGATGATATCGATATTGGTATGACTCGAGATCAATATAACAGGTTCTTAGAAGTTGCACCCACTGCTCTTGGCGAACAATATTTCTTGTCTTATTACGAAACAGACCCTAAAACGCCTTATTACTTTGCAAAAGTTAGGAAAAATGGAACACTCTTTAAAGAGGAAACTTTTAGCGAAATCGCCATGCATCAAGGTATCTTTATCGACGTGTTTCCATTCGATAAAATTCCAGATAATGCCCTGTTGCAAAAGGTGCATCGTGGAGTTGTGAACTTTTTGAAGTGCTGTTTGTTAGGAACAGAGATATGGATGTGGAAATATTTTGGTACTCCTAAGGTGCAGAACCCAAGTAATCGCAATATTTTGGCATGTTTTTTTACTCGTGTGGTATGTAGTCTTGTTCCTAAAAAATATATCTATAAAGCTATGGTGAAGGCTCAAAGTGCTTTTAATGGTACTCGTGCTACCTATTATAATAATACCACCACCACGACAGATAAAATAGAAGTGCAGGCAACTCTTGATTTAGTGAAAGTGCCATTTGGTCCTTTACAGGCTACTGTGACACGAGAATTAGAACGTTTTTTACGTTTTAATTTCCCTAAATTACATCGTTTTAACGAAGAAGAACAAGCGCAGATAAGTAACCATTGTCCCCAAAAACTGGTGTTCTCTCATAGCAATGAAGAGCTACCAACAAAGTAATATTCTATAAAAGACACATCTTAAATTTGGTTATTAGTTACTAATTTGCTAATTTTGTATGAATTATATACTTAAAACAATAGATAAATGGCATCCATTACAATAAAGAAGGTTGAAACAAAAGAAGATCTTAAAGCCTTCATTGAATTTCATTACGATCTCTACAAGGGCAATGAATATGACGTACCCAATCTATATAGCGATGAAGTAAACACTCTAAGTAGAGAGAAAAATGCTGCCTTTGATTTCTGTGTAGCAAAATATTTTCTTGCAATTCGTGATAACAAGGTTGTTGGAAGGGTTGCTGCTATTATCAATCATAAAGCAAATGAGAAGTGGGATCAAAAGCGAGTGAGATTCGGTTGGATTGATTTTATTGAAGATAAAGAAGTTCTTGAGGCTCTATTAAAGGCTGTAGAAGACTTTGGTAAGGCGCATGGAATGAACGAAATCGTTGGTCCTTTGGGCTTCACTGATATGGATCCAGAAGGCATGTTGACATGGGGCTTCGACCAATTAGGCACAATGCCAACCATATATAACTATGATTACTATCCAAGATTGTTGGAAAGCCTTCCTGGTTACGAAGTAGATAATAAGTATGTAGAGTACAAAATCTTTGTACCAGATACGATTCCGGAGAAGTATGCGAAGATAGCTGAGATGATTCAGAAACGTTATGACCTTCGAATTAAAAAGCTAACGAAGAAAGATGTCTTTGAAGGTGGATACGGACAAAAAATCTTTGAGTTGATTAATTCAACCTATAAGGATATTTATGGCTTCTCTGAATTGTCGCAAAAGCAAATTGATCAGTATATAAATATGTATTTCCCATTTGCCGATTTAAGTCTTATTACTCTCGTAGAAGATGCTTCTGCGGATAATAAACTGGTGGGAATAGGTATTACGTTACCCTCACTTTCAGAGGCATTGCAGAAATGTAAGAAGGGAAGACTATTCCCATTTGGTTGGTTCCACTTGCTAAGAGCGATTAAATTCCATAAGACAAAGATTGTAGACTTATTGCTAATGGGAGTGCTTCCAGAGTATAGAATGAAGGGAGTTAATGCTCTTATGTTTGCTGATCTCATTCCAAGATACCAAGCATACGGCTTTGAATGGGGAGAGTCCCAAGTGGAAATGGAAACCAATGCCAATGTTCAAAGCCAATGGGAGACCCTTAATCCCGTTATGCATAAACGTAGAAACTGCTATAAAAAAAGATTAAATGCAGAGTGATAAGGAAAATATTAAAGACAATATCAGCATGGTAGATCAAGTAAAATATACCGATGACAATATCAGACACTTATCGGACATGGAGCATGTACGCACCCGTCCCGGCATGTATATTGGTAGATTGGGTGACGGTTCGTTACCAGAAGACGGTATATATGTATTACTTAAGGAAGTCGTTGATAACTCAATTGATGAGTTTAAGATGAATGCTGGTCGTCGAATAGAAATAGATATCACAGAAAATGCAAGCGTATCGGTTAGAGACTATGGTCGAGGTATCCCTCAAGGAAAGCTAATCGAAGCCGTAAGTGTATTGAATACTGGTGGAAAATACGACTCCAAGGCTTTCAAAAAGAGTGTAGGTCTGAACGGAGTCGGCATAAAAGCGGTCAATGCGCTAAGCAAACGCTTTGAAGTTCGTTCGTATAGAGATGGCAAAGTGCGTACAGCTATATTTGAACGAGGTATTCTTCAAAGCGATAAAACTACAAAAACTACAGATGAAAACGGAACTTTTATATTTTTTGAACCCGATAATCAACTGTTTCTAAACTATCGTTTTCACGACGATATCATAGAAACAATGTTGAGAAACTATACCTATCTTAATACAGGACTTGCCATTATGTATAATGGAAGACGCATAATGAGTCGTAATGGACTTGCGGATCTTCTTACAGATACAATGACTACAGATGGACTTTATCCCATTATACACATCATTGGCGAAGATATTGAGATTGCATTTACCCATACTAACCAGTATGGAGAAGAGTATCACTCGTTCGTTAACGGACAACATACCACCCAAGGAGGTACTCATCAAACAGCATTTAAAGAGCATATTGCGAAGACCATCAAAGAGTTTTCGAGCAAAAACTTTGAATATGGCGACATAAGAAACGGCTTAGTGGCTGCCATTGCCATTAATGTTGAAGAGCCAATGTTCGAGAGTCAGACCAAAATTAAATTAGGTTCGACAACCATGAGCCCTAATGATGGTGTGAGCATCAATAAATATATTGGTGATTTTGTTAAGACGGAAGTAGACAATTATCTGCATAAACATGCCGATATTGCCGAAACAATGCTTGCAAAGATACAAGAAAGCGAACGTGAACGCAAGTCAATGGCGGGCGTAACAAAGCTTGCAAGGGAGCGAGCAAAGAAGGCAAATCTGCACAATCGCAAGCTTCGTGACTGCCGAATTCATTATAGTGATGCCAAAAACAACGATAAAGAGAAAAGCTGTATCTTTATAACTGAGGGAGATTCTGCGAGCGGAAGCATCACAAAAAGCCGTGATGTTAATACTCAAGCGGTCTTCTCTTTGCGTGGAAAGCCTCTCAACTCGTTTGGATTAACCAAGAAAGTGGTTTACGAAAACGAAGAGTTTAACTTGCTACAAGCGGCTCTTGACATTGAAGAAGGACTCGATTCTCTTCGCTATAACAAAGTTATTGTGGCTACCGATGCTGATGTTGACGGTATGCATATCAGACTTTTAATCATTACTTTCTTCTTGCAATTCTTCCCAGAACTAATTAAAAAGGGACACGTTTACGTGCTACAAACACCCTTATTCCGTGTTAGAAACAAGAAAACAAAGATTAAAAACAAAGCTGTTTTAGAAGAGAATGCCGACCAACAAAAGAAAGGTGACAAGAAAAACGACTTCATAACACGTTATTGTTACACTGAAGAAGAGCGCATAAAGGCGATAGATGAGCTTGGACCTTCACCCGAAATCACTCGATTTAAAGGTCTTGGTGAGATCTCACCAGATGAGTTTGCACACTTTATAGGACCCGAAATGCGCCTCGAACAAGTTACTCTTCATAAGACAGACCAAGTGCAAAAGCTCTTAGAATACTACATGGGAAAGAACACAATGGAGCGTCAAAACTTCATTATTGATAACCTTTTGGTTGAAGAAGATGTAGTGGAGGACGACAAAGAGGAATAAAATACGACTCGAAATAGAGCCTTCTAAGAGATAAAAATCAGCAGAATAAAATTGAAAAATAGGCGAACTCACTATAGAACAGAACGATAGTGAGTTCGTTTTTTTATGTTCCTATATAATAGTAGGTGTAGATACACTTTTAAGTTCTTACTTCTTTACGAAAGTACATCCATCAAATGCCCTAAAATCTTTGTATTAAAAGTCTTGTAATAACAATGCAATTACAGTATAAAAGCACAGTATTTGCAAGACAATATCAATGCTTTTATTACTTAATATCAATGCTTTTCTTATCTCCTCTTATTCAATTCGTTCTAAAAAATGTGCCATTTTACATAAAAGATGTATTTTTGAAAGACAAAAGAGAAATATAGCAATAAATAAAAGAATACACTTTAATTTATTTAACACTTTTCTTTTAGCGGAAAATTAAATAGCTACGTATAACAATAAAACAATCTATTGATATGGACAAACGAATACTTAAATATTTAGCAGGCGAACTATCGAAAGAAGAGAAAGAGCGTTTTGTGCACGATATCAACACCAACGAGTTGCTAAGACAAGATGTCGAAAGCGCAATGAAGATGGAGGCTTTGATGAAAATGGTTCCTCGTTCTAGCGATAAAAACGTTCAATACACTTCGTTTAGAGGTGCAAGCAATAAAGAAGCAGATAGATATCCTGAAATAAAAAAGACCAATTGGTGGCGTTATATTGCTGCCGTTTTGGTGGGCGCAGTGATGTGTTATCTTTATCTAGATAAAGTTTCGTTTGATAAAACACAAGTTGCCATGCAAACCTTAACTGTTCCTGTGGGACAAAGAGCACAACTTATTTTGCCCGATGGTACAGAAGTGTGGGCTAATTCTGGCTCAAAAGTAACTTATCCTTCAATGTTTGGTCAAGAGCGAAATGTGAAAGTAGAGGGCGAAGCCTTGTTTTATGTTGCCAAAGACCCTGAACATCCATTTATTGTTACGACAAAGAATTATTGTGTAAAAGCTCTCGGAACAACCTTTAATGTTGAGGCTTATAAAGACAAAGAAAGTATTGTTACTCTTATTGAAGGCTCAGTTAAAGTGTATGAAGTGAATAAAGAAGAGAGTGGAGTGGTGCTTCAGCCTAATTATAAGCTAGTTTGTAATGGATCTTTGATGTCTGTTGAAGTTGCAAATAGTGATGTAATAGAATGGAAAGACGGTATGATTGTCTTTACAAAACAATCTATGGCAGAAATAATTCAACTCCTTCAGAAACGATTCAATGTATCTATTAAGGTTAAAAATAATGTCATTAATAGCTTTGTTTATAGCGGAAAATTCCGTCAAGACGATGGCGTAGAAACGATACTCAATGTTATTAGTAGAGTGCATCACTTCAAAATAGAACATCAAAAGGCACAAAAAATTATTTATTTAACTATGCCCTGACATTCAAAGACAATCTACCTCCTTATGAACTCTAAGTGAAATAAAATAATAGACCTAAACAACAAAATAACTAAAACCAACAAGCAGTATGAATAAACAAATGCTGGCGAAATGTATCTTGCATGCAAGTAGACATTTCTATAAACAATGTTTGTTATTGTTTTTGTTCTTGATATTAGGCAATGCCTCAGTGTATGCTCAGCAACAACAAGTGCATTTGTCGTCAAAAACATTGACAATACAAAAAATGATGAATGAAATAGAGAAACAAACAGGCTTTTTGTTTGTTTATAGTGATGTGGATTTAAATATCCAGCGAACAGTTTCTTTAGCGCAACAAAGTGGTAGAGTAGATTTATTTCTTGAACAACTAGCTAAAGAAAATGGCTTAAACTATGAGCTAAATCCTAATAAGTATGTTATTCTTTCAAAGCAAAGCGAAACAACTAAGAATGTAACCAAGCTTACAGGACGTGTTACCGATGCTAAAGGAGAGCCTTTGATTGGTGCTACTGTGGTACAAAAAGGAACACAAAATCGCACTATTACAGATGTAAATGGTAGGTTTGCGATCGATGCACCAATAGGAAGTACACTTGTTGTGTCGTATATTGGTTGGAGAGACAAAGAACTAAAGGCTTCGAAAAACATGAGTGTTGTACTTCAAGATGATGTCGCAGCACTCGAAGAAGTGGTTGTTGTTGGCTATGGAACAATGAAGAAAAAGAACCTAACAGGAGCAGTAAGTGCTGTGAGTAGCACAACAATTTCTGATAGTCATGCCACTCATTTGTCTACAGCTTTGCAGGGAGCGACATCGGGTTTAACTGTAACTCGAAATGGAGGAGCACCCGAAAGCAATGCAACTTTGCAAATTCGAGGTATTACAACTTTAAGTGATACCAGTCCATTGGTGATCATCGATGGCGTACCAGGTGATATTAATATGGTAAATCCCGATGATGTTGAAAATCTATCAGTATTAAAAGATGCAGCATCGGCGGCTATTTATGGTTCGAGAGCAGCTGCTGGTGTTGTGTTAATCACCACCAAACGTGCTAAAGCAGACGATTTACAAATGTCGTATAATTTCGAGTTTGGATTCGATAAACCCACCACAATGCCTAAATATGTAGGCTGGAAGCGTTTTATGGAGATGACAAACGAATTGCGTTATAACGATAATCCACAAGGTGGAAAGTTCCAAACTTATGCCGAAGACCTCATAGCTAATTATTTAGAGAACAACAAAAATAATCCCGATAAGTATCCTATTACCAATTGGGAGGACGTTCTTTATAATAAAAATGTAAATCGTCAGACACACACTTTCAGTTTAATGGGTGGTGGAAAGAAAGTAATGTCGAAAGCATCTTTCCGTTATGACAAGAGCGATGGTATGTATGTTAATCGCAACTACGAACGCTTTATGACTCGTTTAAACAACGACTTCTCATTAAATAACTACATTGAGGCACACTTAGATGCTAACTTTAGCTATTCACGTTTAAAGACTCCACATCACAATCCATTTGATGATGGTGGCAGAAACATCCCTCCTATTTATGCAGCTCATTGGAAAGATGGACGTTATGGCGATGTGAAAGACGGTGAAAATATGCTTGCCAAGATTCAAGCAGGAGGCGTAGAAGCCACCAACCGCTATGCTATTGGTGGAAAAGGAGAAATTAACATCAAGCCAATCGAAGGCTTAAAACTATCGTTAGTTGCTGCTCCAAACTTCCGTTTCGACAACATTAAGAGCTTTGTTAAGCAAGTTCCTTATACCAATGCCGATGATCCTAATAAGGTTGTAGGCTACTTTGGAGGTCACTATGTAACTTCTTTAGAAGAAACAAGAAAGCAAGGTTACGACATAACTACACAAGCTTTAGGTAATTATCACAAGACAATAGGTCTGCACGACATATCTTTATTGGTTGGATACGAATATTTCTACATGAGAGAAGAAAAGATGTCGGGTAGTGGAAGCAATTATGAATTGATGGATTATCCATATCTTGATCTTGCACCTAGTGGTCATCAAAAAGTAGGAGGTAATGCTCTTGAATATTCTTATCGTTCTTATTTTAGTAGAATAAACTACTCTTATGCCAATAAATACTTATTAGAAATGAATCTTCGACGTGATGGTTCTTCTCGATTTAATCGTTCAACACGTTGGGCTTCTTTCCCCTCTTTATCATTAGGATGGGTTGTTTCAGAAGAAAACTTCATGAAACCATTGCGTTGGCTCAACCATTTTAAAGTGCGTTTGTCTACGGGTAAACTTGGAAATGAGCGTATAGGAAGTTATTATCCTTATCAAGCTTCAATGGATTTTGGTAAAGCTTTGATGTTTAATGCAGGTCAAACTTTATCAATCACTACTGCTGCTCAAGACAGATATGCAGTGAAAGACATCACATGGGAAACCACTCAGAGTTGGGATATAGGCTTTGATGCACGTTTTTTGAATAATCGTTTGAGTTTTACTTTCGACTATTATAAGAAGAATACTAAGGATATGTTGTTGGCATTGCAAATTCCTATCTTCATGGGATATGCTAATCCAGATGTCAATGCAGGTAAAATGCACACCAAAGGTTTTGACCTTGATTTGTCATGGCGAGACAAAATTGGCGAACTTCAATATAATGTGGCATTCAACCTATCTGATTATAAATCGGTAATGGGTAATATGAATGGTACAGAATTTGTGGGAGCGCAAATCAATAAAGAAGGAAGTGAGTTTAATCAATGGTATGGTTATCGTAGTAAAGGCATCTACCAAGATCAAACAATCTTAGATAATTCGGCAAAACTCAATAAGAATATCAAAGTAGGTGACCTTCAATACGAAGACGTTTCTGGTCCTAATGGAACTCCAGATGGTATTATTTCGGCAGAGTATGACCGTGTTTTATTGAAGGGTTCACTACCTCATTTCTTGTATGGTCTATCACTTGGCGCAGCATATAAAGGCTTCGACTTTAATATTTCGTTCCAAGGTATAGGCGAAAAGTGGAACAGAATGACCCCATCAATGGTGGAAGGTCTTCCTGGTAACTGGTTAAATTTCCCACAACTCATTGATGGACAATATTGGAGTTCATTTAATACAGATGAGCAAAATAAACAAATGAAGTATCCAAGACTCACTCGTTCTAATGCAGAAGCAAATTATTCAATGTCTGATTATTGGTTATTTAATGGCTGGTATTTACGTTGTAAGAACATCACTCTTGGCTATTCAATTCCTAAACACATTGTTAATCGCTTCTTTGTAAAGTCACTTCGTGTTTATATTTCGGCAAATGATTTGTTTAGTATCAATAATTGTCCAAAAGGATGGGACCCTGAAATAGTAGACGCAGGCTATCCAATTATGCGTTCATTAATGTTCGGTTTAAATATTAACTTCTAGTGATTTTGTTATGAATAAATATATTTCAAAAATCTTACTTGTTGCACTCACAAGTTTAAGTTTTGTTTCTTGTCATGATTTAGATCTCAATCCATTGTCTAATGGTTCAACCGAAAACTGGTATTCTTCGGCAAAAGAGCTTCAAATGTCAGTGAATAAGCTATATGATATGACCTATTGGAGACCCGAAGGAGATAACCAAACTGATTGGAGTGACGATACGGTATATCGAAATGCCTTAACTGCTTTCGAGAATGGAACAATTAATAGCGAGGATTGGATTGTGGGTTTCTACTGGAGAACCAATTTTCAAATGATTTCTTATGCTAATAGTATTATCAATAAATACCAAAAGGCATTAGATAATGGTGCAAATAAAGCAGAAGTAATGCAATATGTTGCAGAGGCACATCTATTTAGAGCGGTGGCTTATGGACGTTTGATTACTCGATTTGGAGATGTTCCTTATTTTACAGAAGAGCTGTCCATAAAAGAGGGAATGACAAAAGGTAGAACTCCAAAGAGTGAAATTTTAAAGCATGTTTACGAGGATTTTGATTTTGCAATCAATCTTCTACCTGTTAAAACTACCACATACGACAGAGCAACAAAAGGTGCTGCATTGGCTTTTAAAGCACGAACTGCATTGTATTTGTCTGACTATCAAACTGCGGCAACAGCATCTAAAGGAGTGATTGATTTAGGGGTTTATGATCTACATGGCGACTATCGTGATTTATTTTTACAACATACAAAGGTTTCGAAAGAATTTATATTTGTACGTCCACGTTCTATCAACATGAAACTTGATATGATAGAGGCTGGTAAAGTGAAGAATAAAGTGATACGAAATGCAGGAGGATGGGCTGCAACAGATCCTTCTTGGAATCTTTTAGCCGCATATACTTGTACCGATGGGCTAACTATAGACAAGTCGCCTCTATTCGATTCGCATGAGCCTTTCAAAGCTCGTGACCCTCGATGTACAATGACTATTGTTCCTTTTAATCAGCCATTCTTAGGTTATATCTATGATCCTTCGCCTGCTGCAATAAATGTTTTGAACGTAAAAACCGGCAAGCTGGAGTATAACAATGATACTCGAATTAATAAGCAATATGCTTCTTTTAATGGATTAGCATGGAAAAAGGGAATTGATGAGTCGTGGTTAGAGAATGGATATACGGCAGAAAACCCATTTATAATTATGCGTTATGCAGATGTTTTGTTGATGTATGCAGAAGCAAAGATTGAGTTAAACCAGATAGATGCAACTGTTATTGATGCCATGAACGCAGTTCGTGCTCGTGCTTATGGTGTAGATAAGGCTCAAACAGCATCTTATCCTGCATTCACTATCCTATCGCAAGAAGATATGAGAAAGCAACTTCGTATTGAAAGACGAATGGAATTGGCTGGTGAAAACCTTCGTTTTGCCGACCTAATAAGATGGCGTTTGGCTGAAGTTGTGATGAAACAAAAGCAATATGGCATGTTATATCCTGCAACAGAGTGCCTCACTAAGGTAGTAAACACTGGCAATTGGTTTTGGCCTATCACACCAGATATAGATAACAATGGTTGTCCTGACTTTACAAAGATGGAGCAGACAGGACTTATTCAGGTTCTTTCTCAACGCCAATGGGATAACCGTCAATATCTATGGCCAATCCCTTCAAAAGATATTCAAATAGTATCTAACTTTAAGCAAAATGCTGGTTATTAATAAAGCGATGATGTATTTGAATATAAATAGAACTGTAAAAAGATGCGCTTTTGCTCTCTTTGCCCTTATTGCAAGTAGCTCTGTATTGGCAAATGATGTTCTTGTTGAGGCTGAAAGCTTTCAAAATAAAGGTGGTTGGAGTGTAGATCAGCAGTTTATAGACCAAATGGGATCACCTTATCTCATTGCTCACGGACTGGGGAAGAAGGTGAACGATGCCCAAACAAACATCGAAATAAAAGACAAAGCGAAATACTATGTATATGTAAGAACTTATAACTGGACCGCACCTTGGACTCAAAAGGCTGGTCCAGGTAGGTTTCTTATCAGCATTAACAATAAGAAATTAAACGCAACATTAGGCTCAACGGGCGACAAATGGATGTGGCAATATGCAGGAGAGGTGTCTCTTCCTGCAGGAAAAGCATCACTAAAACTTCACGACCTCACAGGTTTTGATGGACGATGCGATGCTATCTTCCTTACAACAACGCCCTCAATGCCTCCTAATAGTTTGAGAGAGCTTAGCGGGTTCAGAGTGAAACACAACCCAAATCTACAAAAAGAGCCAGCAAAGAAGCAGTTCGACCTTGTTGTAGTGGGTGGAGGTATTGCAGGAATGAGTGCTGCTTTGTCGGCAGCTCGATTGGGAATGAAAGTGGCTTTGATACAAGATCGCCCCGTGTTAGGTGGAAATAATAGCTCAGAAGTGCGTGTTCATCTTGGTGGAAAGATAGAGATTGGTCCTTTCCCACGCTTAGGTGGCTTGCAAAAAGAGTTTGGTCCTACTTTAGAAGGTAATGCAATGCCTGCTTATCACTATGCCGACGAGAAAAAACTCGAGGTAGTTAAGGCAGAAAAGAATATCGAATTGTTCTTGAACTATCGTGCTATTCAAGCCGAAAGTAAAGGAAACAAAATTCAATCAGTACTTGCTCAAAACACAGAAACAGCGCAACAAATAACTTTCAGTGCTCCTCTTTTTGTTGATTGTACAGGAGATGGCACCATAGGTTATTTGGTTGGAGCTGATTATATGATGGGAAGAGAAAGCAAAGATGAGTTCTATGAGACCTTAGCTCCTAACAAAGCAGACTCTCTTGTCATGGGTTCTTCGGTGCAATGGTATTCTGTTAAGCAGCCAAAGTCAACCACTTTCCCTTTGTTTAACTATGGAATTACCTTTACAGAAGCTACTGCAGAGAAGATATTCCGTGGTGAATGGACTTGGGAAACAGGTATGAATAAGAATCAAATTAACGACTTCGAGCAGATTAGAGACTATGGAATGTTGGTGGTATATAGCAACTGGAGCTATGTAAAGAACCAATCGGTAGACCGCAAGAAGTTTGCTAATTATAACTTAGAGTGGGTTGCTTATGTTGCAGGAAAACGTGAGTCACGTCGTTTGTTGGGCGATTATATCTTGAGTGAGCACGACCTTTCGAAAGTGGTTGACCACGAAGATGCATCGTTCCCCACATCTTGGAGCATCGATTTACACTATCCCGACTCAGTAAACAGCATTCATTTCCCAGGTAATGAGTTTAAGGCAATCACCAAACAAATGGTGCTTTATCCTCACACGGTGCCTTATAGATGTCTTTATTCACGCAATATCGACAACTTGTTTATGGCTGGTCGCAATATAAGTGTAACGCATGTTGCTCTTGGAGCGGTAAGAGTTATGCGCACAACAGGTATGATGGGCGAGGTAGTTGG
This sequence comes from Prevotella sp., assembly GCA_052173735.1. GTDB lineage: Bacteria > Bacteroidota > Bacteroidia > Bacteroidales > Bacteroidaceae > Prevotella. Next base: position 44,846 of record JBQMYA010000009.1, read on the forward strand.
TATGGCTGCATCTCTTTGTAAGCAGTTTAATACCACTCCAAGATGGGTATATCAATACCATTTAAAAGACTTAAAAGAGTTGATGAAACAAGGTGTTGGCAACCCAAATCTACCTAACAACCAAACATACAACGAGGGTTGGAATCTTGAAAAGAAACCCGTTGTGAAATAACGATGGTGTGGTTCTAACCCAGAAAGTGATATCTTATGACAAAACCCAATATTTTTAAGCTCGTGGCACTTTGTTGCTTCTGCTTTTTCTTCAGTGCTTCTCACGCACAAGGCATCATTCCTCAACCTCAAAAAGTAACCCTTACACAAGGGTATATGGAGTTAGATGCACCCCTTGCGTGGCACCCTAAAACTGCAAGACGAAACAGAAAGCAATTCGACTATATTTTAACCGAGTTGCAAAAGCATACAAATTCAACTGGAAAAGCAAAGCTTTTACGCCTCAATAACACTGCTATTACATTGCAAAAGCTATCCTTTCACGAAGAGCAAGGCTACAAGTTAGAAATCACGCCCAACGAAATCACTATTTCTTCTCCATCAGATGTGGGTCTTTTTTATGGTCTTCAAACACTTCAACAGCTTTGTTTCTCGAAGAAAATAGCATGCCAAGTGATCGAAGATGCACCCAAATACGATTATAGAGGATGGATGCTCGACTGCTCAAGACATTTCTTTAGTAAAGAATTTATATACAAGCAGATCGATGCAATGGCATTGCTTAAACTCAATAAGCTACACCTTCACCTCGTAGATGGAGGCGGTTGGCGCATTGAAATGAAGCAGTTCCCAGCCCTAACACGCAAGGGAGCCTATCGAACTCATAGCGATTGGGACGAATGGATTGATGCAGGTAGACGCTTTTGTGAGCCTAATTATCCTGGAGCTTATGGTGGATTCTACACCAAAAAGGATTTAAAAGACATCATCAACTATGCTGCAAAGCGTTTCATTATGGTGATTCCAGAAATCGAAATGCCTGGACATTGCAACGAGGTGATGGCTGTTTATCCTGAATTGTCATGCACTGGAAAGGGTGATGGCTTTGATCTTTGCATGGGAAATCCCGACACTGAGGTGTTTCTAAAGAAGGTTTTGACAGAGGTTATGGAGCTATTTCCTGCGCCATACATACACATTGGAGGCGATGAAGCAACCATGCGCTTTTGGAAAAATTGCCCTAAATGCAAGCAAATGATGCAAAAGCATAACTACACCGATACGCTTCAGTTGCAAGGACGCTTAATTCTTGCTATCGATAGTTTCGTTACTAAGCATGGAAAAAGCATCATTGGTTGGGACGAAATACAAGAAAGTGGAAAGCTATCCCACAATGCAGTGGTGATGTCTTGGCGTGGAGAGCAAGGCGGTTTGCATGCTGCTAAGGCGCAACACAGGGTAGTTATCACCCCATCTAAACGCTATTATTTAGACGCTTATCAAGATAATCCAAGCTCACAACCACGTGCAATAGGTGGATTTACACTGCTTAGAAATGCTTATGAGTATGAACCTATGCCCAAAGAGATTGAAAATACCGATGCAAGTAAGTATATTTGGGGTATTCAAGGCAATCTTTGGACTGAATATATCGACACAGAACGCTATGCAGAATATATGATTTACCCTCGTCTTTTGGCCATTGCTGAGAGCGCATGGGGCACCAAAACAAGTTATGATGCATTTAAGTTGCGAGTTATTCCCTTTGTAAATCAACTTCGAAAGAAGGGCTATAATGCCTTTGATATTACCAAAGAGATTGGAAGAAAGATAGAAACCAATAAAAAATAAGAATATGAAAAAGATAGGATTATTGCTCTTTATACTTTTCATTGCATGTAAAATCAATGCCAAAAGCAAATTCCAATTCACCGTACTTCAATGGAATATTTGGCAAGAAGGAACCCTTATTAAAGGTGGATTTGATGCTATTGTGAACGAGATAGATCGTTTGCGCCCCGATTTTATTACACTTAGCGAGGTGAGAAACTATCGAAATACTGACTTTACAGCTCGTTTGGTGAACGAATTGCGCAAGAAAGGCGTTGCCTACTACTCGTTCTTTTCAGACGATTCGGGCGTTTTAAGTAAAACACCCATCACCGATTCGGTTGTAGTTTTCCCCTTAAATAAAGACCATGGCAGTGTTTATAAGCTGGTTACAAAGGTTAAAGGCAAGGAAATAGCCGTGTATACCTGTCACTTAGACTATCTAGATTGCGCCTATTATAATGTGAGAGGCGTTGATGGATATACATGGAAAGAAACCAAAAGACCCGAAAATGTCGAGCAATTGCTTAAACTGAACGACTTATCGTGGCGAGATAATGCTGTTACTGTGTTCTTAAACGAAGCTCGAAACGATATAGAAAAAGGACGATTGGTGATATTTGGAGGCGATTTTAATGAGCCTTCGCACCTCGATTGGATTGAGGAAACTGCACAACTCTACGACCATCACGGCTTTGTTGTTCCCTGGACCATATCAAAGAAATTAGAGAAAGCAGGCTTTAAAGATAGCTATCGGGTGGTGTTTCCTAACGTGTTAACTCACCCAGGCTTTACTTATCCCTGCTTTAATCCCGATGCAGACATTGCAAAATTAACGTGGGCACCTAAAGCCGACGAGCGAGAAAGAATCGATTTGATCTATTATAAGGGTGAAGGACTAAAAGCAATAGATGCTAAGTTGTTTGGACTTGACACCTCTGTAGTGCGTCTTCAACCCCAAAAAGATAATTCTAATGACCCATACATATATCCTTTAGGTATTTGGCCCACAGATCATAGAGCGCTATTAGTAACATTTCAAGTTGGGAAAAGGTAATATGTTGAATTAAATTTTGTTTAGTTAAGAGGGAATTATCTTTTATATTATTTGTTTTTACGTAATTCTCTCAAATGAAATCCTGCTTGCGTGATGCCAGTGGGATTTCTATTGTTTTATAAAGTCAATGCAATTAGATGGTAATGTCAATGCTTTTAGGGGGTAATTGCAATGCTATTGCAAGACAAAATCAATGCATTTATCACACTACTGAAAATCAATTGTAAAAAGATGCAAAGAAAATACATTTATAATGGGCTTTCTTTTGGTGCTTTTTTCTATCTTTGTACAACGAAATACTGAAAAAGAAAGATATGAAGAAGTATATTTTTTCTGCAATAGCATGTTTGCTGATTATCAATGTCTTTGCACAATCGATTCAAAACGACAAAAACAACAATCCACTTCGTAAAATTCAGCTGGCAGTAATGGCTGTTAAAAACCTTTATGTAGACACAGTTAATGCCGATAAATTGGTAGAAGACGGAATAAAAGGTATGTTGAACGAACTCGATCCGCACTCTGCTTACACCACAGCAAAGGAGACAAAGGCTTTTACAGAGCAACTTCAAGGGTCGTTTGAGGGCATTGGTGTGCAGTTTAATATATCTAACGACACCCTTATTGTGGTGCAACCTGTTAATAATGGACCATCGGAAAAGGTGGGAATTATGGCTGGTGACCGCATTGTTTCGGTGAACGACACTGCCATTTCGGGTGTGAAAATGACCAGAGAGGCTATCGTTAAGCGACTAAGAGGACCTAAGGGCAGTAAAGTTAATTTGGGAATTCAACGCAGAGGCATAAAAGATAGATTGACCTTTGTTGTTACTCGTGATAAAATTCCTTTGACTACGGTAGACGTGGCTTATATGATTCGTCCACAAGTGGGTTATGTTCGTGTTGAAAGCTTTGGCGAAACAACTTATGATGAATTGATGGTTGCCCTCGAAAAGTTGAAACAACAGGGTATGGAGAAGTTGATACTTGACCTTCAAGACAATGGAGGTGGATATCTAAAATCGGCTGCCGACATTGCAAACGAATTTTTAACACGTGGCAGTCTTATCGTTTACACTCAAGGAAGACGTGTGCCTAAGCAAGAATATACTGCTCATGGCAATGGAAAATACCAAGATTTGCCACTTTATATCTTGATAAATGAATACTCTGCATCGGCTGCTGAGATTGTAAGTGGAGCGATGCAAGACCATGATAGAGGAACCATTATCGGAAGAAGATCATTTGGAAAGGGCTTGGTTCAACGTCCTTTTGAATTTGAAGACGGAAGTATGATGCGCATCACCATAGCTCATTATTATACACCTGTTGGTAGAAACATTCAGAAACCTTATGCAAAAGGTGATAAAGAGGGCTATGAAATGGATATAGAGAAGCGTTTTAAGCACGGAGAATTGTATCATAAAGATAGTATTCACTTTGCCGATTCGTTGAAATTTCAAACTCTTCGTTTAAAAAGAACAGTGTATGGAGGTGGTGGTATTATGCCCGATGAGTTTGTTCCACTCGATACAACTCGCACAACTCCATTCTATCGTCAGCTTTGGGGCAAGAGTATTGTGTTGAATGCAGCCTTTAAATACAATGATAGTCAACGCAAAAAGCTACGCAAACGTTATCCCACTTTCGAACAATTCAAAGCTGGTTTTGTGGTGCCCGAAGATGTATTGAAAGGCATTGTGGATGAGGCTAAGAAAGATAAGATTACCTATAAGGACGAAAAAGAATGGCAACGCACCATTCCTATGCTTCAACTTCAATTAAAATCGTTGATTGCTCGTGACCTATGGGGTATGTCGGAGTGTTATCAAATATTGAATGAAAACAACCCAATTGTATTGAAAGCAATTGAAATGGTGAAGTAGTGGCGGAACAAACACATTGCGCATGGTGGTTTGATGCTCTGTTGTGTGGCGGTGAATGTGCGTGTTGAAAAGAAAAAGGCAATAAACAATGCAGATGTTTTTTAAGAGGATAGGGGCTATAAGCATGATTTTAGTGCTATTGTTGGGCATGATGTCGTGTAAGGGAAATAAGGAATTGAAATATAAGACTCCTGTGTTTACAAACGATATTCTACTAAAAACTACTCCTATTAAGCAACAGGGCGAAGGCTATACCTGTTGGATTTATGCAATGTTGGCTACCATTGAGACCGACAGAATAGAGCAAAACGATTCTATAAATTTGTCGCCTGCCTTTGTAGAACGCAATCTCATCACTCAAAATGCTTTGCAACACTTCTTTCGTAAGGCTTATTCAAAGCGTGAAATGGCAGGAATGGCTCCTTTGTGTTTGCGACTTATTCAGCAATACGGCTTGGTTCCATTTGATAGTTACGAAGGAACACAACCTCGAAATGTGAATGCAATCAATAGAAAGGCAATGATTGTGGCTCTGCAAAAGGCTGGCGAAAAGGCAGCAATGATGTCCTTTAAAAGTGCGTTGAACAGCTATTTAGATGATGCTATGGGCGCACTTCCCCTCAATGTGTATCTCTTTGGAGTGGAATATACGCCCCTTCAATTTGCGCAAAGTGTTGCATCTGCGGATAGTTACAAAGCCTATTGCAGTGTAACCCATCATCCTTTTTATCGTGAAGTGTTGCAAGAAAGTCCCGATAACAACAGTTATGAGCTATTTAACAATGTGCCTATCGATTCTTTAATGAACATCATCGATTTGCAATTGGCAGCGCATAAGGCAGTGTGTTGGGAGGGTTCGTTGCCTCATGGTGAGTATGTTATGGAACAGGGAGTGGCTCGTTTGAACCCCAAAGTTGGTAAGGTAGACCAGAATATGCGCCAACGTGCTATTGAAAGTTATACCACTTATGACCAGCATGCCATGAGTATTATTGGAAAAGCACACGATGAGCAAGGAAATACCTATTATATTGCGAAGAACTCTTGGGGAAAAGATATGCCTTTCAATGGTTTTGTGTATCTCGAACGCAAATTCGTTGCCTTGCGAACCATTGCAATAGTAACTCAAAGAAGTACCAACTGAGAAACAAATTTCTTAACAAAGTATAAAAGAAAGATAAAGCCCAAAGAGGTAGTTGTGCAAGAAATATATTATAAGTAATTTTGTAAAGAGTAAGATTTTATTATTTTAACTTTCATATAAAACAAAAAACAATGAAAAGATTAGTTATTGTCCGTCACGGAGAAAGTGAATGGAACCAAAAGAATCTCTTCACCGGTTGGGTGGATGTAGAACTCTCTGACAATGGACGTGAAGAAGCAAAACGTGCTGGTAAGGCATTAAAAGAAGCAGGAATCGATTTCGATATCTGTTTTACATCTTACCTTAAGAGAGCAATTAACACACAACAAATCATTCTAAAAGAAATGGAACGTGAATGGTTGCCAGTGTTTAAGTCTTACAAACTTAATGAACGTCACTATGGTGCACTTTCTGGTTTGAACAAGAAAGAAACAGCAGAAAAGTATGGTGACGACCAAGTTAAGATTTGGAGACGTAGCTTCGACGTTCGTCCACCAATGATGGAAGAAGACAATCAATACAATTCGCTAAAGAATCCAGCGTATCGTAATGTTGATCCAGCTGAAGTTCCAATGTGCGAAAGCTTGAAAGACACAATTGCACGTACTGTTCCTTACTTCGAAAAGGAAATTAAACCTCTAGTAATGGAAGGTAAACGTGTAATGATTGCAGCACACGGAAACTCTCTACGCTCACTAATTAAGTACTTCGAAAATATCTCTGATGAAGAAATTATCAACGTAGAGATACCAACAGGTACACCTTTAGTATATGAATTTGACGATAATTTTAATGTAACCAATAAATATTATCTAGGCAAATAAATCATATGCCTTGCAACAAAAGCTTTTCTATTAACCAAGATAAGCTAAGTTGTAAATCCAATTTAATTAGTTTTGATTAGTATATATCAGCCCAGTTCACTTTAAGTAGAGTAATCTTTTGAAGAGAACTGGGTTGAATCGTTAATAAATAGATATTTCTTTGAAATCTCTTTTAGTCGTAACTAGAATTTTTTCCTTTATTATTACAAGCAAACAATAAGAAGAATGCAATATGCTATGTATATATTAATAAGGTGGGAACATGCTTTCTTTTAAATAAAAAAGCAAATGTTTTTCGCAAAAGTAAATATTTATTGCGCAAATGCGTTTGCATAAATCAAGAGTAAAGCTTTATCTTTGCTATGTAACTTTTTGATATAATTATAATAAAAACAATTCTACAACCAACCTAAACCTTAAATTATGAAGAATAAAAATAACATGTATTATCCTTGAAAAGTTAATTGTTCATTAGAATTTTAATAAATGACAGAATTAAATTCCAAGGAAGAGAACAATAACTTAATTTATCTTTATAAATAGAAAATATGGCACTAATGACAATAACTTAGTAAAGAAGTATTTAGAGAAGTACAAAACATCCAACATAAAATATCATATCATCCTATAGAATTATAATTATTAGGATCGAAAAATATCTATCAAAATGTCTTCTTCAAAGTTGTTGTCAGCCAAGTTTTAAGCTATAAATCTAAAACTTCGCAGCAATGAGCAAACGAATCGTTACTAAATCAGTTTTAAGGCATAACCGTTTTGTTTCGGTTTTGTGCACACTCGCAGTTTGTGCACCTATGAATGCCGTGTCAACAAGTATTTGTTTGAAGAGCAACAACATTAATGTTCAGAGCCAAGACGTTGTTACTGGAATGGTGTTAGACGAACAAGGAGAACCTATTGTGGGGGCAACCATCAGTTTAAAAGATGGCAAGATACTTGCAATAAGCGACGTAAATGGTCGTTTCTCGGTTAATATTACACCAGGAACAGAAATTAAAATCTCGTCTATTGGCTTCATCTCGCAAACTATTAAAACATCAAAACAGCAACAAACAATAGTTCTTCATGACGAAAAACGATCGCTTAATGAAGTGGTTGTTATTGGCTATGGAAGTCAAAGAAAGCAAGACTTATCTACATCTATATCTTCTGTGAAACTCGATGAGGCGATGAAAAGCCGTCCTTCGAATATTGTTTCGATGCTACAAGGAACCATGCCAGGTGTAATGGTGCAAAATAATGGAGGTGATCCTTTATCAACTGCATCACTATCTATTCGTGGTAGAGGTTCAAGAGGTACAGACAACGATTATAATAGCGGTGATGGTGTGTTGTATGTCGTTGATGGTGTTCCTGGAGCTCCATTCAATATTGAAGATATAGAGAGCATAACTATTCTTAAAGATGCTGCTTCTGCAGCCATTTATGGTGCGAGTGTAGGATCTGGAGGTGTGGTTGTTATTACCACTAAACAAGCTAAAGCAGGACAAGTGAAGATTAGTGTGAACGTATCTAAGAGTATAAAGAACGCCATGCACTTACCTTCTGTGTTGACATCTCAAGAATATAATAAAGTATGGAGTGATGCTGTGCGTCTTTATGGTGGAACTCTTCCAACCACAGCAGATGCAAGTAAGTATGCTTATGGAGCCGTTACACGAACCGATTGGATTGATGAAATATTCAGAACTGGTACATTAGAGCATTATGCTTTATCGCTTTCGGGAGGTAGTGACAACATTAAAGCATTGGCATCGTTTAACTTTGACAAAGACCAAGGTGTGCTTTTAAATACTTTCGCTCGTAAGTTTGGCGGAAAAGTAAATATCGATTTTAAAGTAAATAATTACATATCATTCTCAGAACAAGTTACTTATACGTTCTCAAACGGACAAGGTAATATCAATAAAGGGCACGAAGGAGTACTTGCTAACGCTATTTTCTTCCCACGTTCTGCCACTATTTACGACTATGCTAAAGATGGAACTCCTCTTTATAACAATTATGGTGAGGCGCTATTCCATGGAACTTTGCCTCGATGGGCAGCCGCAGAAGGTATAAGTGGATATGGAGAATTTCGCAATCCTGTGGCTCTTTTGAGACGATTAGACCAAAAACGCCCATCAAGTACTTTATATTCTACAACAACATTGCATATCAAACCGATTGCAAACTTAGATATTCGTTCTCAATTTACCGCAGGTATTGTATCTTCAGAGATAGATAATTTTACTCATAAAGTGCCCGAACCAGGTAACCCTTCAGATGAAAATCGCCACGACATAGAGCACTCTAGTTTGAATAATTGGTTGTGGGAAACAACTGCTACCTATTCAACTATGATTAAGCAACATCATATTAGTACCATGATGGGATTGACAACTAAGTATGATAAGTATAAGATGTATGGTGTTTATACTACCAATTATGATAGAGAAGGACGCCACGAAAATACCCTTCCACAAGCTAATGAATGGACAAAGTATAAACCTAATGAGCAAATATGGGAAGAAGCAATGCTCTCTTTCTTTGGAAGAGTGGGCTATTCGTGGAACGATCGTTACTTTGCAACAGCCAGTTTGCGCCGTGATGCCACATCTAAATTGTATAAAGACAATAACTCTGGAGTTTTCCCAGCATTGTCTGCATCTTGGAAAATATCATCAGAAAAGTTCTTTGAGCCTCTCAAAGGCACCGTCAACTTATTGAAGTTACGTGCAGGTTGGGGACAAGTTGGTAACGTTGCGCTTGTTCCTCGCTATTCATGGAACGTGCCAATGGGAAACACTGAATGGCCAATTATTTATGGAAAGAACCTCAATAAGGTGGTATATGGTGTGTTTGCAGAGTCTATTGCGACAAAGAATTTGAAGTGGGAAACGACCGAACAATGGGGAGTTGGATTGGATATTGGTCTTTTCAACAATGATTTGAATTTAACAGTAGATTATTTTAATAAACGAACAAAAGACCTAATTGAGAAGGTTCCCGTTTCTTCTGTAGCAGGAATTGCCGTTGAACCGTATGGAAATATTGGTGACGTAGTGAACAGGGGCTGGGAGTTGAGCACATCTTATCATAAGACTATTGGTGCTATTTCTTTTGGATTGAATGCTAACTTATCTACTGTTCACAACGAAGTGTTAGAACTTGGAAGCCGAAAGACTTTGGAACACGACATAGTTGTAAATGGACAACGTCCTCTTCGTTCAACCGTAGGTAAGCCATGGTATTCTTATTATGTATTGAAAACAAACGGAATATTCCAAAGTCAAGAAGAAATCAATAATTATAAATGGACAGATCCCAAGACAGGATTAACTAATTTAATTCAACCTAACGCTAAACCTGGTGACTTGAGATATGTAGATTTTAACAATGATGGTAAGATTAACTCTGATGATAATCAGTATATAGGTAGCTATATGCCAAAGATTACATTTGGATTTGGTGGAAACCTCAATTATAAGAATCTCGATTTCAGTTTCCAATTCCAAGGAGTTGGTAAGTCAACTATCTACAATGCCTTTAAACAAATGACCCTTACAGGACGTCAACAAGGTGGAAATATGTTGAAAGACATTCTTAATGCGTGGGATTATAACCACTCTTCAGGTATTCCTCGCTTAGCTTTAGTAGACGATCCAAATGGCAATTACACCAATCCTTCAGACTTTTATCTAGAAGATGGCAGTTATCTTCGCTTAAAGAACCTAACACTTGGTTACACTCTTCCACAACAATGGTTGCATTCTTTAGGCTTAAAGAAATCTACATTGCGCCTTTATTTCAACTGCGAAAACCTCTTTACAATAACCGATTACACAGGTATAGACCCCGAAGTAGGCAACTTTGGTCTTGATGGAGGTGTTTATCCAGTTGCTCGCTCATTTACTATTGGTTTTAATTTTGGTTTCTAATTTAAAACAGTCTATTATGAAATTCCTTAATATCAAACAGATAATAGCATGCACTCTTGTTGGTGTTATGTTCAACGGATGTAGCTTAGAGTATGAACCTTACGGTGTTCAAGGCTCTGTAAACTTCTGGAAAACAGAAGCAGATGTAAACAAAGCACTTGATGCTTTCCATGCTTTTACTTATGAAGAAGGCATTACTGGTCGTGGAATAATGTGGTTTGAGAATTGTAGTGATAATCTTGTAACAGGTCGTCCTCAAGCAGAAGCTGCACAAATAAAGAACTTCCAGATGTCTGCATCAAACGGAAGAGATGTCAAAGACAATTGGCCTGCAATGTATCAGCTCATCGCTAAAGCCAATGATGTATTGAGAAATGTTCCTAGTATGGATATCTCTTCTAATCTAAAGGGTGTTGCTTTGGGGCAAGCTTACTTTTATAGAGGCTTTGCTTACTTATGGTTAGCGCCTTATTATGGTGACAATGGACCTAATGGAGGAATACCCATTGTTACCGAAACCACACCAACAACCGATCTAGACCAACCCCGTCCTGCTTCTGTTCTTGCCAATTACGACATGATTTTAGAAGATATGGATAAGGCAGCATCGTCTCTTCCACTCTTTTCTCAATTGAGTGAAGATGATTACGGAAGACCTCATCGTGCTGCCGCATGGGCTTTTGCTGCACGTGCAGCATTGTATGCAGCTCAGTGGGACGCTACATATTATCAAAAAGTAATTGCATATTGCGATAAAATTATCAATCTTTCAGGAGCCGATAAGCGGGCACTTTATCCCGATTATACCAAGCTTTTCCGACCAGAAAATAACTTCTGTGAAGAATATATCTTCTCTCTTTTGGGTAATGCAACCGAAGGTCCAAAGTTTCATGGTATGTCTTTCCAAAACGGAGGATGGGGATATTACAACACATGGGGTTATTTCCAGCCTACACTAGAGTTGTATAAGGCTTTTGAAGCAGGTGATACACGAAGAGATGCAACCATTCTTTATCCTGGACAACACATAACTTATATTGGTCACGATATTCATTTTGGTGTTTCACCAGCAGCTATTTCAAGTACATCGGGAATGACCTTTAGAAAGTTTATGTCTCCTTTTGAAGCTGCCGACTGTATTGGTAAAACTCTAAATCCTAACGGAAACAATGCAAGTAACACACTAGGAACTTGCCTCATTCGTTTTGCTGATGTGTTATTGATGAAGGCAGAGGCTTTAATTTGGACTCAAGGTGAAGGCAATAACGAGGCGAAAGCGTTGTTAAATCAAATTCGTCATCGTGCAGGGCTATCACAAAACGCTTCTGCAACTAAAGCAGAATTGAAGAACCAACGCCGTTGTGAGTTAGCATTCGAATTTCAACCAAGTCGCCATCTCGACCTTGTTAGATGGGGAGATGCACAAACTGTTTATGCAAAACCATTGCATGGAATTGCTACAACCACAGATGGAACAGCAATAACAAGTGTTACTGAAATAGAAATTTGGCCACAACGCACTTTCGATCCTGTAAAGAATCAAGTGTTTGCAATACCAGCTTCTGAAATTAGAAAGAGTGTTTTGGGCAACTTGAAACAAAATATGGGATATTAATATAAAAAAGTTGAGAGGCAAGAAGACAAGTGTTTTATAATTTAAGCAAACTATCTATCTTTCCATCTCAACTTAATAACAATCTAATTTTATATCGCTATGAAAAAAATATGGATATTCTTTTTCCTTGTATCACTCTTTGCAACGCAGCAATTATGTGCACAAGACAAGATAAAAGTAATAACATTTAACATACGTTCATTTGAACCTGATTTCGATGTCACTCCCTATGCCGAGTTGTTGCGTAGCGAAGAGGCAGATATCATTTGTTTAAATGAAGTAGAAAACAGAAGTTCTCGTCAGCAACGTGATGGAAAGTTTCGTGATGTTGTGGCAGAATTGGCACAAAAACTCAATATGTTTGGACTCTTTGGCTACTCTTATAACCTTGCCAACAAGAAAGGTGAGTATCCAGAAGAAAACTATCGTTATTCGCTCAACGAGCTTTATGGCAATGCCATCTTATCTCGTTATCCCATTTTGAATAGCAACTGTTTGCAACTTCCACGTCCAAAAGGTTCTGCCGATCAAAGAGGTGTGGTGTATGCAGATATTCTTCTTCCTTCAAAAAAGCAGATAAGAGTTGCTAGTACTCATTTAGACCATGTTGGAGGACAGCTCGAACAAGCTGAAGTTCTTGTGTCAGATAAAGTCTATACCTCGTCTATTCCAATGCTCTTAACTGGAGATATGAACATGGGAGCAGGTTCTACAGTGATAAATAAGATTGAAACCGTTTTTGAAAGAATGGACAATAACACTGGAACATACCTAGGAGTGTCGAAAATCGATTTTATTTTTGGTTCAAAAGGCAAGTGGACTTTGGAGTCATGTCGTGTTCTTGACCGCTTTTTTAAAGGAAAAGAACTTTCCGATCACTGCCCTGTAGTCTCAATAGTAAAAATGAAATAGAATTGAGCTGACACCTTCTATAATTTATATTTTATATCCAATCTTTTCAAAAGTCAAATTAGCATATATTCAAAGCGTTATTTATAGCGTAGAAAAAGCATTGACATTGCACTCAAAAAGCATTGCTTTTGTATGCTAAAAGAATAGCTTTTACGCTCTAAAAACTATGACATTGTAACATCCCTATGGGGCATTTGTGAAAGATAAGATATAAGTAATGAATAATTAAAATAAAACATAACGATATGAAACACCTACATTTGTTTTTCCTTTTCGGAGCACTTTTATTTGCTTCGTGTATAAAAGAGGAGTGGGGCGTTATTCCTGATCATCAAGAAAACTCTGCACAAGTAAAGGAATGGAATAAAAATAAAACCATTGATATTTATGTAATATCGGCATTGAAAGATAAAACAGAAACACATATTAATGCTATTGCCGATTATTTAAATGCCAAAGGACAAACTTGTTCTATTGGAGTTGTTGAACGTTCAGATGTTCAATACTATCCATGGTATGAAGCTTGTGAGAATCTTTCTACCAATCTTGCAGTTAAAACTGCTCGTTTTGCATCATTCTCTCTTCATCGTTACACCACAAGTAACATCGAAGGAAGTACCATCTTGTTTAATCATAAGTTGAATTTCGAAGAAAGTTTCAAGATAACAGATGATTGTTACATCAAATTTGTGCCTATTATGGCTCAAAGCAATGTGCAATCGCCTGTAAAAATCCTTGTGCCTTTTGCCACAACACGCTTTTCTAACGAAGAACAGATCACCGCTTCACTTCCAACTCTAAGTCGTTTGGCTGGCAGTAGCTATGGAGCAGTGCTTGTAGGTTCGGTAAAAACAACCTTAATAGAGAAACTTCAAACAGCTGTAAAGACTTTGCAAAACGCAAAATTAACCTTTGCAGCCAAAGAAGCAGATAAAGATTATGCCTTGTTTGTCCTTGCTCCTACATCATGGATGTTGCGAGAAACAGTTGCGACAAAACTCGCAGGAACAACTAGCTATTGTCTTTCTATCGAGGCAAGTGTAAACTAATAGATGGTCTTTTCTATCACTCTGTGGCATAACGAGTGGTAGAAAAGACTTTATTTTTCTCACCTTTTCAAAATGAAATAAAATGAATTATCGCTCAATCGTCTTTTGTAGTCTGTTCCTTTCTTTTGTATTGGGGGTAAAAGGACAACAAAACAACACCCAAACATATACCTTAAAGACTCCTTATGCTGTGGAAAAGATAACTCCACCCAAAGGAAAAAAGGTGAAAAATGTCATCTTAATGATAGGAGATGGAATGAGTTTGATGCACATCTACACTGCATGGACCTGCAATAGAGGACAACTTTGGTTAGAAAATGCACAATATACAGGTCTTTCAAAAACCCCTTGTCTTAACCGATTGGTGACCGATTCAGGTGCAGGAGGAACAGCATTATCGAGCGGAGTGAAAACTCGTTATCACGCAGTGGGCGTAGATGGCGATGGAAAACCTGTACCTTCGCTTTGCAAGTTGGCTCAACAAAAAGGAAAGTCGTCAGGTATTGCCGTCACATGTCGTCTTTGGGACGCCACACCCGCAACGTTCTGTTGTCACAATAGCGACAGAGATAGAGAGCAAGAGATTGCTGCCGACTATGTAAATTGTGGTATTGACTATGCTTTTGGAGGCGGAGCAAAGTTCTTTGAACAGCGTAATGACGGAAGAAATCTATTTAATGAGCTTACCAAAAAGGGCTATCAAATAGCTCGTTCATGGGAAAGTTTGGAGAAAATAAATAGTGGTAAGGTCTTTGCTGTACCTTATTTGGTAGACACTCCGCTACCAGATGAGCGTGGCGACTTGTTTGCTCGTGCATCATTAAAGGGCATTGAGTTGCTTAATCAAAACAAAAAAGGTTTCTTTATGATGATAGAAGGATCGCAGTTAGATGATTATGGCCACTTTAATCAATTAGATATGCTCATGAAAGAAACGCACGACTTCGATAGAACGATAGGCGCAGTAATGAAATGGGCGGCTAAAGATGGTGAAACACTTGTGGTTGTGACTGCCGATCATGAGACAGGAGGATTGACTTTGTTAGGGGGTGACCTCGAAAAAGGCACTGTTACTTGTCATTTCTCAACCCGAGATCATTCTGGAACGATGGTACCTGTCTATGCATTTGGTCCAGGTTCAGAGCAATTCACAGGTTTTATGAATAATACCGACATATTTAAAAAGATTAAAAAGCTTCTAAAGCTTTAAGCAAGAACCCTTTTTTAGGCAAGAAACTATTGAAGAAATACACGTAAAGTAGCTTATGGAAATATATAATAGAAGTCTTTGGATAAAACGTTTCACTATTGTTTTTCTCTCAACTAGCATCGTCTCGGTGTTGTTTGGGCAAAATCTTATGCCCTCAGGGTCGCCTCTTTACAAGCTTCCTTATAAGAATACCTATGTCATGGAGACGCTCGTTGCAGAGAACTCTTATCGTACAGAGAAACCAACAACAACCCTTCCAGGCACTTTCGAACAAGCAAAAAAGGTGCTTCCACAGCCTTATTGGGAAAATCATAACGACGAAATTGCGATGTATTGGCATGCTTGGAAGTTAGCATTGAGCAATATTTGTCACCCAAAAGAGAACTCTGGCTTTGTAAATAGCTATATTGCGCCAGCTTATAATGGTAATATTTTTATGTGGGACGATGCTTTTATCACCATGTTTTGCCGCTATGGACAACGCTTTTTCCCTTTCCAAGCAACGCTAAACAACTTCTATTCGAAACAACATCCTGATGGATTCATTTGCAGAGAGATAAGAGTTGATGGCTCAGATTGCTTTAGTCGCTATGATCCAACAAGCACTGGACCTAATATTTTGCCTTGGTCTGAGTGGCTATACTTCACTCAATATGGCGATGAAGCACGCTTAAATAAAGTATTCCCAGTTCTTGCTGCCTATTATAAGTGGCTCAAGTTGAACCGAACTTGGCGCAATGGAACCTATTGGAGCAGTGGTTGGGGAACTGGAATGGATAACATGCCACGTGTGAAAGAACCTTATAACACTATTTATAGCAATGGACATATGGTGTGGTTAGATGCTTGTTTACAACAAATAATGGTGGCAAATATCTTATTGAAGATGGGATTCTATCTCGAAAGATGGCAAGAAATAGAAACATTCGAAGACGATATAAAGCAACTTTCTGCCTATATTGAACGCAATATGTGGAACAAAGATTTGCAATTCCTATGCGATCAGTATGCAGACGATAGTTTAAGTAATGTAAAAGGAATCTATGCCTATTGGGCTTTGCATACAGATGTACTTTCAAAAGAGCGTCTTGACCAGCTTGTTGCTCATTTAAATGACACAACTTCTTTTAATAGACCTCATAGAACACCATCTCTTGCAGCATCAAACCCAAAGTATAAGGCGAATGGAAGATACTGGTTAGGAGGCGTTTGGCCTGGAACTAACTATATGTTGATATCTGGTTTAACTCAAAAAGGATACCGACAACTAGCCTTTGATATTGCAATGAACCACTATAATAACGTCTTTAAGGTGTATAAAGATACTGGAACCTTTTGGGAATACTATGCTCCTGAAGACGCAAAGCCTGGCTTTATGGCTCGAAAAGACTTTGTTGGTTGGACAGGTTTACCTCCAATTTCCGTCTTGATAGAATATATTTTTGGTATAAGAGCCAACTTACAAGAGCGTGAAATTACTCTCGATGTAACATTAACCGATGCTTATGGTATCAAAAAATACCCCTTTGGAGAGAATGGAAGTATTGATATTAAAGTAGAAAAACGTAATAATAAAAATATAAAACCCAAAGTAACGATAACCACCAACGAACCATTTAAATTTTTATTGTTATGGGAAAACAATAAAAAAGAATTTGAGATAAGAAAAGGAACGATAACTATTTAAATGCAACATCATGCAAACATCTATCTCAATAGACCTCGGAGGCACTAATATTAGAGTGGCTAAAGTCTGCAATAACACTATTGTAAGGATTAAGAAGGAAGCATGTAAGGCTCAAGGGACAGAGCAAGAGGTAATTCAACAAATACAAAAAATGATTGATGAGCTTATCGATTCTAATGTACAAACAATAGGATTTGGAATCCCTTCAATTGTTGATACAGAGAAAGGAATAGCCTATAACCTTGTAAATATACCCTCTTGGAAAGAGGTTCACCTTCGAACTCTCTTTGAAAATCTATATCATGTGCCTGTAAAAGTAGATAATGACGTTAATTGTTTTGTTCTTGCCGAACAACGATTTGGTAGTCTAAAAGACTTTAAAGATGTGGTTGGAATAACTCTTGGCACAGGAGTTGGTGCAGGAATCATCATCAATAATCAGTTATATAGAGGCTTAAAGACAGGCGCAGGCGAAATTGGTTGTCTTCCATATCTTGATGATTGCTACGAAACTTATTGCAGTAGTGGATTCTTTTCAAAGCATAAAATAACAGGAGAGAAACTTTTTCAAGACGCAATCAATAGTGATGCAACAGCCAAACAATTATGGAATGAATTTGGTTATCATCTTGGAAAGCTTCTACAAGTGGTGTTTTATACTTATGCTCCGCAAGCTATTGTCATCGGAGGAGGACTTTCTCAAGCCTCAGAGTTCTTTCATTATGCCATGATAGAGTCGCTTCATAAAGGCTTTCTCTATCCAAGCGAATTGAACGAAGCCACCATTTGTTATTCAAAACTACCCAATAGCAATTTGTTAGGTGCATCTTGTCTGCCCTAAAAGCAAAGCAAAAAGAGAAGAAGATGTCTTAAAACAAAGAACAATAACATTGAATATCAACATAATATAGATCTAAATAAAATGACAAAGAACTATAAATTACTCATTATATTTATCCTTTTTGCTCTTCAAGTGGTGAGCAGTTGGGCTCAAAAAACTTTTACTTTTCATAACAATAAGTTTAGAATTGCCCAGTTTACAGACCTACATTGGGATGCTAAATCACCAAAATGCGATTCCACTCGAACCACTATTCTCAATATCTTACAACGAGAAACCCCCGACATTGCTATACTTACAGGCGATGTTGTTACCGAAGAACCATACGAAAAGGGTTGGAAACAAATCATAGAAATATTTGAAACGGCTCGTATTCCTTTTGTTGTTACAATGGGAAATCACGATGCCGAGCACTTTTCAAGAGACGAAATATATCGAATGTTGTTTGCTTCTAAGTTCTATTCTGGGCTTCCTTCTCCTAAAGAGATAAGTGGAAATGGTAATTGCGCACTGCCTATCTACGGCAATAACACTGCCAATGCAAAGCCAAAAGCTGTTCTTTATTGCATAGACTCGAATGATTATCAGCCAGATAAAGATCTTGGAGAGTACGATTGGATTCATTTCGACCAAATAGAGTGGTATCGTCGCACCTCAGAGGCATTCACCTTGAAAAACAATAAGCGTCCTCTTCCATCGCTAATGTTCTTTCATATTCCTTTAGTAGAGTATCATAATGTTTTAGAAAGAGGCGATTATCAAGGAAAGTATGAAGATGATGGCATTTGGTCGGCACGTATTAACAGCGGAATGTTTGGTAGTTTGGTAGACAAGAAAGATGTTATTGGAGTGTTTACAGGTCACGATCATCAGAATGATTTTATTGGATTAGAACGCAAAATAGCCTTAGGTTATGGCAGAGTGAGTGGCTATGATGCCTATGGAGCTTTGAAACCAGGTGCAAGAATCATTGAACTTCACGAAGATTTGTTTAAATTCGATACGTGGATAGCCACCAATGATGGCAATTGCGATTATTTCTACTATCCATCGGGCTTGTCTTCAAAAGACGAAGAGCAATTAACTCTTATGCCTGCTCTTTCTGTTCAGCCTAAACAAAATGGTATTTCTTATCGTTATTACGAAGGAAATATGAGGCAAACTGCCGATATTTTGAAAGCAACGTTAAAGCAACAAGGTGTTATGCCTAACTTTACTATCAATGAAGATGGCTCGAAAGATCATTTTGGTTATATCTATTCTGCTTATATAAAGGTGCCAGAAAGTGGAGTCTATCGTTTCTATACTTATTCAGATGATGGCTCAAGACTATTTATAGACGGCGTAGAAATCGTAAATAACGATGGTGGTCATAGTGCGAGACGTGCCGAAGGTAAAGCGAATTTGGCAGCAGGTTTCCACAAGTTAGAACTTCATTATTTTGAAAATTATATGGGACAAGCTCTCGAAGTGGGTTTCTCTACAAAAAATATAACCGAAAGAATTATATCACCAACAATGCTTTGGGTTCCCTAATAGATAGAAAAAGGAAGCAATATCGCCATAATCATTGCTCGCAAATGATATTTTTGCTTTGAAAATATTTTCCTTTAAATGCCCTTAGTTGTGCTATTTCTTTTTGAAAGCTTTTTGTTTTCAAATAAATCTTGTAGCTCAACTGTTGGGCATGTGTAATTTTTGTATTGTAAAAGATATGTTTTTACATTGAAAAAGCATTGCTTTTAGAGTGTAATAACATTGCTTTTATGTTGTAATAAAATATTCTTTGTTTGCGATTGCAAAGATATAATATTGCTAATATTTATAAAACACCTAAAAACAATGAAATTATTATGCATTAATAGAGGTTGTATTCCCATAAAGTGTTAAAAGAATTGTATTTTGAAGGCTATTTTTTTATTTGTTTCTATTACGGAAAAAATGGGGCGTACAACCTTTTCTTGCTTTGAAAAGTTGTGAAAAACTACTATAATTATTAATGCCTAATTGACTAATAATTGTATAAATTGGAAGATTGGTGCATTCTAATAATGAGCTGAAAAGATCTATTTTACATTCAATTATATAATGATATATCGAAGTGCCAGTGGCTTCTTTAAATCGAATTTCAAGTAAACGGCGAGATAAAGGCACTTGTGTAAGAATATCTTTTACATTAATAGGTTGGCTAATATTTTTTTTAATATACTCTAAAACATCTAGAATATATTTATCTTTTGTGGCAAAAATATCAGAAGAAGCGTTGCTAATAACCGAGATAGGTTTGATGTATATGTTGTGATTACTACGAATGAGTTCTTTGTTTTTGATGGTTTTTGCAATAAATTGTGCTGTTTCGTAACCGCCTTTTTCTATATCTAACCGAATAGTTGATAGCTTTGGGTCGGATAAATCGGCAATCATTTTATCATTGTCAACCCCTAATATGGCAATGTTGTGTGGTACTTTTACTTCTAATAACTTACAAACTTCGAGTGCATTGTTTGCTTGATTATCATCACAACAAAACAAAGCTGTATGAGATGGTAGGTTTTTTATCCAAGAAGAGAGTTTAGGTAGATCGTCAAACCAAAAAGAATCAAGCCTTTGATTATCGTATATAAAAATATTATCGTTTATTCCTTGCTGTGTAATTTCTTGTTTATAACCCAATAAACGTTCATCACTCCATACGATGTTTCTATATCCAAGGAATGCAAAATACTTGAAACCACGTTGCAAAAAGAAACGTGCAGCCATCTCACCAGTAGCAATGTAGTCGCCAGTTATATTGGGAATAGAATTGAAACGTTGCTTAAAATCTTGTGCAATCACTGCTATTCCGTGCTGTAAAAGTAGTTCTATGTTGTCGTTTTGCTCAAATCTACCAATAATTGCATTGGCTTTCCAGTTTAATGCCCATTGAACTACACCTTCTATGCCATATTGTTGTTTGTAAGAAGGAGGCATACGGCATATAACCCACGATTCTTGAGACTGTTCTTTGGCATATTTTTGTACGCCTAAAAGCAACGAATGCGAGTAGGTTTCTGTGAAATCTGTTAAGAAGATGATGCGTATCATGATTGAATAGATGTATAGCTTTAGGGTTTCGTATTGCAAATTTACAGAATGTAGGGTAATTTTTGAACAATAAAAATGCAAAATTCCCTTATTAACTATGGCGAAGTTAATAAGAGAATGTTATAAAATTATAATATTGTTGTTGAGAATTTGCAACGTAGAAGTTATTCGATTGCCATCTTCTTTCTTTTTGTTTAGGGTGTTAGCACTTAGCTGATTAAAGGAAAAAGCACTGCGCCTTCTTGACATTTTCCGTCCATTACTATTCTAAGAGGATGTGAAAAACGTACATGTCGCACATATTTAGTCTCTTCAACAGCAGGCATTTCGTCGAGAATTTGTTGTTGGATGAATCCTTGTTTGCTGTTTTCATCAATTGTAAAGTAGCCTACTCCAAAACTAGTTAGGTTTTGAAAGAAGTGCGTTCCCTGACTAGGTTCGATGCGATAGTTCGCAAGTGAGGTCTCAATAATGAGCTTTGCTGCGCTAATATGAGGCCATTTAACTGGTATTCCCAACCAATGATCGCTCGAACCCCATCGTCCTGGACCTATAAGAATATAGTTTTTGTTCTCATCTGCAAAGCTTTTGTTCAATCGTTCAATGTCGTTTGCAACGTAATAGTTATTGGCGGCAGTGAAAGAATCGTCCGTTTTAACATACACTATATCTGTGATATCATCGATAATGCCGTGTCCTAACGAGTTGTGTGAGCGCAAAACACATTGCGAATCGTCTATTTTTGTTACGTCTTCGCTTAACATTTGCTTGCTATCCACAATGGGTCTGATTTGCAATAGATATAAACTTCCTGTTCTATCTTCGTTGATGTTGCAGGCAAACTCAATCTCAATGGGTCGTTTCATCGCATCTGCTCCACAGCGTTGAGCAATTTGTAACAACTCAGGAAGTGGGAAAACGCCTTGTTGAAGCACGCCTGTAAAAGAGATAATCTTACGTCCTTGTGGGTAAAAACCTTCACGAATGATTTGGTCGTAGGCATCGTATGTGGATGAAATATAGGTTAAAGAACCATGGCTTTCAGCCTCTTTCACCCGCAAATTCTTGATATTAAAACCATCGTCTACCTTAAATAACAAATCAACATCATTAAGATCGAGCGCATTAAAGCGTGTTTGCGTTTCTCGAAGAGCTATTTCTGTTTCACTTGTTTGTAGCACTTGGTGTGGATGATGTGGCGAAACACGAAGCGTTAAGCCTCCATCTACAATGTATTTACCCAATCCCAATGCCAAAGAAGCAATGCCTTCTTCTGCCGTTTCGTTGCCAATGGGGTAGTAGTTGATAGATCTTAACACCCCACTAATGGTTGGATAGAAGTAGTGGTCGTAGGTTTTGCCCACCACTTCTTGCAGAATCACTGCCATTTTCTCTTGGTCTATCACATTACTTGTAGCCGTCATATAAGCCTTTGAGTCCTTATAATACACCGAAGCATACACCCCTTTAATGGCAGATTCGAGCATATTGAGCATCAATTCTTGATTGTTGAGATGCGGAATCATGTAAGTTGAGTATATACCAGCGAATGGTTGGTAGTGAGCATCTTCCAAAAGCGACGACGAACGAATGGCTATTGGGGTGTTAGTGGCTTTAAAGAAAGTGATAAAGTCTTCTCTTAACTGTTGTGGAAGCTCCGCTTTTAAGAAGTGATTCAATATCTCTTCGTCCGAAATATTGCTTAATGCAATGTGGTAAAGATTGTTCTTCTCCATAAATTGGTCGAAGATATCAGTACAAAGTACCAGCGTTTTGGGTATTTGTACACTCACTCCTTGCCATTGTTCGAACTCAGTATTGGTTTTAATGATATTGTCTAAGAATGCAAGACCTCTGCCTTTTCCGCCCAAAGAACCCTCTCCAATGCGTGCAAAGTGTGCATATTGGTCGAATTTATAGCGGTCGAAGACAGCCACAACACCGATATTCTTCATGTGCCGATATTGAACTATGGCGTCAAAGATAATCTGTCGGTGCGTATCAACATCTTGTAATTTATGCCAAGTGATGTCTTTTAAGAATGCAGATACAGGAAATATAGCTCTAGCACATAGCCAACGACTCACGTGATTGCGTGATATATGGTAGTGCATAGAGTCGTTTGGAATGGTGAAGATATTGTCTTGAAGTTCCTTTAGCGTACCAATTCGCATAATTTCCTTTCGTGTTTTGGGGTCACGAAAGATGAAATCGCCAAATCCCATGTGCTCTTCCATGAGGTGACGGAGGTCTAAACTCATCTTTTTAGAGTTCTTATCTACGAATCGGAATCCAGCTTTCTCTGCCTTTTCTCTATTCTCCGACTCTGCACTTTGCATGATAAGCGGAATATATTCGTCGTGTTTCCTGATCTCAGTTAACAGCTTTAAGCCTGCTTCTGGGTCTTTTTCGCCCTTAAAAGGAAAGCGTGCATCGCTAATAACACCAAGAGTATTATCACGATATTTATTGTATAAAGCAATAGCCTCTTCGTAAGTGCGAGCTAAAACCACTTTGGGGCGACCACGTTGGCGTAGAATTGCAGCATGACGATTTAACGCTTCGGTAGATAAACGCTTACTTTGTGCTAGAATGAAACTATATAAATGGGGGAGAATAGATGAGTAGAAGCGAATAGAGTCTTCGACAAGTAGAATCATTTGAACACCTGCTTCTGCAATGTCTTGTTCGATATTCATCTTGTCTTCAATCAGTTTTATGATCGAAAGAATGAGGTTTGTGTTGCCTAACCAGCAGAAAACATAATCGAAAATACTTAAATCTTCGTTCTGCATACGCTTTGTTATACCATGAGAAAAGGGCGTTAACACAACACATGGGATAGTTGTGAACTTGCATTTAATGGCTCTTGCCACGTCGAAAGCATCGTTGTCGGCATTACCAGGCATACAAATAACAAGGTCTATATTGGTTTTTTCCAATATATCTTCAGCCTCTTCTATAGTACTCACCTGCGTAAATGTAGGCGGATAGCGCATTCCAAGCTCCATATACTCATTGTATATCTTTTCTTCAATGCGCCCATCATCTTCAAGCATAAAGGCATCATAGGGGTTAGCCACAATCAAAACGTTATAGATGCGTCGCATCATTAAGTTGGCAAAGGTCACATCTTTAAGATAGAATTTGCTCCATTGGTGTTGCGGTTGATTAGTCATTGTTTTTTGATGGTTATGCTTTTAGATTGTAATAAGATAGTTTTTTCCCCGTAAAAGGATAGCTATTGCTGTGTAAAAGGATAGTTATTACGATGTAAAATGATAGCTTTTGTTATATAAAAGCTATCTAACTCATTTTCAAAGGATTATAAAAGACCCATTAGTCGTAATAAGGTGGGAGCTAATAACGATGTGAAAATACCATTAAGAATGATTCCTAAGCTGGCAAAAGCACCATATTTAGGACTGTGAATCATGGCAGTTGAGGCTCCTACAGCGTGAGTTGCCGAGCCCATTGATAAGCCTTGAGCGATAGGACTATTGACATGACCATAGTAAAGCGTCTTAAATCCCATTATAGCACCTAGTATTCCAGTGATAACAACAACGGCTGCGGTAAGTGCAGGGATACCTCCTATAGATGTAGTGACCTCCATTGCGATAGGAGTTGTTACCGATTTGGCTGCCATAGAGATAACTACAAGCTTTGATGCGCCAAAGATTTTCGCCACAAGAACAGCACTAACCACTCCCACACAGGTGCCAATAAACTGGGCTACCATAAGTGGAAACCACAAACGTTGTATGGCTTTAAATTGCATATACAAAGGAACCCCAAGAGCAACAACTGCAGGTTTAAGCCAAAACTCAATGAGTTGGGCATTCTCTCGATATACAGAAAAAGGAACTTTGGTTATCTTTAAATAGCAAATAATTACAACAATGGCAACGAAAATGGGATTAAGTAAAATCCAGCCAGTGCGTTGTTGTAAACGACGAGCGCAAAAAAACACACCGAAGGTGAATGCTAATATAATATATTGGTTAGAAAAGAAACTTGCCATAACTATTCTTCTTTTTTGTTTCTTCTTTGTTTTCTAGTCTGAAGAATTTTATTTTTAATAATCATTCTTTCAATTTTTATCACCAATTGATGGGCTTGTCCGGTGGCAATAAGTACACTAATTGTACTGATAACCGTTGCCATGATAATCGGAATAAATTCTTTTTGAATTAAATCTAAATACAACATGATAGCTACTCCTGGTGGAACAAAGAAGAAACCAAGGTTAGATATCAAAAATTCTGATAGTTTTTGAACCCACGAAAGTTCTACAATATTGAACTTTAAGAGGGCTGTTAGCGCAAGCATTCCAATGATACTCGAAGGCAGTTTGATGCCTGTTAGCCAAACAATAAACTCGCCTATGGCTAAGCAACCAAAGATAATGAAGAATTGTCGTGCCATAATTATGAAGGTGTTACCCTTTTATTTGATGTTATCTTTTGTGTTATTTATTATTATTCGATAGGTTTTTGATACCTTTCATTTGCAAAGTTACAATTTAAAAGTTTTGTGTACAACTTATTTTTAATGAACTTCAAAATAGCAAAGTTAATTCTTTTGATGTAGTTCTTTTCTTTGTTTTGAATCAAGTTCGATGGTGATAAAAATGAAAAAACGATAATTTGAAGGAAATAATGATGTAAAGAAAAGTGTAATTTACTTTCTCTTTTTGTTGTTTTACCTATAATATGTATCTTTGCAACGCCTATATTACATTCTGTTGACTAAAAAGAAACAAGGAAAATGGATAAAAGCGATCATTTATGTATTGTTTAATTGTTTTTAAAAAAGAGAATGGGGCAAATTAATTGCAAAGAAAAGAAAAATAAAACTATATATTAATGAATACTACTAGTGATAAAAAACAGTACAAACTAACCGAACAAAAGTATTTCATTCCATTCGTAATGATTACTCTTTTGTTCTTTTTATGGGGCTTTGCACGTGCCATATTAGATGTGTTAAACAAGCATTTTCAGAACGAATTAGGCATCACTATCACCCAATCGGCATTAATTCAGGTTACAACTTATTTAGGATATTTCCTCATGGCAATTCCTTCGGGATTGTTTATTAGTAGATTTGGATATCGAAAGGGGGTTGTTCTAGGGCTCATTCTCTTTGCCATGGGGGCATTTAGCTTTATTCCTGGAGTGTATGTAGGTGGCTTTAATGTTTTCCTTCTTGCTCTTTTCATTATCGGTTGTGGCTTAACTTTCCTCGAAACAGCAGCCAATCCGTATGTAACCGAATTGGGTTCGCCTCAAACAGCCACAAGTAGATTGAATCTATCTCAATCATTTAATGGTTTAGGAAGTCTGTTTGCAACATCAGTAGTGGGACTTTTCTTCTTTCGAGAAACAAGCTCTTCAAATGCAGAAGTAGTATCGAGAGCAACCGATGTGCTTATTCCTTATGTCATTTTAGGCATAATTGTGCTTTTTATTGCATTCTTATTTTCTCGTGTTTCGCTTCCCGAAATACCTCATAATGATAATCTATATAACGAAAGTTTGGGTAAATCACTTACTCAACTCTTTAAATTTAAATCGTTTACTTTTGGTTTAGCAGCTTTGTTAGCTTACGAAATTGCCGAAATATCAATCAATAGTTATTTTATTAACTTTGTAACTGGAATGAACTGGATGAGCGATAGCACAGCTTCATTATTGTTAACGCTTGCTTTAGGCTTTTTTATGGTGGGTCGTTT
This sequence comes from Prevotella sp., assembly GCA_052173735.1. Taxonomy (GTDB): domain Bacteria; phylum Bacteroidota; class Bacteroidia; order Bacteroidales; family Bacteroidaceae; genus Prevotella. The sequence goes on from JBQMYA010000009.1 coordinate 71,612, forward strand.
CTTGGGTAGTTACATTATGAAACATATAGATCCCAAGCGTATTTTGGCTATTTGTGGGGTTGGATCTGCTATTTGTTGTTTGGTTGTTCTGCTTAATTTAAATATAATATCAATGGTTGCATTGCTTGGAATATATCTTTTTGAGGCAATAATGTTCCCCACTATCTTCTCTCTTGCGTTGCAAAACTTAGGCGGATTAACCAAAAGAGCATCGTCGTTGTTGATGATGACGCCTATAGGAGGATGTGGTTTCTTGCTAATGGGTTATCTTGCAGATCATACAAATCATACCATTCCTTTTATACTACCATTGATTGGATATTGCATAGTGGCATGCTATTCATTTTTCTTGCTAAAAAACAAAAGCTTGAAATAAATACTAAAGCAGAGTTGTCTTGTCTAAAATAAAACGCAAAAGGGCTTTATTTCTGAAAAGAAATATATAAAAAACAATGTTATTCTTTGTTAGGAAAGAATTAAAATGTTAACTTTGCAACACTAAGATAAATATAAACTATTCATTAAAAATAATTAAGAATATGGTAGATTACAAATCTTTAGGTCTTGTAAACACTCGTGAGATGTTTAAAAGAGCTATCAATGGCGGTTACGCTATTCCTGCTTTCAACTTCAATAACATGGAACAGTTGCAAGCAATTATTAAGGCAACATCTGATTTAAAGTCACCTGTTATCCTTCAAGTATCAAAAGGTGCTCGTGCTTATGCTAACGAAACACTTCTTCGTTACATGGCTCAAGGAGC
>JBQMYA010000010.1:0-65630 GCA_052173735.1 Prevotella sp.
CCCAAGATCTCAGTCTTTGCCTTCTTCTTTTTGCTTGTCTTTCCAGTCGAGTACATTTGCACCCATAATACCTAACACAGCACGTTGAACTGTACCGTATTTCTTAAGATCTTCTACGACTTTTGTCATAATAGTTGTAGGAATTGCAAATCCATAACCGCTGTAAGAACCTGTTTGAGAATAAAGCATAGCGTTGATTCCAACAAGCTCTCCACGCGTATTTACAAGAGCACCTCCAGAGTTTCCGCTGTTAATTGCAGCGTCTGTTTGTATGAAAGATTCCACACCATTAGCACCTAAAGAACGTGCTTTGGCACTAACAATACCAGCAGTAACAGTATTGTTGAGATTGAAAGGGTTACCAACGGCAAGCACCCATTCGCCAACTTTGAGGTCATCAGAGTTGCCTATCTGAATTGCGGGTAAGTTTTTGCCATCTACTTTGATAAGGGCAAGGTCTGAAGTTTTATCTGTTCCAATGATTCTTGCATTGTATTCACGGTTGTCATTTAATGTAACAGTAAGCTGATCTGCTCCTTCTACAACGTGGTTATTGGTTACAATGTATCCATCGGGAGAGATTATAACACCACTTCCACTAGCTTCTCGCTTTGGAGTTTGCACTTGTCGCTTTTGAGTTCCGCCTTGTCCGCTACGTGGATTACCAAAGAATCCGAATGGATCTCCAAAGAAATCAGAGAAAGGATCAGACTCAACATTCACTGTTTGCACCTTACTATTTTGGACATATTTAATATATACCACAGCAGGAAGAGCCTTGTCTGCTGCGTAAGTTAAATCAACAGGTTGTCCAGCAATCACTGCAGATGATGTGTTTGCATGTACTTTTAAAAATGTTCCTGTAGATAATGCCATGGCGCCAATGCACATGGTAGCAAGAAAATACTTTGAATAATTTTTCATATGAATAATTTTATTTGTTTGTTTCTATGGATTAATACTTATTTTATATAAGGAATTTATCTCGTTTTCGTGTTAAGTAGTTACAAATATAAAGGCAAAATATATTAAACTGTCATTTTGGCATACTTCTTTATTCTGTTTTAACAGTTTTAAGTAAGCTCTTAACGGCTATTAAATTCAAAAGCTTTCTTTTCCTTTTATTCTGCTTTCGTTTCTTGTTGTAAATACGTTTTTAGAGCTAAGTCGTCGTATATTTCATTTCTTATTTATGTTTGATCATAAATAAATATGATGAATTTGCTCATTTTTGTTATTTTTGAGAAGCCCGATTCAGATATATTCCTTATCTTTGCAAAAGGAAATGCAGAGTCTTGGTTCTGTCGTTTGCCTTTAAAATAGGGCAAAAGGAAAGTCCGGGCAGCGTAGAGCGTTTCGCTTTTGAAAGTAAAAGCTACTAGTAATAGTAGGTTATGGTAGAAGAAAATAACCGCCATTGCAAGATGGTAAGGGTGAGAAGGTGGTGTAAAAGACTACCAGTTAACGGGTGATCGTTAAGCTGTACCAACCGAAAGCTGCAAGTTCGCGTATACCATCGTTTGAGAGTTGCTCGCTCGAATTATTTCGATGGAGGGTAGAATGCTTGAGTTGTAAGGTGACTTACAATCTAGATAAATGACAGATACCTTTAATTTTCGAGAGAATATAAAGGAACAGAACCCGGCTTATAGAGACTCTGTTTTTCTTTTTATTATTATTTAGACCAAGAAAGATACGTGAGAGCAAAAATAGAAACTTTAAAACAATTTCTAACAATAGATATTTGGCGCATTGGTTCTGATGATGTGTCTACCTTACGTTATTTCTTTTATAACGTAATAAAAATTCTTTATCTTTCAATAAAGTTTTTTACAACAAAGCGAATAATGGACTATGCTTCTGCATTAACTTATAGTTCGCTTCTTGCTGTTGTGCCTATTTGTGCTGTTGTTTTTGCAATTGCAAGAGGATTTGGCTATTCTAAATATATAGAAGTATGGTTTAGAGGTGCTTTAGAGAGTCAGCCTCAAGCTGCAGAAACCATTATTGGCTTTGTAAACTCTTATCTAGTACATACTAAAAGTGGTGTATTTTTAGGAATTGGACTTCTTTTTATGCTATGGACTATCATTATGTTGACTCGAAAAACAGAACTTACCTTTAATGATATATGGAATGTTAAGTCGGAAAGAAACATAGTTCGCACTTTTGTAGACTATATCGCAATGTTCTTCATCATTCCTATTATGATTGTTTTAACATCCGGATTATCTATATATATAGCAACAATAGCAGATAAAGCACATGCTTATACCTTTTTAGGTCTTGTTATGGAAGTGGTGATAGTTTTGATGCCATACGTCATCATGTCAATAGTTTTTATCCTATTCTATGTGTTTATGCCCAATACTAACGTAAAGCTACGGGCAACTATCGTTCCTGGAATTCTTTCTGGCTTTGCAATGCAATTCTTACAATATATCTATATCAACTCACAGATATTTCTTTCAAGTTACAATGCTATCTATGGTTCATTTGCAGCCTTACCTCTTTTTATGTTATGGTTGCAACTGTCGTGGACGATTTGTTTGTTTGGAGCAGAACTCTGTTATACAAATCAGAATCTAGAAAAGTTCGATTTGTTTACAGATATCAAGAAATTAAGCTATCGATATAAACTCTTTTTATGTCTCATATTATTAAATAAGGTGTGCAAACGCTTTGCCTCAGGAGGAAAGCCATACACAGCAAAGGAACTAAAAATGGAGACAAATGTTCCTATCAGAGTGGTGCAAGACCTATTAGATGATTTAGTTGAGTCTGATTTAATGAGTAAGAGTATTATGATAGATGGAGAACAAGACCCTGTATATCAACCAACAACATCACCAGAGCATATCTCTGTAGGAATGACAATAGACCGTTTAGAGGCTTTAGGACAATGGAATGTCGATATGGATATACGTGAAGAGGTGGAAGACAGCGATGCTTGGCAAACCATATATGCCATTCATCGAAACTACTTAAACAGCTTGCGGAAAGTAGCTGTTATGGAATTGTAAATAAAAAGCATAATAATAAAACTATAAAAGCATGGCATTTATAAGGTAAAAACAGTGTAATTATACTGTAAAAGGCTTGAAATTACAAGATAATAAAATACATTATAAAGGAATAAAGAATGATATGGAATGGATTTCTAATGATTTCGAACGACAATTGAGATATAAAATAGCTCATTACGACTATTTAGATGCGTTCCCAAAGATGGAAGATTTTGGTGTAATTCGCTCTGAATTTGACGATTATGTCGTCGAAAAACAATCCATTTTAGAAATGGAAGGGAATGCAAGAAAACGCTACACACTATTAGCTCTCATCTTTTTATTGCCTTTCTTTGTGTTGTCTGCCTTTCCAGAAAAAACTCTTCCGCTAGGTAACTACACCTTCCTACTGGGTTTTGCAATAGGTTTTTTATTCGTATTCTTGCAGCAATTAATTATAAAAAAGATAAAGCAAAAACGATTAAATAATATGTATCATCCTCAAATAGAAAAGTATATACAAGCTGTAAACCTATTTTCTGTGAAGCAATAAGAAATAATTGGTATCTGTAAAGAACATGAAATTATAATTGAAACCTAAAAATAAAAGAAAGACAACGAAATGAGTAATTATGATTTTTCTGTAATAATGTCGGTTTATAAGAACGACAACCCAGAACAGCTAGATGTCGCTCTTAATTCAATTATCAATCAAACCTTGCCACCTAACGAAATTGTAGTGGTAGTAGATGGACCTGTTTCAGAGACTTTGTCAAAGATTCTAGAAGATAAAAAAACTGTATTTCCACAATTAAGAGTATTGTATCAAGAGAAAAATGTGGGTTTAGGTGGAGCTTTGCGTATAGCAGTTGATAATGCTCAATATAATTATTTAGCTCGAATGGATAGTGATGATATTTCGCTTTCTAATCGATTTGAACTGCAAATGAATGAGTTTAAGAAAGACGAGACCTTGTCTTTAGTTGGAGGTATGATTACAGAATTTGTAGAAACACCTGAACACATAATTAGTAAACGCATCCTTCCTTGCTCAGATGCAGAAATAAAGCAATTTATGAAGTCACGTTGTGGTGTGAATCATGTTACCATTATTGTAAAGAAAGATGAACTATTAAAAGCAGGAAGCTATCAAGCGGGATTTATACAAGAAGACTATTTTCTTTGGGCAAGAATGATATTGGCTGGTTGTACCTTTAAGAATATTCCTGAAGTAGTGGTGAATGTTCGCTCAGGTTACGACCAGTTTGCACGTCGTGGCGGTTTGAAATATTATAAAGACGTATTGAAGTTTAACCGTTGGATGTACGAAAAGAAACTTATCTCTTTATTAAGAATGATTTATAACGATTGTGTTCGTGGTGTGGTTCAATTGCTATTGCCTAATAGTATACGAACATTTATTTATAAAAAAGCATTACGAAACTAATTACGAAAGAAGCTATTCTCTTTTAAGAAATCAATATTAATTGTTTTTGAATAAGAAGAAATACACTAAAAATAAGCTTGTATGTTTACAAAAGCAGAAGAACAATTCCTTGAATTATATAGAAGTGGAATCTGGGATAAGCCTGTAAAGGAAGATATCTTTAATGAATCAACAGATTGGGAAGCCATAAAAGATTTGATGTTGGCACAAACTGTCATTGGAGTATGTACTAATGTTATTAGTAAATTACCTGATTTTCTTAAACCAAGTCAAGATATTTATTTTAAATTAATAATGCTTACTTCAAGTATAGAACAAGCAAATAAGGATATGAATAACTTTCTTATTGATTTGTTTGATGCTTGCAAAAAAATAGGAATCAAAGCTTTTTTGTTAAAAGGACAAGCTGTTGCACAGTGTTATCCCAAGCCCTTATTGCGTCAATCGGGTGATATTGACTTATTTTTCTTGGAAGATAATGAATACAAAATTGCGGAAAATAAGCTTCATAAGTATTTTTCTGTTCCTATGGTTGAGATAGCTTCTGATAAATTCCATTCTCTCTTTGTTTATAAAGATATTATAGTTGAATTACATGGAGATATTCATGGAGCTATAAATCGCAAGACAATGAAGAATACAAAGATTTGGACTAAGAGAATGTTTGCGCAGAATCCTCCTTTAATATGTAATATTGGAGAGGCTAAAGTCGTATTACCTCCTATACATTTCGATTCTCTTTTCATCTTTCTTCATGCGGCTCGACACTATTTTGGAAGTGCTGTAGGATTGCGACAGTTAAGTGATTGGATGCGATACATTTATGTTCATCATAATGAAATTAATAGAACTGAACTTTTAAAGGATATAGAATATCTTGGTTTAACAAAGGTTTGGAGTGTTTTTGCTACAATGGCTGTAGACTATTTAGGTTGTCCTGAGGAGATAATGCCTTTATATAATACTAGGTATAAGAAAGATGCTAAGCGTTTATTGCGTTTTATTCTTGATTCTGGAAACTTCGGCTATTACGACAAACGGATACAAACAACCTCTAAAAATCTCTTTGTTCAACGTTTTATTGCAATGAAAGGACACCTTCAAATGCAGTTTAGAAATATTATAACTTTCCCTAAAGAAGCTGTATATGGCATCCCAAATTTCTTTAAGGATGGTTTAAAACGTTTTATAAAAGTATTTAAGAAATAGATGAAGAAAACGTAATTGGAGTATAATGTTTATTGATATTATTGTGATATTATTGTATTTAATACGATATAAGAAATTAAAAAAATACTATTTATGGGAAGTATATCTTTCAAATTATTTAATTTAGCCATTCTTTTGCCTTTGATTAGTTCAATGCTATTGGTCTTTTGGATTCATCCTTTGATTGTAAAAACAGCATTGTTAAAAGATATTGTAGATAATCCTGATGCAAGGAAGTTACAAAAAGAGCCTGTTCCTGTGCTTGGTGGTTTTGCCGTTTATTGGGGAATTGTTATAGGAGCAGGTATAACTAGTATTGTATTTCATAGTTATGCATTGTTACCTTCTATTGTTGCATTAACAGTGATGGTCTATATAGGGACTTTAGATGATATACAAGGACTTTCACCAACTTTAAGGTTAGTGATAGAAGTCCTTGTTGTTGCTTTTGTTGTATATATGGATCAAAGTAGTATGAATCACTTTCATGGTTTGTTTGGTATAGAAAAGCTTCCAGTGTTTATATCTGTTCCACTTTGCATTGTGGGTAGTGTAGGTATTATCAATGCAATAAATATGATAGATGGGGTAGATGGATTGTCATCTGGTTTTTGTATTTTGGCATGTTTTTCTTTTGGAATTCTTTTTATTGCAGCTTATAGTGGAACCATGATCGTTATGGCAATGTTAGGAATAGGCTCTCTTATTCCATTTTTATTTCATAATGTTTTTGGAAAAAAAACAAAGATGTTTATTGGCGATAGTGGAACCTTAATGATGGGAATGCTTATGGCTATTTTTTGTATGCGTATCTTAGATAATACATCTATTGTGGCTCAACGCTTTCCGAACATTGGAGTAGTGGCATTTTGTTTATCTGTTTTATCTGTTCCTGTATTTGATACACTTCGTGTTATGGTTAGTAGAATGTTAAGGGGGAATTCCCCTTTTCATCCTGATAAAAGTCATTTGCATCATTTGTTCGTAGAAATTGGTTTCTCACATATAGGAACTTCATTTATGGTTTTATCTCTTAATTGCATAAATATCCTTGCTTGGTTAACAACATATTTGCTTGGTGGTAGTGTAACTCTTCAATTTATAGTGGTTGTTATGATTGGATTTATGAATACCACAGGCTTCTTTTATGTCGTAAGACGATTAGACCACTCTAAGAGGTCTTACCGATATTTAGCCTATCTTGCTAAGCTTACTCATGTTGAAGTAGGAAAATTCTATTATAAAATGCGAGAATTTGTAGATCGAATATAATTAGTTTACACCATAAATGGTCTCTTTTAGAGGGCATTTATGGTATCTATAATTTCGTTTCTATTGAAAATATATCTTACTTTGGAAAGATGTACAATTAGCAATCTTTGCCTTTCTAATAGAAAGTGAATTCATTTGATTGTATATTGAAATGCAATGACATTTTAAAAGCTATGTGTTTGCACTATAAAAGCATTGCTTTTGAGATGTAAAAACTATTCTTTTGTAGTTCAATAATATAGCTTTTATAAGCCAATAATGTTTTCTGTAATAAAGAAATACTGGTTTTATATGTTGGAGCTTGGATAGATATAAGGATAAAAATAGCTCTACAAAGTCAAAATTAAGCTTTGCAGAGCTATCGTTATTGCGAGTAACTCACTCTTTACATTTATTTTGTAAGAGGAGAAGCCTCTGTATAAGTTCTAGAACCAAGTTCTTTGTCGATCATATACAATCCATAACCATTGTCTTGAACCATTTTAATGTTGTCGATAATGGTTTGAACATTCTCTTCTTCTTCAACTTGTTCGTCAATGAACCATTGTAACATACTTAGAGTAGCATAGTCGTTCTCTTGTGTTGTAAGAGCAAATAACTTGTTAATCATCTCTGTTACTTGTTGTTCGTGGCGTAATGTATTTTCGAAAATATTTAAAATAGAACCCCATTCTATTGGAACTGAATCGATAGGCTTAAGAGAAACCTTTCCATTTCGTGAGATAACATAGTTGAAAAGAATCTTTGCGTGGTCTTGTTCTTCTTTAAATTGGACTTCAAACCATTTACCCATACCAGGTTGCCCGATAGCATGACAGTGTGCTGCCATTGACAAATAAAGATAAGCCGACCACATTTCGGCATTGATTTGAGCATTTAATGCTTCTTCGATGTTCTTTTTTAGCATAATATTTCTGTGATTTAAATTGTGCAAAATATTTATTCTGTTTAATTATTTCTATTGTTATTGGGGTGTATTCTCTTTAGAACCAATAGGCTTGTTGTGTTTTTTTACTGGCTTGTGTGGACGTTTTCCCATATTATTCTCGTTGCTCTTCTTTGTGGAATGATGGGCATTTTTTGTGTTTGCGCCATGCTGTTGAGGCTTGTTCCCCTTGTGTTGGCGTTGCTTGAAGGATGCCTTTCCTGATGCATTTCTGCTTTTCACACCCTTTTTTCGTGCAAATTTCAGAATCTTTTTATATTCAGGCCCTTCTCCAATATTATCTGGATTAGGTATCTTTTCAATCGTCTTTTCTAAGAATTTTTCAATTTGTTGGAAATAGAACATATCCTCATCGCTTATAAGAGTAAGGGCTTCACCATCTCTATCAGCTCTTGCCGTTCTTCCAATTCGGTGTATATAGTCTTCCACATCGTGTGGAACATCATAATTGAGAACCATTCTTATGTCGTCAATATCAATACCTCTCGATACGATGTCGGTTGCAACTAATACATCAATTTGACCTGCTTTAAACTTAAACATCACCTCATCTCGCTCTGCTTGCGATAGGTCAGAGTGCATAGCACCGCTGTTTATTTTTTTTGAAAGCAATGCCTTATTGATGTCTTTCACCTTGTCTTTCTTTCCAGAAAAGATGATGACACGTTGCAAGTTATTGGCATTAAAGAGGCTAGTGACAATCTTTAGCTTCTGTGGCTCGTAGCAAACATAAGCCGATTGTTTTATTTTTTCAGCAGGTTTACTAACTGCTAGTTTTATTGTTTCAGGGTTTTTGAGTATTGTTCGTGCAAGAGTTTCAATTTTAGGCGGCATGGTTGCAGAGAACATAATGTTCTGACAATGGGGCGGAAGCTCCTTTGCTATGGTCATAATGTCATCATAAAAGCCCATATCTAGCATTCTGTCGGCTTCATCAAGAATAAAGAATGAAACTCCAGAGGTATCGATGTTGCCTAGAGATAAATGAGAAATGAGACGTCCTGGAGTAGCAATAATCACGTCTGCCCCTAGCTTTAACGACTTAATCTCTTGGTCATAGCGATTTCCGTCGTTACCTCCATACACTGCAACGCTACTCACTTCTTGTAGATAATAGCTGAATCCTTGCATCGCTTGGTCTATTTGTTGAGCCAATTCACGGGTTGGAGACATTATAATACAGTTGATTTTATCTTTTGGATAGCCTCCATCATCTAGTAAAGAGAGTACAGGAAGCAAATAAGCCGCAGTCTTTCCTGTTCCCGTTTGAGCCACACCTAAGATGTCTTTTTTATTCAAAATGGCAGGAATACATGCCTCTTGAATAGGTGTACACTCATCAAAACGCATGTCATAGAGTGCGTCTAATATATTATCATTTAAATTTAATTCGTCGAAAAACATTCTTCTTTGTTTCTTATGTCTAAGCCTTTATTATTCAATAGAATGAGGGTCTTATATAATAACTAGGTGTCTTAATTTGTTATTGATTAGTTGGGAGCCTTTCTATAGCAGAAATATGCAACCAAACTAAATATAATGTTGGGAATCCATGCAGCAATTATAGGTGGAGTATTGGCGTTGATTGCGAATGTTGCAGATACGGTTTGAAGCATGATATATCCGAAACTAAGGGCTAGTCCAATACCCATATAGAGCCCCATTCCACCTTTTCGCTTTCTAGAAGATAGCGATAAACCAATAGTTGTGAGGATGAACGATGCAAAAGACGACGCTATTCGTTTATGATATTCAACCTGATATTGTACTACATTACTACTTCCACGGTCTATTTGCTTTGATATATAGTCTTGAAGCTGTGCACTCGTAAAGGTTTCTTGTTGTCCTTTAGAGTAAACAAGGTCGGTAGGTTCCATCATAATGATAGTATCTCGTTGAGCACCTGTTGTTATTTTCTCTTTTAATCCTTCGAGTTTACGAATCTTCCAATTAGATATTGTCCAGTGATATTTAGTGTCAGAGATAGTATCATACTGTATTTCAGTAGCAGTTAGATGGCTAACGAGCTTTTTATTGTCGAACTTGTCAAGGGAAAAACCATAGCCCCTTTTACTGTTATTGTCGTAATGTTGAATATAAGCAATCACTCCTTTGTCTACTTGCAACAACACATTATCTGCCGAAGTGTTCTTTGTTTTATTTTTATATAATGCTTCAAAGTTCTGACGAATAACGGTTCCGTGTGGAATAACATTTGAACTTAGGTAATAAGAGAGAAGTGATATCAATGCACACGATATCATATAAGGGCGCATAAGACGTTTAAATGAAACGCCCGCTGCTAGTATTGAGATGATTTCTGAATTGCCTGCAAGCTTCGACGTGAAGAAAATGACGGCAATAAAGACAAACAATGGACTGAAAAGGTTGGCGAAGTAGGGAACGAAGTTGGCGTAATAGTCAAACACAATAGCCTTTAATGGAGCATGATATTGTGCGAATCGTGCCAAATTTTCATTCACATCGAAGACGATAGCCACTGAAATAATAAGAAGAATAGAGAAGATGTAAGTTCCAATAAACTTCTTAATGATGTACCAATCAAGTATCTTTATATATCTTTTGGGGCTGAAATAGGCTAAAAAAGCACCATACTTCTTCAGAAAATTCCAAAGAGGAAGAAGGAAAGAAAGCTTCTCTTTAATGGTTGATGATACCTTTTGATATCGTTCTTTTATGTTTGAAGTGATACTATTCATTTTGTATTGTTTCGTAATCTACGCCAATATATCATTAAAGTCGTCTGCCAAGTTTCTCAATAACACTCGCTTTCCAACTAGCAAAGTCGCCTTGTAAGATGTGTTGACGTGCATCTTTTACAAGTCGAAGATAGAATGCAAGGTTGTGAATACTACCTATTTGCATTGCTAAAAGCTCTTGAGCTTTGTATAAGTGATGCAGATACGCCTTTGTATAGATAAGATCTGTTTCACAGCCATCAATGTCAATAGGAGAGAAATCGTTTGCCCATTTCTTGTTTCTCATATTCATAGTTCCCTCATAAGTAAACAACATTGCATTTCTTCCGTTACGAGTTGGCATTACACAATCGAACATATCCACTCCACGAGCAATACCTTCGAGTATGTTTTGAGGTGTTCCTACGCCCATAAGGTAGCGTGGCTTTGATGTAGGTAGAATGTCATTAACCACCTCTATCATTTCATACATCACCTCAGTAGGCTCTCCTACAGCTAAACCTCCAATGGCATTGCCATCTGCTCCCTTATCTGCTATGAACTTAGCGGCTTCTTTTCGTAAGTCTTTATAAGTGCAGCCTTGAACAATAGGAAATAGAGTTTGTTGATAACCATAAATCGGTTCGGTTTCATTAAAGCGTTTTAAGCAACGATCTAACCATCTTTGGGTCATCATTAAGCTATTCTTTGCATATTGATAGTCGCTCTTTCCTGGTGGACATTCATCGAAAGCCATAATAATATCAGCACCAATCACTCGTTGAGTGTCCATAACATTCTCAGGAGTAAAGAAGTGTTTAGAGCCATCTATATGCGAACGGAACTCACATCCCTCTTCTTTTAGTTTACGAATACCTGTTAGTGAGAATACTTGGAAACCGCCACTATCTGTTAATATAGGGCGATCCCAGCCGTTGAACTTGTGTAGTCCACCTGCATTTTTTAGTATATCTAGTCCTGGACGCAAATAAAGATGGTAAGTATTTCCAAGTATTATCTGCGCATTTATTTGTTGTTTTAGTTCGTTTAGATGAACTCCTTTAACGCTTCCGCATGTTCCTACGGGCATAAAGATAGGTGTCTCAATCTGTCCGTGGTCTGTAGTTATAACCCCTGCACGTGCGTTTGAGTTGACATCTAAGCCTTTTAATTCGAACTTCATTATGTTTGTTATTGCTTAATTGTGCTGTTCTTCTTTTGTTTTAGAATCTTCGAAAGTAAATGAAATGGCATTATCTACCTTTTCATTTGTTAGTGCGAAAGCCAAAACATCTTGTATCGTGTCTACGTAATGGAATGTAACTCCATGTAAATAAATGTCTGCAATTTCCTCAATATCTTTCTTGTTGTCTTGACAAATGAGGATATCTGTTATTCCTGCACGCTTTGCTGCAAGTATTTTTTCTTTGATTCCGCCTACAGGAAGCACCTTTCCACGAAGTGTTATTTCGCCAGTCATAGCCACATTTTTGCGCACTTTGCGTTGAGTTAGAGCCGAAGCAATACTTGTTGCAATTGTGATACCAGCAGAAGGACCATCTTTTGGAGTTGCACCTTCAGGCACATGAATGTGAATGTTCCATTGATCAAAGATGCGATAGTCTATCTTTAGCTCATCAGCATGAGCCTTAATATATTCAAGAGCAATGACAGCACTCTCTTTCATCACATCACCTAGATTACCTGTGAGTGTTAGTTTGCCTGTTTTTCCTTTGCTTAAAGATGTTTCGATGAATAGAATTTCACCGCCAACGCTAGTCCATGCCAAGCCAGTTACAACGCCTGCATATTGGTTACCTTGATAAATATCCCTGCTAAATGGAGCTTTTCCAAGTAGTTCCTCAATGTTGTTTGTTGTAAGTTTGTTATAAGCCAAGTCGCCATCAATCTCATATTTAAATGCAACTTTGCGCATAACCTTACCTATTTGCTTTTCTAATTGACGCACACCGCTTTCTCTTGTATACTTTTCGATAATCATTTCAAGAGTAGCTTTAGGGAAAGTAATCTTCTTAGAAAGATTATTTAGACCAGTGTTTTCAAGCTCTTTAGGAATAAGATGACGCTTTGCTATCTCTAATTTCTCTTCAGTTATATATCCACTCACTTCAATTAGCTCCATACGATCGAGCAATGGTCGTGGGATAGCACTGATATCGTTTGCTGTTGCGATAAATAATACCTTAGAAAGATCGTAATCTAAGTCTAAGAAATTATCGTGGAAAGCATTGTTTTGCTCAGGGTCTAGCACCTCAAGAAGGGCAGATGTGGGGTCGCCATGATTGCTCATAGTGCCCACTTTATCTATTTCGTCGAGAATAAAGACAGGATTTGACGAGCCAGCTTTTTGTATACTCTTGATGATTCGACCAGGCATTGCACCCACATAGGTACGTCTGTGACCTCTAATCTCAGACTCATCGTGAACACCACCCAATGACATTCGGATATATTTGCGTTTCATCGACTCGGCAATACTCTTTCCTAAACTGGTCTTACCCACTCCTGGAGGACCATAAAGGCATACAATTGGAGCTTTAAGATCACCTTTTAATTTCAATACTGCGAGGTGTTCTAAAATGCGTTCTTTAACCTTTTCCATGCCATAGTGATCCTTGTCTAGAATCTTTTGGGCTCTTTTAAGGTCTAACTCGTCTTTTGTACACTCGTTCCAAGGAAGTGAAACAAGCTGTTGAAGATAGTTAAGTTGAATGCTATACTCAGGACTTTGGGGGTTATACATATCCAATTTATCGAGCTCTTTGTAGAAGACTTCGCTAATATTCTCATTCCAATCTTTCTTCAGAGCTTTCTTACGGAGATCCAATTTTTCTGGACTTCCTTCTCCATTGTTAAGCTCTCGCTTGATGTTTTTTATTTGTTGTTGTAAGAAATATTCCTTTTGTTGCTCATCAAGATCTTCTCTTGTTTTTGAACGGATACTTTGAATGAGTTCTAGTTTTTGTATTTCTTGGTCAAGAAGTTGCAACGCAATAAATGTTCTTTCTTTGATTTCTGGAGTTGAAAGCAATTTATATTTGTCTTCAATGCTGAAAGGTAAGTTCGAACAGATATAGTTGAGTACAACAATATTATTACGAATATTATTCATGGCAAATTGAGATTCGCTTGGAATATCTTCGTTTCTCAATATATATTCTGCGGTTTGCTTGCGTAAATCATCAATAGCCATAGAGAATTCTTTATCTCTTTTGGTTGGCATCTTTTCTTGTTCGTTGGCAGTTAAACCTTGAATGTGTGGTTTTTCTTTAGTTATTTCGCTTAAAGAACAGCGTCCAAGACCTTGAACAACAGCGGTTACGTTGTTGCCATTATTGGGTATTTCAATGATACGAACAAGCTTTGCATACACACCATAGTGGAAAAGATCTTCTTTCTTTGGTGAGTCTACGTCAGCATCTTTTTGGCAAAAAATAGCAAAAGTTTGATCTTCTTGCTTTGATATTTTATTGATGAGGCTTAAACTTTGTTTTCTTCCGATGAGAATGGGTGTTAAAACACCAGGGAAGAGCATAAGATTGCGGGTTGCAAGAATGGGTATTTCACCCTCAACGGTTGTATTGAATAGAGTTGAAATATCGCCATCATAATCGGCAATCATTTGTATTGAGCCATTTATTTTATTATCCATGTCATTTGTTTTAGGCGACAAAGGTACAAATAATAATTGATATATTATAATAAGGTGTACTAAAACTCATTCTTGTTCTTAAACTTGAGTTTCAATAGTCTTCTTTGGGTATTATTTTTACTTTGCAATGCCGTTTTGGGTATTTATTTCTTATGTTGTGTAAAATATAATATTGAGTAGCAAAAAGTAAGCCAAAAGACTTTTCGTTAACATCTTTTGTATTGATATCTTGGGTGATTTGATTGTACTTCTAGCTTGTTTTATGAGTATTTTTGCCAATTGTTGTGTGGTTTGTTGAGTTGAATTGTTTGCTTGTGAGTGTATTTTGTTATAGAAAACCATGCTTTTATAATCTTAGAATAAGGGTGAGGGTGGGAGAATGGTGCATAAATTTTGATACAAAAAGGATTACTTTTCTACTTGAATTGAATGAGTTTGTTGAACGAAAGCAATGCAATTAAAGTGCAATTATATTGCTTTTATGAATAAAAAGCATTGAGTTTATAGGAATACTTGATAATTGTAAGACTAAAAAGTGATAATTCTTGATTTTGTATTATGAAGTTTTTTATTTTAATTTATTGACTATTAGTATTTTAAAAGATATTTCTTATCTTGTGTTCGAATGTTACTTTGAAATAAAATACATTTTGATTTAATCTTTTTTTGTTTGTAGAATACAATTCTTACATATCTTCCTGATCTCCTTTAAAATATCTCCTATATTTCAAATAATACTTGCTTTAATTTATGAAATATTAAGGATTTGAAGTGTGTTTGTTCTTCTTATATCGAAAACTTTTATGGTTTACACTCAGAAAGTGTAATATTTAAAAGAAAAATGCGTTAGACAAAAAGATAGAGTGGGGTATGACTTGCTGTATTTAGACTAGGTAAAGAAACGAAAAGAAATGGCAAATAGTGTATTTACATTTAAGCAATTTAAGATAGAACAATCTGGGTGTGCAATGAAAGTGGGTACAGATGGTGTGTTACTTGGTGCGTGGGCAAAAGGCGGAGAGCGTATTCTTGATATAGGAACAGGTAGCGGATTGATTGCATTGATGATGGCTCAACGATGTTCTTTAGCGCAAATTGTGGCTTTAGATATTGACGAAGGGGCTTATAAACAAGCAGTTCGCAATGTTGAAGATAGTGTGTTTAGTGATAGGATTTCTGTTGTGTACGCTTCGTTACAAGACTATTGCAAAGCAAATAAAACAGAGTTGAAAGGCTCTTTTGATGCGATCGTGAGTAATCCTCCTTTCTTTGTGAATTCTTTAAAGAGTAAAGGCGATAGTAGGACGATGGCTCGGCATACTGATAGACTGTCGTTTGCAGAGCTGTTGCGTTGGGTTGCTTTTCTACTTCGAGAACAAGGTTCCTTTAGTTGCATTATTCCTTCAGAAGTGGTGAACGACTTTTTGAGTGAGAGTTATATCTGTGGATTGTCGTTGATGCATCATGTTGCGATTAAAACGGTGGAGAATAAAAATGCAAAAAGGCATCTGTTGTGCTTGGTAAAAGGGGCTTGTGAAGAGGAAATTCACGAAGAACAAGTGCTGAAAGATGCCGAGGGAAAGCCATCTCTTTGGTATAATGAAATAACAAAAGCCTTCTATTTGTAGTAGAAGGCTTTTGACTTGTATAATGATAATAAAAATATTGAGTGCGATTTAGATGTTTAGTTTGCGTTGAATTTTCTTCCCGATTGCCTTAATATTGCGAGTTTGCTTGGTAACATCTTCTCTAATCTGAGTTAATTCGGAGAATAATTCAGCCGCTGCATTTTGAATTTGATTGGGTTGTCGTAAGCTTCTGTCGGCCTTTGGGTTGGTAAGTATTTTTATTCCCTTCTCTTTTAGCGTTACAACAATTTCCTTTCCAGTTTCAACGGGGTCGCCATCGTAATGAATTACGCCTGGTGCTTTTCGGTAAATCTTAATCTCTTTGCTTCTGAAAGTCTTTATCTTATTGTTCTTATCGAGTGTTTTGTTGAACATTTCGATACTTATCTGTGAAGCTTCGAGGGCGTCGAAAGGTTCCATAATAATAACGTCTATCATGCCATCGCTCATCGATGCTTGTGGAGCAATATAAGCATTGTTGCCATATTGCGATGCGTTGGCGCACGAAATAAGGAAAGCTTTCTTTTTAATAGTTCCGTTTTCTGCCTCAATCTCATAGGTTTCAGGTTCGTATTTCAAACCTTCTTTAAGGATATTCTCTAAGTATGTGATTGGACCTCGCTTACCTGCTTCTGCAAATTTTTCGCTAATAAAGGCGTCAAAGCCCACTCCGCAAGTGCAAAAGAATGGATGTTCGTTGATAATTCCATAGTCGAGGTCGGTTATTTCGCAGTCGTTGAGAACCTGTATGGCCCCTTTTATCTTCATTGGGATAAGTAAATGACGTGCAAGTCCATTGCCCGAACCCGCAGGGATGATACCTAAAGCTGTGTTAGAGTGTACAAGGGCTCTTCCAACTTCATTCACTGTTCCATCTCCACCAACAGCAACAACAATATCAATGCCTTGTTCTTTAGATTCTTTTGCAATCTCATATGCGTGTCCTGCGTATTCTGTTTCTCGAATAGAATAGTCGAATTGATCCTTATCTAACAGCTCTTCTATTAAATAAGGTATATCTTTTTTGTCACTTGTACCCGATAAAGGGTTCATAACGAACACTATTTTCTTCTTCATTTTATTTCTATTGGTGAAAGACTTTAAATGTAAAAAGAATGTATATTCATCTTTTGGGCAAAGTTAATAAAAACGAATGGAATGTAGATTTTGTTCTATCTAAAAAATGCAATTATGCATTATTTCTTAATAAAATCTCTTTTTATATCATCTTTTTTGTATCTTTGCACACTGAAAAAAATAAATAAAAGTTTATAGACCTATTAAAATGGGACAATTACAAGACAGATATAAGGCATATAGAGAGCCTCAAAGATTTATAGAAGCAGGCGTTTATCCTTATTTTCGAGCTATAACTAGCAAACAAGGCGAAGAAGTTGAAATGGAAGGACATAAGGTACTTATGTTCGGTTCTAATTGTTATACAGGTTTAACAGGTGATCAGCGTGTTATAGATGCAGCAAAAGCAGCTTTAGATAAATATGGTTCAGGATGTGCAGGAAGCCGTTTCTTGAATGGAACACTTGACCTTCACGTTCAATTAGAAAAAGAATTGGCTACCTTTGAACGCAAAGACGATGCATTATGTTTCTCTACTGGTTTCTCTGTAAATCAAGGTGTTTTAGCCGTTGTTGCACAACGTGGCGACTATATCATTTGTGATGATAGAGACCATGCAAGTATTGTAGATGGAAGAAGATTGTCTTTTGCAACTCAACTTCGCTACAAACACAACGATATGGAAGACCTTGAACGCATCTTGCAAAAGCTTCCTCAAGAAGCAGTTAAGCTTATTGTCGTTGATGGAGTATTCTCTATGGAAGGCGATTTGGCTAATCTTCCTGAAATTATACGTCTAAAGAAAAAGTATAATTGCTCGGTAATGGTTGACGAAGCACATTCACTTGGAGTGTTTGGAGAATGCGGTCGTGGTGTATGTGATCATTTTGGACTTCTTGATGAGGTTGACCTTATCATGGGAACCTTCTCTAAGAGCTTAGCATCTATTGGTGGTTTCATTGCTGGAGACAAAGATACAATTAACTTCTTGCGTCATAGTTGTCGCTCATATATATTTAGTGCGTCTAATACTCCTGCTGCAACAGCTGCAGCTTTAGAGGCATTACATATTCTACAAGCTGAACCAGAGCGAATGACAAACCTTTGGAAAATTACTAATTACGCATTAAAACGTTTTAGAGAAGAAGGTTTTGAAATTGGAGATACAGAGAGTCCGATTATTCCTTTATATGTAAGAGATATCGATAAAACATTTATTGTAACAAAACTCGCATTCGATAACGGAGTCTTTATTAATCCTGTTATTCCACCAGCATGTGCTCCTCAAGACACACTTGTTCGTTTAGCGCTTATGGCTACACATACAGAAGAACAAGTAGAGCGTGGAGTTCAAATTTTGAAAAAAATCTTTGTTGAACAAGGAATAATAAAATAATTTTTGAAAAATATTTGCAGGAGAAAAAAAAAAGTATTACCTTTGCAACGCAAAAATAAGGGAACACTTCTGCAAAGCGGGATGTAGCACAGTTGGTAGTGTACCTGGTTTGGGACCAGGTGGTCGCAGGTTCGAGTCCTGTCATCCCGACAAAAGGAAAGAGAAACAATTTTTTAGTTGTTTCTCTTTTTTTGCATCTTATAAGTAAGATTTTTACTTTGATTATAAATACTTATTTTTATCTTATATGCATTTTTTTTATTCCTTAGAGTGAATGCTTGTTTCTTGTATTTGCTTTTGTTGTATATGATATACAACTATTTAAGAATTTAAAACAATAAAGATTTAATTCTCTTTGATTGCAACAACTGTCTTAATATCTTTATCAAGATAGAACGTTTGAGTGTGCTTCTTGCCATCAGCAACTATGTAATCCACTTTAATAAAGATAAGTTTGTCGCCATCTTTATATGTAGGGAATTTATAGTTGCTATTATATACCTGCTTAATAGCTTTGTTTTCTAGCATTTTTGCAATATCCTTTTGCTTGAGATAGAAAGTTGAGTCGATCTTAGAAAAGTTGATATTGCTATAATCTTTATGTATTGAATAGTTTTCAATAAAATCCTTAATCACCTTCTTGCTTTGTGTCTTTTCACCACAAGAGAAAAGGGTAGCAGCAGCAATTACTGCAACTACCCCTTTTAATATATCCTTAATTGATATTTTCTTCATTATTCAGGAATATTTTTTAGAATGTCTAATAGGTGATCCCAAACCATTTGAACAGTTGGAATTAACAAGCGTTCTTCTGGTGTGTGAACATATCTTAGAGTAGGACCGAATGAAACCATGTCTAGATTTGGATACTTTTCAGAGAATAATCCACATTCAAGTCCAGCGTGAATACCAAGTACCTTAGGTTCTTTGTTAAATAGTTTCTTATAAGAATCTACGGCAATCTTAGTTAAAAGGCTATTTGGATTCATCTTCCAAGCAGGATATCCGTCACCACCTGTTACGGTTGCGCCAGCTAGTTGGAATGTAGCTCTAACAGTGTTAGCCATGTTTTTAAGGTTACTTGAAACGTTAGAACGTTGGCTAGCCACGATGTTCATTTCCTTTTCGTCTGTTGCAACACTTGCAATATTACTTGAAGTTTCAACCAACCATGCAAGAGCTTCGTCTTGACACATTGTATATATACCATTATCTACAGCTTGTAGAGCCAAGATAATCTTGTCTGCAATAGCCTTTTCAATCACAGGTGTAGCAGTAGTGTCTTCAATGTTATTTACAATATTAGTATCTGTAACGTGGAATTCCTCCTTAACATCTTCGAAGAACTTATTCCATGCTGTTTTAACAGCCTCTTTATCTTCTGCTTTTACAGCGAATACAATTTGTCCATCTCTTGGAATAGCATTGTGCATTTTACCAGATTGGAAGCTAGCAAGACGCAAACCATATTCTTGGTTGATGGTATATAAGTAACGAGAAAGCAATTTTATAGCATTAGCACGTTTCTTGTTGATGTCATCTCCTGAGTGACCACCTGTTAAACCTTTCACAGATGCTTTGATAAATGCCCAACCTTCAGGAGCTTCTTCACGATTAAATTCGAATTTTGCATAGCTAGTTACACCACCAGCGCATGATACAAAGATTTGACCTTCATCTTCAGAGTCAAGGTTAATAAGCATATCTCCCTTTAAAAAGCCAGGTTGAAGGTTTTCAGCACCAGTTAAACCAGTTTCTTCATCCTTTGTAAATAGGCATTCAATAGGACCGTGTTCAATATCATCGCTATCAAGAATTGCAAGTTCAATAGCCACTCCAATACCGTCGTCAGCACCTAGTGTAGTTCCTTTTGCTGTGAGCCACTCTCCGTCAATGTATGTTTGAATAGGATCATTCATAAAATCAAACTCCACATCAACAAGTTTATCGCAAACCATGTCGGTGTGACTTTGAAGTACAACAGTCTTTCTATTCTCGTGACCCTTTGTTCCTGGCTTTCTAATAAGTACGTTTCCGCATTCGTCAATTAGTGTTTCTAAACCACGACTTTCACCAAATTCTTTTAGATAAGCAATAATCTTCTCTTCGTGTTTTGATGGACGAGGAATTTCATTAATCTTTGCAAACTGCTCAAACACACGAGCTGGAGTTAAGTTTGTTTTATCCATTGTTTTGTTCTTTTTATTTATTTCTTTTTGTTGTTTACGTGTTTTCTATTATCTTTGCACCATTCTAAATGATAAATCACATAGAATATAAAATATAATAGGTATACTGCAAATATACAAAAAAATGGTAGAAACTTTAATTATAAGCGTGTTAATAATTGCTATTGCAATAGCTTTATTGAGCGTAAAACTTATATTTAAGAAGGATGGAAGCTTCTCTTCTCAGCATATTCACGATAGTGAAGCATTGAGAGAGAAGGGTATTCATTGTGTGATGGATCAAGATAGAGCTGCTAGAAAACAAGGCAAAGCTTATTAATTGAAAATATAACAAGATAATTAAATACATAATAGTATGAAAAAGAAAATGCTTTTTGGTGTTACATTGTTGGCTTCTGCTATAACATTGTCAATGTCTTCGTGTGACAAATCAAAAACACAAGAACCTCAAACGCCACAAACTGAGAAAGCACTTCCTACTGGTGGTATGAAGATTGCTTATGTAGAAGTGGATAGTATTATGACAAATTATACCTTTTGTAAAGACTATTCGTTGATTCTTCAAAAGAAAGGACAGAACATTCAGAATACTTTAGAGGCTAAGCAACGTCAACTTCAAGCTGCCGCAGCTAACTTCCAACAAAAGGTTCAACAAAATGCTTACACTCAAGAGCAAGCTCAATCTATTGGAGCTGGTTTGCAAAAACAACAAAATGATTTGCAAGTTTTGAACCAACGTCTAAGCAATGAGTTTCAAGTTGAAACAGAGAAGTATAACAAAGCTTTGAGAGACAGTATTCAACACTTCCTTGCTGAGTATAACAAAGACAAGAAATATGCGCTTATTTTGAGCAAAGCAGGCGACAATATCTTATATGCTAATGAAGCATACAACATTACTAAAGATGTAATTGCAGGTTTGAATAAAGTTTATAAGCCTTCTGCAACAATGAAAAAAGAAGAAAAGAAATAAACTTTCAATATAGAAAGATTGTCGACCGACTGCCCTTTATATTTTAAGAGCAGTCGGTTTTCTTTATATTAAAATGGAGAATCTCTTAAAGTAGAAGTGGGAGAGAAGTATATTTTCTTTTAAGGTAAAATGTAGATGGTGCAAAGTTTAGGTGTTGTCTCATTCTTTATGTAATGTAGAGCGTTGGTATTTTATAATAAATGCAGTGATTTTGCTATGCAATAGTAGTCCTTTTGCAACCCAATCACATTGCTTTTAATATATCAACTCAATGCTTTTATAAATCAATCAAATATAGACTATTTTGCAGTTAGCCCCAAAAGAGAAATCGCCAATAAAATAATTAACTGAAAATAGTGAGGCATTAATTATAATTTAAGTGCTTTCGGTTTTGTTTATGTTGCGAAAGATTGAGCCTAATACATCATTCTTAAGTGAAGAATGATTCCTTATTTGCTAACTGACTATTCATCTTTTGATCCATTTAATATTTTATACGTTCCGATATAAAATCTTTTATATTTTCTTGTTCTGTCGAATTTATATAAGTATATTTGTTTGTACAAAATTTAAAGACTATAGAAGAAATCTCTATCAATTAAGAAAATTATTACATCTAAATATTCATATTATGAAACTAAGTATCAATAAAGTATCTTTAGTATGGCTCGTTCTAACTATCATGGTTGCTGTGGCTAGACTATTTGTAGGTGAGGAGCAGATTATTTTACATTGGAATATCACAGGTCAGGCAGATGATTATGGCTCTAAATATTTTATTTTACTGTTACCACTAGTTTCTTTGTTGATTTTTCTTATGCTATATTATTATAGTAAGAACCCATATAAAATGAATACGAGAACTCGAATAGTGCAAAATAAGCATAAAACAGAATTGCTTTGTCGTTATTACAGCATCGTTCAGTTGATGGTTGCTACTTTATTGCTATATCTAACGATTGCTGTCGCAGGTTATGTTCCAATGAATGTCTTCTTAATATGCTTGCCAATTATTGGAGTTGCAATATATTCTGTATACGCAAAGTATAAGTTAAGTAGCTCTCAAAGGTAGGATATGTTTATTAAAGGGATAAAGAGATACTTATGTCAATATAATTTAGGGTGTATATTTTGGTAAAATAATAGGATCTTCATACAAAAAGAGAACCTTTCCATTGCTTGTGGGCATCTAGAAAGGTTCTCTTTTTGTATATGTGTAAGACTCAACTTAGTCTTTATTAGCTCGTTTTCTGTCGTTGTGGTCAAGAATAATCTTACGCATTCTCATGTTTAAAGGAGTAACTTCGACATATTCGTCAGCCTTAATATATTCCAAACATTCCTCCAAACTCATTACAGTCTTAGGAATAACACGCGCCTTATCATCGCTACCAGAAGCACGAACGTTAGTTAATTGCTTTGCTTTTGTAACATTGATAACCAAGTCGTTGTCGTGAACATGTTCGCCAACTACTTGTCCATAGTAAACATCTTCACCTGGATCGATAAAGAATTTGCCACGATCTTGAAGCTTATCTAACGAGTATGCAAAGGCAGTTCCTGTTTCCATAACAATCATTGAACCATTAACTCGGCGAGTAATCTCACCTTTAAAAGGTTGATATTCTTTGAAACGGTGTGCCATAATTGCTTCTCCCTGACTTGCAGTAAGCACGTTTGTACGTAAACCAATAATACCTCTTGAAGATATATCGAATTCAATATTCACACGGTCACCTTGACTTTCCATTGAGGTCATCTCACCTTTACGACGAGTAACCATGTCGATCATCTTACTTGCGAACTCTTCTGGAACGTTGATTGTTAGCTCTTCGATTGGTTCATGTTTCACTCCGTTAATCTCTTTGTAGATAACTTGAGGCTGACCAACTTGTAGTTCGTATCCTTCACGGCGCATCGTTTCAATTAAAACTGAAAGGTGAAGCACACCACGTCCACTAACAATCCAGCTATCTGTACTGTCTTCAAATGGACGAACTCGTAGAGCCAGGTTCTTTTCAAGTTCCTTTTGAAGACGATCATTAATGTGTCTACTTGTTACAAACTTACCTTCTTTACCAAAGAAAGGACTATCATTAATTGTAAAGAGCATACTCATCGTAGGCTCGTCGATAGCTAATGGTGGAAGAGGTTCGGGGTTTTCAAAGTCAGCAATAGTGTCTCCAATTTCAAATTTGTCAAGGCCTACTACTGCACAAATATCTCCTGAACTCACTTCTTCTGTCTTAGCGTGTCCCATTCCTTCAAAAGTTCTAAGCTCTTTAATCTTAGTTCTTTCCTTAGAACCATCTCTGTGGCAGATAGTTACATTCATTCCATCTTTCAAAGTGCCACGATGAACACGTCCAACAGCAATTCTTCCAGTATAATTAGAATAATCTAAAGATGTGATGAGCATTTGGGGAGTTCCTTCCAGTTGCTTTGGAGCAGGTATGTGCTTAACAATTTCATCAAGAAGATAATCTATGTTGTCTGAAGGTTGCTTCCAATCGGCAGCCATCCAACCATTTTTTGCACTTCCATATACAACTGGAAAATCTAATTGGTCTTCAGTTGCGTTAAGCGAAAACATCAAATCGAACACCATTTCGTAAACTTCTTCAGGTCTACAGTTAGGTTTGTCTACCTTATTTACAACAACAATGGGTTTCAAACCGATCTCTAGAGCCTTTTGAAGAACGAATCTTGTTTGTGGCATTGGACCTTCAAAAGCATCTACAAGTAGAATACAACCATCTGCCATATTCAATACTCGCTCTACTTCTCCACCGAAATCCGAGTGTCCTGGGGTATCTATAATATTAATTTTAGTGTCTTTCCAATTGATAGAAACGTTCTTTGAAAGAATAGTAATACCTCTTTCACGTTCCAAATCGTTAGCATCTAAAACTTGATCACTGTTGTCTTGTCCCTCTCTAAATAGCTTTCCGGCAAGCATCATCTTATCAACAAGAGTTGTCTTACCATGGTCTACGTGTGCAATAATTGCAATATTTCTTATATCCTGCATTGCTTTTACCATATAAAATTCGGTGCAAAGGTAGTTATTTTAATCCATAATGGATAAAAAAAACACTTTTATTTGCTTGATTCTAAATAATTATCATTACCTTTGCAGTCGCATTTTGCAAAATAACAAATTAATAATTTAAAAGTTCTATGTATTTAGATCAAGCAAAAAAACAAGAAATCTTTGGACAATACGGAAAGTCTAACACTGATACTGGATCAGCAGAAAGCCAGATAGCATTGTTCTCATACCGTATTTCCCACTTGACGGAACACCTTAAAAAGAACCGTAAAGATTATACAACTGCACGTTCTTTGACAAAGTTAGTAGGTAAGCGCCGTGCTTTACTTGACTATCTTTATGATAGAGACATTGAACGTTATCGTGCAATTATCAAGGCTTTAGGTCTTCGTCGATAATCGTTCGCATTGCTTAAACGCATTAAAGAGACTTTTTCTAGCTTCCTTTCGGGGCAGAGAAAGTCTCTTTCTTTTTTATATTCCTATTCTTATTGAGAATGAAAAGCATACTTATTACCATGTAATAGGTATGTAATTAGGTTGTAATAGCTATTCTTTTATAATGTAATTGCAGTCTAATTGCATTTAATAAACAATTTATTTAATTCAAATTTCTTATCCTTTTGTAGAGAGAATATTATCTAAATAAGATGATGGAAATCAAATGTTTTTTTGTATTTTTGTAGACAAATAATAATCTTATGATGATGAATCTCTTAAAAAAGTATTGGATTGATGTGGTGGTAGTTGCTCTTTTTGCAACTATCTCATTCGCTTATTTCGTTCCAGCAGATATTGATGGTAGAATATTATACCAACATGATACTTCCGCAGGACGTGGACTTGGACATGAGTTGCAGACCTATTATGAGCAAACAGGTGAGCATACCCGTTGGAGTAACTCTGCTTTTAGTGGTATGCCAACATATCAAACAGCTCCATCTTATAAGAGTACCGACGTATTATCAAAGATCATGGAAGTGTATCACTTAGGACTTCCTGATAATGTGTGGTATGTTTTTGCCTATTTGTTGGGTTTTTATATCTTTCTTCGTGCCTTTAATTTTCGTAAAGAACTAGCAGCTTTGGGTTCAATTATATGGGCATTCTCCTCTTATTTCTTTATTATCATCGCTGCAGGACACATCTGGAAGGTGTGGGCACTTGCTTATTTGCCTCCAATGATAGCGGGTGTAGTACTTGCTTATCGTGGAAAATACCTTTGGGGGCTATTAGTTACTGCACTTTTCACGGCATTTGAGGTGAAAGCCAACCACGTTCAAATGACCTATTATTATTTATTCGTGGTGTTCTTTATGGTTATTGCCTACCTTGTTGAGGCTATAAAGCAAAAGAAACTTGCTCATTTTGCCAAAGCTACAGGTGTTTGTGTGGTTGGAGCTGCATTGGGTATTTTAATCAATAGCAGTAACCTTTATCATACATGGGAGTATGGCAAGGAGAGTATGCGTGGTAAAAGTGAACTCGTAAAGAAGAATTCTGCCAACCAAACCAATAGCGGTTTAGAGAGAGATTACATCACTCAGTGGAGTTATGGAATAGGAGAAATATGGACATTGCTTATTCCTAATGCCAAAGGAGGAGCTTCAGTTCCTTTAGCAAATAATGAAATTGCAATGAAAAAAGCAGATCCTCAGTTCATGCAAGTATATGAACAGTTGGGTCAATATTGGGGAAATCAACCTGGAACAAGTGGTCCTGTGTATGTAGGAGCCTTTGTTTTAATGCTATTTATATTGGGATTGTTCATCGTAAAGACACCCATGAAGTGGGCATTGCTTGCAGCAACAATCCTTTCAATATTGCTTTCGTGGGGTAGAAACTTTATGCCTTTAACCGATTTCTTTATCGATTATGTTCCGATGTATGCAAAATTCCGAACAGTTGCATCAATATTGGTGATTGCAGAGTTTACAATTCCATTGCTTGCAGTAATGGCTTTGAAAACACTTATAGAAGAAAAAGAAGCCTTAAAGCAAAACATGAAGTATGTTTATATCAGCTTTGGATTAACAGCAGGTGTGGCTTTACTCTTTGCTCTTGCTCCTTCGCTTTTCTTTAGCAGCTTCATTTCAGATGCAGAGATGCAGGCTTTGAAGAATATTCCTGCAGAATACCTATCTCCTTTAATGGCAAATTTAACACAAATGCGTGAGGCAATGTTCTCAGCAGATTGCTATCGAACTGTCTTTATCATTGTTGTTGGAAGTGCACTACTCGTTCTTTTTAGCTATAACAAGCTAAAAGCAAATGTAATGATAGTGATTATTGCTGCTTTATGCTTAGTTGATATGTGGATGGTGAATAAGAGATATCTTAATGATGCAATGTTTGTAGAGCGTAGTGTGAGAGATAATGAGCCAGAAATGAGCAATACAGACAAGATTATTCTTCAAGATAAGTCGCTCGATTATCGTGTTCTGAACTTGGCATCAAATACTTTTAATGAAAATGAAACATCTTATTTCCATAAGAGCATTGGTGGATATCACCCCGCAAAATTGCGTCGTTATCAAGAAATGATTGAGCATTACATTGCTCCTGAGATGCAAAAAACAATGCAAGCAATTATGACTGCAGGTGGAGATATGAGCAAAGTAGATGGCAGAAGCATATATCCTATATTAAATATGCTCAACACTAAGTACTTCATTCTTCCACTTCAAGGCAATCAAACTGCTCCTGTTTTAAATCCATATACTTATGGAAACGCTTGGTTTGTTGATAAAGTTACTTATGTAAACAATGCTAATGAAGAAATAGATAAGGTTGGGAAGATTGATTTACGTCACGAAGCTGTGGCTGATAAGCAGTTTGACACCACCCTTAAAGCATCTAATGTTCAAGGCAATGTGTCGCAAGTAGAGTTGGTTAGCTATGCTCCTAATAAGTTAAAGTATAATGTATCGTCTGAAAAAGGTGGAGTAGTGGTTTTTTCTGAGATATATTATCCAGGTTGGACAGCTATAATTGACGGACAAAAAGCAGAGTTAGGACGTGTTAATTACATCTTAAGAGCCTTAAATGTAGAGAATGGAAAGCATACAATAGAATTGGCTTTCGATCCTCAAAGCGTTCATACAACAGAAACAATAGCAACAGTTTCGTTTGTAGTTCTATTAATTTTAATTGCTCTTATCGCCTTTCTTGAATATAAGAAGAGAAAGAACAGTGCTGTAACAAAATAAAACCTAGGTGTTAGATAGAATAAATGGAGTCGACTTTTATGGTGAAAGTCGACTCCATTTGTTTTGTAACTATTTTATATTTAGATAACTATATAAGTTTACTCATGTTTTAAATGGAAGCTTATTCTAGTGTAAATACTTTGTTAAAGTAGTACTTTTATCTCTTTAAATCATCTTATACAGAATGATAAAACTCTTCAAGTGGAAGACGACAGCGGTCACCACGCACCCCATGGTCATTTCTAATACCACATGTAATCACCATATTTATTTGGCAATCATAAGGTAGGTTGAGTGCTTTTTTTATGAGTTTGCTATCAAAACCTTCTAATGGACAAGTGTCGTAGTCTGCTTCTGCCATTGCAATCATAAATGTTTGTACTGCTAAAGCGCAACTCTTATGTACAACCGCTTTCATTTCGCCTTCTGAAACTTGGCGAACTATGGGGCGAAAGAGTCCTATTGTTTGTGCAAGAGTTTTTCTAAAAAGACCCAATAAGCCGAAAAAGCGACCATAAAGGAAAGGCATTACCTTATTATAGTACAGCTCCATTCGTTTAATGCGTGGTTCTTGACGAGTTAAAGGGCTGTTTCTTTTAATGTTTTCACGTTCAAAAGCTAATACTTGCTGAGCGTGTTTGCGGTGCAATCTCTGCTTTGTTACAAATACAATAACCTGTTTTGCTGTTCTAGCAGCAGACTGTTCAAAACATGCTTTGCTTATTTTCTGCAGGCAATCTTTATCGGTTACATGATAAGCTTCCCATAATTGAAGGTTTGAACTCGTTGGAGCTAGGGTGGCTAACTCAATACATTGCTTAACAGTCTCTGTGTTAATTTCTTTCGAAGAGTCGTAACTTCTAACAGCACGGCGAAACTCTAATAGTTCTCTTAATGACATAATGAAATATATTTTTTATCCTTTCGTTGTACGAAATGGCATTAGTGATTTTCTAATTATTTAAAAGTTAGTCTTTGTCGCCTTTTCTTTTCACCACAACAATCACCCTTTTATAAACTAGTGTTGATGTGGTTTAGCTGGAGTTATTAGCTTAATATAAGCTCCATATCCCTCTTTTTTCATATCTTCTTTAGGGATAAAGCGTAAAGAAGCACTGTTAATGCAATATCTAAGACCGCCTGTTTCTGTAGGACCATCTTCAAAAACATGTCCAAGATGGGCGTTTCCCTTTTTGCTTTTCACCTCACTACGAATCATGCCGTGTGATGTGTCGGGGCTAATGTTTAGTAAGTGATTGTCGATTGGCTTTGAAAATGCAGGCCAACCACAGCCCGATTCAAACTTATCGCTACTTAAAAACAAAGGTTCACCAGTGGTAATGTCTACATAAATACCAGGTCTAAACTCCTTATTATATTCGTTATCGAATGGTTTTTCTGTAGCTTCGTGTTGTGTCACCTCATATTGTAGGGCAGTGAGTTTACTCTTTAACTCCTCAGTTGTTGCTTTCTTAAATTCCATAGGCTTAGCAGTTGAATCATTTGCTTTTCGTGCATGTTCGAAAAGAGCTTTAGGAAGGTGACAATAACCCGTAGGATTTTTATCGAGATAATTTTGATGATATTCCTCTGCAATATAGAAATTGCGTAGAGGAAGTACCTCAACTGCAAGATAATCAGAATATTGTCCTTCTAGTTTTGTTAGCTCTGCTCTAATTAAAGGCAGATCTTCTTTATTGGTATACTACACACCTGTGCGATATTGCGAACCTCTATCGTTTCCCTGTTGATTAACCGATGTAGGGTCAATACTCTCGAAATACAATTGAAGTAAAAGCGAAAGTGGTAGCACTTCAGGATTATATTCCACACGGACAGCCTCTGCAAAGCCTGTTGCGTCAGTGCAAACATCTTTATAAGTAGGGTTCTTTATATTGCCATTTGCATAGCCTACTTCTGTTTTTACGACCCCATTAATTTGTTTCAGATAATGTTCTGTTCCCCAGAAACATCCACCTGCTAAGTATATTTCAGCGTTATTGTTCATTATTTTATTATTGTTTGTTTTGTTCCTGCTTGTACATGAGAAACAAAAAGTTGATAGACACAAAGTTAAGAATAATACTTTGATAAATAATCTGTTTGTTTTCATTTTAATATTTGTTGTTTTTTTATTTGTAATTTGTTTGTGACTAATTGCAGAAAGCGTAATAGCTTATTACAAAAATAGTATTTAAATAAAATTAGCCCAATTGAAAATATCTATTACAAGATAGATAATCTTTAAATGCCTCTTATTCAATTGATTTATAAAAGGATAGCTTTTACAGTGTAAAGTCAATGCTTTTGGCTTGTAAAAACATTACTTTTAGAGTGTAATAACATAACTATTTTCTTGTTATTGTGATGATAAATATTTACCTTTGCAAGGTATGTTGCAAATTATTGCAAATAAGTAATCTATTAAGGTGATACAATTCAGTTTGCGAAGGCAGTCACTTTTTATTTAAACTAATAATATCCTCAGCGGGATAACATCTCAAAATAAGACATAACGAGAGACAGATGGCTCAAAAACTCATACAGACACAAGAACAAACACAGATACAAGTGCAGCGTCTTTCACAGCAACAAATGTTGCAAGTGAAGCTGTTAGAGATGCCTTTAACAGAGCTAGAAGAAAGTATTAACTCTGAACTTGATGATAATCCAGCACTCGAAATGGGGGAAAATGATGAATCACAATCTGCCGAAGTTAATCTTTTAGATAGTGATTCTGAATTAACTGAAGAAGAAAAAAGCGAGCGAGAAGAGCGTGAAGATGCTTTGGAAAGAGCTTTAGAAACCATTGGAGGAGATGATGAAATGCCCCAAGTGTATGGCAGAAACGATTCAAACAATGCCGAACACGAGGAGATGATTTATGGGGATACAGTTTCTTTCTATGATAAACTCAAAGAAGAGATGAGCGAAGTAAATCTCACTGAAGAGCAACACAAGGTGATGGAATATCTTATTGGCTCTTTAGATGATGATGGTTTACTACGAAAAAAACTCGATACAATAAGCGATGAATTAGCCATTTATAATGATATAGATGTCAGTGTAGAGGAGATTGAAGATGTATTGTTAATTCTTCAAACATTCGACCCCGCTGGTATTGGTGCACGTTCGTTGCAAGAATGTTTGCTTTTGCAGGTAGAACGAAAGTCGGAAGGAACTTTAAAGAAACTAATGCGCACTGTTCTTGAAAAATACTTTGATGAGTTTACCAAGAAACATTGGGATAAAATAAAATCTCAATTAGGTTTAAATGAAGAACAGAAAGAAACACTTCAACACGAACTTCATAAGCTCAACCCTAAACCTGGGGCTGCTTTGGGTGAGACACAAGGTAGAAGTTTACAGCAAATAACACCTGATTTTATTGTAGAAACAGCGGAAGACAATACAATTTCGTTTACTTTAAATCGTGGAGATATACCTGAATTGAAGATTTCTCAATCGTTTTCAGATATGGTTCACGAGTATAAGAACAATAAACAAGGTATGTCTCGTCAACAAAAAGAGGGTTTGTTGTATGCTAAAGAAAAGGTAGAAAGAGCTCAAGGGTTTATCGAAGCTATAAAACAACGTCACAATACGCTTGTTACAACAATGAAAGCCATCATTAATTGGCAATTGAAATTCTTTCAAGATGGAGATGAGGCAGACCTAAAACCTATGATTTTGAAAGATATTGCAGAAAAAACAGGGCTCGATATCTCCACCATTTCACGAGTAAGCAATATGAAATACGCTCAAACAAAGTGGGGAACATTCCCTCTTCGTTATTTCTTTAGTGATGGATATACCACAGAAGGAGGCGAAGAAATGTCTACTCGAAAAATAAAAGTCGCTCTTAAAGAGTTGATAGACGCAGAAGATAAGAGTAAACCAATGAGCGACGACAAGCTAACAAGTGAAATGTCGAAACGTGGTTTTCCTATTGCAAGACGTACAATAGCTAAATATCGTGAGCAATTAGGAATACCTGTGGCCCGCCTTCGTAAAGCATAAATATCGAAAATATCTAATATTGATAGATAAAAGAAGAATATTAAGATGAATGAAAAGAATATTATATTGGTTTCAAGAATAGTAAGTATGGTTTTTACACCATTCTATTTGCCACTTTTTGGTATGATGATACTATTCTTTTTAACCTACTTAAGTCAAATGTCGTTAGCTTATCGACTTTCAATTCTTGGTGTTGTGTATATTTTTACAATACTTCTTCCAACTCTACTCATTCATTTTTATAGGCGATATCAAGGTTGGTCGCTTTTAGAATTAGGTATTCGAGACCGAAGAATGTTTCCTTACATTATCTCAATTATATGCTATTTCACGTGTTTTTACTTGCTCAGTCGTTATAATGTAGCAAGTTTCGTGGGTAGAATACTAATTGCAGCACTCTTAATTCAGGTGATCTGTGCTCTAATAAATGTGTGGTGGAAGGTCTCAACCCATACAGCTGCCATCGGAGGTGTGCTTGGTGCACTGATGGCTTTTGCCTTTTTATTCAACTTTAACCCAACACTTTGGGTGTGTTTGGTATTCTTTGTAGCAGGAATAGTAGGCTCAAGTCGTATGATTTTATTACAACATTCACTCTCACAAGTATTAACTGGATTTGGAATAGGACTCATTACGGCATTTTTAATTATTCTATAAAACAACTAAAAACAATAACAATATGAATCCAAAAGTTAGCATAATAATGGGAAGTACAAGCGATTTGAAAGTAATGGAAAAAGCTTGTGAATTTTTAAATGATATGGAAATACCATTCGAAGTAAATGCTTTATCAGCTCATCGCACCCCCGATGCGGTCGAAACATTTGCTAAAAATGCTGCATCTCGTGGTGTAGAGGTTATCATTGCAGCTGCAGGTATGGCTGCAGCTCTGCCTGGTGTTGTTGCAGCTTCAACATCTTTACCCGTTATTGGTGTTCCTATTAAAGGAATGTTAGATGGATTAGACTCC
Organism: Prevotella sp.; assembly: GCA_052173735.1. Classification (GTDB taxonomy): domain Bacteria; phylum Bacteroidota; class Bacteroidia; order Bacteroidales; family Bacteroidaceae; genus Prevotella. The sequence continues at coordinate 32,765 of JBQMYA010000010.1, forward strand.
CTATTGAGCATCGTTCAAATGCCTCCTGGAATTCCTGTTGCAACTGTAGGAGTGAATGGTTCACTCAATGCAGCTATCCTTGCAGCTCAAATGATCGCTCTTTCTGATAGCGAAGTAAAGCAGAGAGTGATGGAATATAAGGCTGGATTAGGATCAAAAATAGAAAAGGCTAATAGAGAATTAGCAGAAATTAAGTACGCATTTAAAACCAACTAAAATGATGAAAGCAAAGAAATAGGGTAATGAAATCTACTCTTTTTCTTTATGAATACTCATTATTTAGATATGATTGATTTATTTAATTATCAGCGAAGAAAATCGAGTGTCGCTACAATTGGAAACCTCTTAATAGGAGGAGAAAATCCAATTAGAGTGCAATCGATGACAACTACAGATACAAATGATACTCAAGCCTGTGTTGAACAGGCTGAACGTATTATTCAAAAAGGTGGCGAATTGGTTCGTTTAACAACTCAAGGAGTTCGTGAAGCCGAAAATATGAAGTGCATAAACGATGTGCTTAAGGCTAAAGGATATGATGTTCCTTTAGTTGCCGACGTGCACTTTAATCCCAGAGTTGCTGATGTTGCTGCCACAACAACACAAAAAGTACGTATAAATCCAGGTAACTATGTAGATCCTGCACGTACTTTTAAGAAGCTAGAATATACTGATGAAGAGTATGCTCATGAGCTATTAAAGATAGAAGAACGCTTTATTCCATTCTTGAATATATGTAAAGAGAATAAAACAGGAATAAGAATAGGTGTGAATCATGGCTCTCTTTCAGACCGAATACGTAATAGATATGGCGATACTCCAGAAGGTATTGTAGAAAGTTGCTTAGAGTTCTTGCGTATATGTCAACGTGAATCATTTAATGATGTGGTGATTTCGATAAAGTCTTCCAATACCGTTATAATGGTTCGCTCTATGCGTTTACTCGTAGAAGCAATGGAAAAAGAGGGTATGAGCTATCCCCTTCACCTCGGAGTAACCGAAGCAGGCGAAGGAGAAGACGGCAGAATAAAGAGTGCTGTGGGTATTGGTGCTTTGCTATCTGATGGTATTGGCGACACAATAAGAGTGTCTTTGAGTGAAGAACCTGAAGAAGAGATACCTGTTGCAAAGCATCTTTGCTATTATATAACAAGCAAAGTGGCTCCTGTAACACTGCCTGAAACACCTGCAAAGGACTTTAATTACATTCATCCTGCACGTCGTTCAACTTGCCAAGTGGGTAATATTGGAGGTCAAAAGGTTCCTGTTGTAATTGTATCTAAGCCTTCTTCTATGTTTGAAGAGCCTAAAGAAGAGGAAGAAGTGGTGATTATTTCTAGTGATAAACCACAGTCGCCTAAGGCCGATTACATGTATGTTGGTAGCGAATTACCACAAAATATTGATAAGAAACGCTGTTATATTGTTGATTATGGAGTGTATAATGACTTGAAAGAGCAATACTCAGACTTGATGTTATATCCAATATTTCCCTATAATGCAGTTCCTTTTATCTCTCATATTCAATCAGATATAAAGTTTCTTGTGTTGCAATATGGAGCTGATAGCGATGAGTATGTAGCTTGTTTAAAGGCACATCCAGAGGTTGTTGTTATTTCAATGGCTGGAAAAGATAATCAATTAGGTCGTCATAGAGCTCTAGTTCACGACTTAATGAATCATAATATTACCAATCCGGTTATCTTTGCGCAGCTATATATGCACTCTTCAGAGGAACAAAGCGAGTTTCTTCTTGAAGCTGCAGCTGATATGGGAGCCTTAATGATTGATGGTTTGACCGATGGAATATGGATAATGAATGCAGGAAGCTTATCTAATGCAATCGTAGAGCATACCTCTTTTGGTATACTTCAAGCTGCAAGACTTCGTGTAAGCAAGACAGAATACATCAGTTGTCCTGGTTGTGGGCGCACACTTTACGACCTTCGAAGTACAATTGCACGCATAAAAGCAGCCACAGAGGGCATGAAAGGTCTCAAAATAGGCATCATGGGATGTATCGTTAACGGCCCAGGTGAGATGGCAGATGCCGACTATGGCTATGTAGGAGCAGGTCCTGGAAAGGTCTCTTTGTATCGAAAACAAGAGTGTGTAGAAAGAAATATCAGTGAAGAAGAGGCGGTAGATCGTCTTCTTGCCTTGATAAATAGAGACAAAGAAGAACAGAAGTAATTCTGAATAGTGCTCTAATTGAAAAGCACTGATATTGTAATTCAAGATCAAATAGATGTTGCCTTTATTATAAGGGTAGACATTTTTCAATGTAAATAATAATTGGATATAAAGCGAACAAGAACATGATAATAAACGCTTCATTAGAAAATTATACTCCTTCAGCAACTCGTTATGAGGCATCTGAGTCGTTTTACAATCGTTGTGGACGTTCTGGTGTAATGCTTCCAAAGGTTTCTTTGGGTCTATGGCATAACTTCGGACAAGCAAATGACTTTGATACTTGCCGTTCAATACTGCGTTATGCCTTTGATAATGGTATTGTTCACTTTGATTTAGCCAATAATTATGGACCTCCAAAAGGCTATGCAGAGCAAACATTTGGAAAGATTATGCAAAGCGATTTCAAACCTTTTAGAGACGAATTGTTTATTGCAACGAAGGCTGGATATGAGATGTGGGAAGGTCCTTATGGTAATTGGGGAAGCAGAAAGTATATCATTTCAAGCTTAGACCAAAGTTTATCTCGAATGAAACTCGATTATGTTGATCTCTTTTATAGTCACCGTTATGATCCAAACACACCAATTGAAGAGACACTCAATGCTCTTGTAGATGTTGTTAAGCAAGGAAAAGCATTGTATATTGGTATTTCTCGATGGCCATTAGAACAGCTTAAACAGGCTTATAACTATCTTGCAGAACGTGATGTGAAGCTTCTTACAGTTCAAGATAGATTGAACTTGTTGGATCGAAAGCCTCAAAATGAAGGGATTTTGAGTTTTTGTAGAGAAGTAGGAGCAGGCTTTGTTTCTTTCTCTCCATTAGCTCAAGGATTGTTAACAGATAAGTATCTCAATGGAGTGCCAGCACATTCACGAATGGAAAAGAACCTTTCCTTGCAAAAGAAAGTACTTACTCCAGAGCTACTTGCCTATCTAAAGCACCTTAATTCACTTGCTTCAGGCAGACAAGAGTCGCTTGCTGAGATGGCACTTGCATGGGTGTTGGCTCAAAAAGGTGTAACTTCTGTTATTATAGGAGCAAGTAGTGTTGAACAATTAACTCAGAATATCAAATGTGTTAATGCAGCTCCTTTTGTCGAAGAGCTATAATATCATTAAAGATAAAAAGATAAATTATCAATAGAAATAAGTACTTTAAAGTCGTAGTATTCATAGGAAAAGAGTAGAAGTACGAATAAATTATGTCCATAAATATAAAGAAACGAATATTCATATTACTATCTTATTTGGTCACTTGGGGTAACATTTCTGCCAATGACAGTGTTGTTATTGAGCAAAATAGAATTCTTCCGCTTCAATATAAAGATTCAATTGCAGTTGATACGGCTTTTAAACTAAAGTCGTTTAACAGCAATGCATTCAATTATCACTTTTCTTATGTTGGCTTAGGGTTTATCACTTCAGGCTTTTTTATAAAGCGTCAGAAAGATCACTTCAGAAATATGAGGCACTATTTTACGCCTCATTATAGTAAATCCTTCGATAATTACACTCAGTATGTACCCTTAATTGGAGCATGGGCATTAAAGGCTTCGGGTGTAGAAGGACGCAGCTCGTGGAAGGGATTGGCATTAAGTAATGCCCTTTCGCTTGCTTTCATGGGAATAGCAACAAACGGAATGAAATATTCTGTACGTGAGATGCGTCCCGATGGAACTACAAAAAACAGTTTCCCATCAGGTCATACAGCCTTTGCTTTCGCTGCTGCAACGATATTACATAAGGAATATGGACAGACAAGAAGTCCACTTTATAGTATTGCAGGATATTCTTTAGCAACCTTAACTGGTGTTGGTCGAGTGCTAAATAACCGCCATTGGGTAAGTGATGTGCTAGTTGGTGCAGGAATAGGAATAGTTTCTACCGACCTCGGATACTTCCTTTCGGATGTCATTCTCAAACAAAAAGGCATACAAAGAGGTAGTAGATTAACAGACATTTACGATGTTTCTAAACAGCCATCATTTTTGAGTTTAGGCGTACAAGTATATGATGGACCTAATAAACTAGCCCTTAATAATATCTATGATAATTACGATTCAGATGGAAATCCATATGCTTCAAATGATAGTAGAGGTGTAAGTAATCCATTAGGATTAGAACTTCACTTTGGAACAGGCTCGTCTGTGAATCTCGAAGGTGCTTATTTCTTCCACCCAAACATTGGCATTGGAGGTAAACTTCGTGTGATATCGGTTCCTGTAACAGCTTCTGTTGATTTATCAAATGGTTTCCGTTATTATGCAACAGACGACCAACAGCTTTCAAGGATCCTTCAATCTAATGCTCAATTTGTTGGAGTTGAGTCTACACATATGGGTGCTTTCGATTATCAAGCAGGAATATATTTTTCTTATCCGTTATCTTCTAGACTTCGACTTGGCGCAAATCTTCTTGTAGGGCAGCGTTTTTCTATGGATTATAAGGTAGATGCAATGTTGGATGTAAATGCCAATAGAATGAAAACGGAATTGCTACAACTACAAAACAGTAATCCTTCAACTGGAGAAAAAGTAAGCGAACGCACTGCAATATTAAAGCATTTAGAGCCTTTTAATGGTGAGTCGGTGTCTTGTTCAACCGAATTTATGAGCTTATCTGCCAAACCCTTCTGGGTGCATGGTGCAGGCTTATCGTGCATTTGGGCACATAAAGAAGGTATAGCTTTTAGAGTTCACCTTAATTACGACCATTCAAGAGCATCTTTTTCTTATGATGTAAAGAACCGATGGGGACTTTCTTCTGCAGGAAGTGTCATGAAAATAAGAGATTCTTTCAGTAGAAAGATATCGTTTAATTCGCTTAGTTTAGGATTTGGAATGTGTCTTTTATTTTAAAGAGGATATGCAGTATGAAGTTTAGAACAATAGTAGATATACCCAAGAGCAATTTTTCTATTAATCCATTTGCCCGTATGTTGTTTGTAGGTTCATGCTTTGCGAATAATATGGGTAAGAAGTTTACTGCAGAAAAGTTCAACACTTTGGTCAATCCTTATGGCGTAATGTATAATCCTGCAAGTGTTTATCATACCATTCAACACATCTCTTTTATTCCAGATTATGCCATCTTTACATTAGGAACGAATAGAGTTTACATATTAAAAGAAACCAACGAGATCGTAGATAATTGCAGAAAGCAACCTCAAAGGTTGTTTCGTGAAGAACAATTGAGCATTGAAAAATGTGTAAACTATTTGAGTTTGGCTGTTGATAAATTAATAGAACTTAATAAAGATATTAAGATTATTGTAACAGTTAGCCCCATTAGATATGCTAAATATGGTTTCCATGGAAGTCAACTATCGAAAGCTTCTCTCTTACTTGCATCTCAACAACTTTTAGAATGCTATCCTGATAGAGTAGAATATTTTCCTGCTTACGAGATAGTGAACGATGAATTGCGAGATTATCGCTTTTATGCTGGCGATATGTTGCACCCTAATGAACAAGCCGTGGAGTATATTTGGGAGCGTTTTAGTGAGACCTATTTCAGTCAATCAACTACAGATTTTATTGCAGAATGGCGCCCCATTAAACAAGCATTGGCACATAAAGTGCTTGATGTTGCATCAAACGACTTTATAAAATTCAAGCAATTGACTATTGAAAAACTCAATACAATAGCGAAGAAATACCCTTTACTTGATGTAACTAAGGAACTGCAGCACTTCGAAAGTTTATAATCGTCAACATAACTTTTTATTCTTGTAGATCAATTGCATTGCTTTTGCATTTTAATAGTAATGCTTTTACTGTGTAATATCATTGCTCTTCTATGGCAAAAGCAATGATATTATTTATTACTATTATATTCCTTATGTATAACATTGATTGATAATGAGTTATAATTGTATTTTGTATGGGATTAAATAAGTATATAATGCTACTATTCTTTACTAATATTTAAGCCCACAACATAGCCTGTTGTCCATGCCGCTTGCAAATTAAAACCACCCGTAATGGCATCAATATCGAGCACTTCTCCTGCAAAATATAAGTTGGGAACGTGCTTACTCTCTAGTGTATTATTATTGATACTTTTCAAAGAAACACCTCCACAGGTTACAAACTCTTCTTTAAATGCTCCCTTCCCATTTGTCGTATAAATGTCGTTTGTAAGCGTTTCTATGAGTTTGTTCATCATCTTTTTGCTCAAATCACAACATTTCTTTTGGCAATCGATGTCTGCACGTGATAAAAGGAAGGTCCAAACACGATTGGTTATATCTAGAAAACGGATAGATGAAATTTGTTTTTGGGGGGTGCTCTGTATGGCTTCTTTTAATAGTTTCTCTACTTCTGCAATGCTAAAACCATTTGTCCAGTTAATGGCAATGGGTATTTTATAATTCTGTTCTTTAGCAATTCGGGCTGCATACGAAGATAGTTTAAGGGTGGCAGGACCGCTAATGCCCCAGTGGGTGATGAGAAGTGCACCGCTACTATTGATCTTTGAGCCTGGAATATGTAGGCTGACGTTGGTTATAACCGTTCCCATTAGCTCCTTTAAGTTCTTATTGTTGATATTGAAAGTAAAGAGAGAGGGGACGGGTTGCTCTATTTTGTGCCCACATTTTGCCAGATATTGCAATGGTTCTATGCGTGGAGAGCCACCTGTTGTTATAGCAACAGCATCGAAACATCTTTTCCCTTTGTCTTTGAAGTGCAAGCATATAGTTCCGTTTTCTTGTGCTTCAATGTTTTCTAACCAATGATCTGTAATTACTTTGACACCCAATTTATGAGCTTCATTCACTAAACATTGAACGATACTTTGGGCATCCTGAGATTGAGGAAAAACACAATTATCTGCTTGTGTAATGAGTTTCACTCCATGTTCTTCAAACCATTGATAACAAGTAGTATAGTCGAATATGTTAAATAAACGTTTTAATAATTTGTTCCCACGTGGATAAGCCATTGTAAGTGATGATATTTCGTTGAAAGAATTGGTTACATTACATCTCCCACCACCTGTTATTGCTACCTTAGCAAGAACCCTTTTACTGCGTTCGAAGATAAAAACTTCATTGTTTTTGTTTTGCTTCTTTGCCGTAATTGCAGCAAAGAAACCAGCAGCTCCACCACCAATAATAGCAATATTCTTCATCTCTCTTTCTTAATCACAATTTTGTTCCTGTTTATTTATTTCTCTTTTTCATTCAAACGCATTGACAATGCTATTCGTTTGCGTTGCAAGTCTACTTCAATAACCTTGACTTGGACATGTTGATGCAGTTTAACTACGTCAGTAGGACTGCTGATATATCTATTGGTTATTTGTGAAATATGAACCAGTCCATCATTATGTACGCCAATATCTACAAACACTCCAAAATTAGTTATATTGGTTATAATGCCTGGAAGCACCATTCCTATCGATAAATCACCAATTTCTTTGACTCTAGAATCAAATTCAAAATGCTCTAATTGCATTCTAGGATCACGCCCAGGTTTATCTAATTCGGTCATAATATCTTGTAGAGTAGGGAGTCCTATCTCATTAGCAGCATACAAGTTAAGGTCAATTTCCTTTTGTTTTGCTTTGTCTTGAATAAGCATTTCTATGCTACAACTTGCATTTTTAGCCATCTTTTCAACAATATGGTAACTCTCTGGGTGTACAGCAGTATTGTCTAAAGGGTGCTTTCCGTTAGGAATACGAAGGAAACCTGCGCATTGTTGAAAAGCAATATCGCCTAAACGAGGTACCTTTTTCAATTGAGAACGAGAACTAAAAGCACCATTTTTGCTTCTATAATCAACGATATTCTGGGCTAAAGAAGGGCCAAGTCCACTGACATAAGTGAGCAAAGAACTACTAGCAGTATTGAGATTCACTCCCACTGAGTTAACACAACTTTCTACAACTACATCTAAACTCTTTTTAAGAGCATTCTGGTCAACATCGTGTTGATACTGACCTACACCAATGTTTTTGGCATCTATCTTCACAAGTTCAGCCAAAGGATCCATTAATCTGCGTGCAATAGAAACCGCTCCACGAACAGTTACATCTTCATTTGGGAACTCTTCACGAGCAATTTTCGATGCAGAATAGATCGAAGCTCCATCTTCACTCACTACAAAAATATCAAGTTGCTTTGTAAAGTCAATGCTTTTGACAATAGAAAGCGTTTCTCTGCTTGCAGTTCCATTACCAATTGCAATGGCTTCAATATCATATTTAGAAACAAGTTGTTTGATAGTGTCTTGCGATTCCTTTGTTTTATAGTGAGGAGCATTAGGGAAAATGACCGTATGGTGCAATAGATTGCCTTCAGAAGTCAAACACACCACCTTGCAACCTGTTCTAAATCCAGGGTCAATACCTAAGGTTCTCTTTTGTCCCAATGGTGCTGCAAGGAGCAATTGACGTAGGTTTTCGGAAAAAACTTTAATGGCTTCAGTGTCTGCTTGTTCCTTTGCTAGAGCCAAAACTTCATTTTTTATGGCAGGAAAAAGAAGTCGTTTGTATCCATCTTCAATGGCTTCGTGAATTAGTTGGGCTGCTTTTCCATTCGATTTAATGAAGAAACGGGCAACCCTTTGAATGAAAGTATCATCGTCTAATTCAATATTAATAGATAAAAAGCCCTCTTTCTCGCCTCTATTAATAGCTAAAAGACGATGCGAAGAACATCTTTTTAAGAGCTCAGAATAGTTAAAATAATCCTTATATTTAAGTGCTTCTTCTGTAATTTCAATGCCTTTTTTCTGCTTTGCCACAACAATTGCCTCATGTTGCATGTTTTTTCTAAGCATTTGTCGTGCTCTTTGATCTTCAGAAAACAATTCAGCAATAATGTCTTGAGCGCCTTTTATAGCTTCGTTTACATCTTTAATATCAGAAGAAAGAAATGCTCTTGCTTTTTGTTCGATATTATTTTCACGCTGAATCATAATGAATTGCGCAAGAGGTTCAAGTCCTTTTTCCTTTGCTATCTGTGCTTTTGTTCGGCGTTTAGGCTTAAATGGCAAGTAAAGGTCTTCTAATTGTGCAGCATTAGAACAATCCTCAATTTGTTGAAGCAATTCTTTTGTCATCTTTCCCACTTCAGTTATGGTTTTGATAACAGTTTCTTTGCGTTTAGAAAGTTCCGCTTCTTTGTCGTATAAGTCTTTTATTAAGCCAATATTTACTTCGTCTAAACCTCCAGTTTGTTCCTTTCTATATCTGCTAATGAAAGGAATTGTTGCACCATTGTTTAAGAGTTCTAGAGTATTTTCAACTGCTTTGACAGAAAGATTTAGCTCTTTTGCTATCTTAGATGTAAACTTATTCATTTTTCTTTTGTATTATTAGTGCAAAGTTAATGAAAAAAGATGAACTAAATGTAATCTTATTTTATGACAATAAGCAATGAGTTTATTTTGAGAAGATAAACAAGTGGGTTGCAATAGGTTGAACTTTTATTCTGTTTTTTGCGTGATATTGATGTGGCATTTCAAATTTTATTGTACTTTTGTGCAACTATTGAAGTAATGTATGTTTGCTATAAGAATGAAAGGAGAATGCTTTTGTAATTTGATTTCATAGATATGGCAGATAAATACAAAGAAGAAACAAAAGAAAAGATAAGGAAATAGGGTGATGACTTATACAATTGAGAGAATAACAGCATTGATAGGAGCACGCCGATATGGTAGAGCTAATGCTTCTATTGTATTCTTATTAACAGACAGTAGGTCGTTATGTTTTGCAGAAGAAACATTGTTTTTTGCCATAAAAACAATGAGTAATGACGGAAGTAAATATTTATCTGACTTGTATAAGCGTGGTGTTCGCAACTTTGTAGTGAACGAAGTACCAGAAAATTATGCGGTATTATATCCTAATTCCAATTTTCTTAAGGTGTCAAATACCCTTGATGCCCTCCAAAGATTAGCCGAAAGACATCGTGATGAGTTTGCTATTCCAGTGATAGGAATAACTGGCAGCAACGGAAAAACAATGGTGAAAGAATGGATTTATCAGCTTCTTTCGCCTTCATTGATTGTTACTCGCAGTCCAAGAAGCTATAATTCTCAAACGGGAGTACCCCTTTCTGTATGGTTATTAACTAACAATACTCAGCTAGGAGTGTTCGAAGCAGGAATAAGTGAGCCTGGAGAAATGGACTCATTGCGTGACATTATTCAGCCAACAATAGGTATATTAACAACCATAGGCGATGCACATCAGGAGAATTTCACTTCTTTAGAAGAGAAATGTAACGAGAAATTAAAGCTATTTACAGACTCAAAACTTCTTATTTATAATGAAGATAATACTTTAGTGAAACGTTGTGTAGAGCAATTTTCATTTGAAGGACAACGCTTTTCGTTATCAAGACAGAATGAAAAGTCTACTCTTTATGTTTCTAAAGTTTTGAAAAACAATGCAGATAGCGTTATATATTATTCGTATAAAGGTGTAGAAGGCAGTTATAAGATACCTTTTATTGATGAAGCTTCTATCGAAAATTCTATCGAATGTTTAGCTATTGGCTTATACTTAGGTATTGATAAGAATGCAATAGAAGAGCGAATGGCATCTTTAGAGCCTGTTGCTATGCGCTTAGAGGTGAAAGATGGCAGACATGATTGTACGCTTATTAACGATTCTTATAATTCAGATATCAACTCGCTTGATATTGCTTTAGACTTTATGAGTCGTCGACCAGATGCTAAAGAGCGTCAAAGAGTATTGATATTAAGTGATATTTATCAAACAGGAAAGCCTCTTTCTCTACTTTATAGCGAGGTTTCGGCACTGATGAAGCAACGACGTGTGAATCAATTTATTGGTATTGGACCTGAAATACATGCGCATCAAGATTGTTTCCAATTGCAAAATAGCTCATTCTTTCTAACAGTTCAAGATTTTATTGATAGCGAATTATTTACGAATTTGCGTAATAATATCATCTTATTAAAGGGTGCACGTCGCTTTGGTTTTGATAAAATAACCGATCTTTTGGTAAAGAAAGTGCACGAAACAACGTTGGAAGTGAATCTAAGTGCTTTGGTTCAGAATCTTAATTTCTATCGTTCTTATTTGAAACAAGATACGAAATTGGTATGTATGATTAAGGCAAATGGCTATGGTTCGGGTGCTGTTGAGGTGGCAAAGACCCTTCAAGACCATCGAGTTGACTATCTTGCAGTGGCTGTTGCCGATGAAGGTGTGGCATTAAGAAAGCATGGTGTGACTGCAAATGTCATGATTATGAATCCTGAGATGTCGTCTTTTAAAACGATATTCGATTATGAACTCGAGCCAGAAGTATATTCATTCCGTCTTTTAGAGGCTTTAATTGAAGAAGCAGAGAAAGAAGGAATCACTCAATATCCAATACATATTAAGCTCGATACGGGCATGCATAGATTGGGATTTGATCCTATTCACGATATGGAACGATTGATATCGATCTTAAAGAAGCACCAAAATACCATTATTCCACGTAGTGTTTTCTCACATTTTGTGGGTTCTGATAGTGATAATTTCGATGACTTCTCAGCACATCAGTTTAGTCTTTTCGATAAAGCGAGCAAGCAATTGCAAGCAGCTTTCACACATCATATCTTGCGACACATCGACAATAGTGCAGGAATACTTCACTTCCCCGATCGTCAACTCGATATGTGTAGACTTGGTTTAGGCCTATATGGTATCAATAGTCGTGATAATCAGATTATAAATAACGTGTGTTCATTGCGTACAACCATATTGCAAATGCATAAAATTGGTAGCAATGAAACCGTAGGATATAGCCGAAAGGGTACCGTCGAGCGTGAAACTATAGTGGCAGCAATACCGATTGGTTATGCAGATGGATTGGATAGACGTCTTGGAAACAGAAATTGTTACTGCTTAGTGAATGGACATAAGGCTCCATATTTGGGCAATATATGTATGGATGTCGCAATGATTGATGTTACAGACATACCTTGTAAAGAAGGAGATAGCGTGGAAATATTTGGTGATAAGTTACCCGTTACAGTGTTATCAGACACCTTAGGCACCATTCCTTATGAAGTTTTGACCTCTATAAGCGAACGAGTTAAGAGAGTATATTTCCAAGATTAGTAGTAAGTTACTATATGATAATGATTCTTTAAAGTGCCAATTGAGCCTTTAAAGAATCATTTTTTGTATCTCATCAAATTGTTATATCACTTCAAAATGCTTGAGAGCTTTGTATATTCCATCATCATCTGCCGATGAAGTAACATAATTTGCCATTGCTTTCACATTGTCATTAGCATTTCCCATTGCCACTCCAACACCTGCTTTTAAAAGCATTGAAATGTCATTTCCACTGTCTCCGAAAGCCATAGTCTCGCTAATTAACAAGTCATTGTATGCAACAATGTCCGATAAGGCTTTGCCTTTAGAGGCGTGTTTGTTCACTATATCGATGAATTCAGGATGCCATCGTTCTCCAGAACAATGAGGAATATCAGGCATAATGATGTCTTGTTGCTCTTGAGTGATGAATGGTGTTATTTGAAGGATATCTTTTTGAAGAACCGTTTCTGCCTTAATAGAATAATCAATAGTTGTAACTTTAAATGAATCTATAAATAGACGATCTACTATAGGCTTGTGATTGATAACAGCAGTGGTGTTAGTTCCTACCAAAATAGCTGGATATTCGTGCTTATTAAGATAGTCAATAAGGGTGCAAACCTCTTCTTTGGGAATGGAATGCATTGATATAACAGACTTTCCCATAAAGTTGTAAGACCCATTTGTGGTGATATAACCATCAATTAGATGTTCAATTTCGTTTAAATTGTTGATGAAAGACAACGGACGTCCTGTCGAAATAAATATCTTGATGCCTCTTTCTTTAACAATATTTAAACCATCTATAGTTGATTGGGCTATCTTGTGAGTGTTGAAACTCACCAAAGTTCCGTCGATATCAAAGAATAATGCTTTTATCATATCTATCCTGAAGTGTATTAAAAAGAATGGAATTGCCTCTCAATTCCTTTATTATTGTCAGTAATTTATCAATAATCGTTTGCAAAGTTACTAAAAAGCAAGATATAAAAGGGCTCTTTTTCTTTGTTTTTTGTATATTTGCAATATGACACGTAAAGAACGTTATGAGTATATTTTGGCATATTTTAGAAAAGAAATGCCCATCACTACCACTGAATTACAGTTCACAACAGCTTTCGAATTGATTGTTGCAACGTTGTTAAGTGCGCAGTGTACTGATAAAAGAATAAACCAAGTAACCCCGGAATTGTTTGCAGCTTATCCCACACCTTTGGCGATGTCGAAAGCAGAAGTGTATGAGGTTTTTGAGTATATACGTAGTGTGAGCTATCCCAATGCAAAGGCAAAGCATCTTGTGGAGATGGCAAAAATATTAGTAGAACAATTTAATGGAGAAGTACCAGAGAAGAGAGAAGACCTTATGAAGCTTCCTGGTGTAGGTCGAAAGACTGCAAATGTGGTGCAAGCAGTGTGGTTTGGAAAGGCTACAATGGCTGTAGATACGCATGTTTATCGTGTTAGTCACCGTATGGGACTTGTACCCAAGACTGCCAATACACCTCTGAAAGTGGAAGAGACACTCTACAAATATATTCCAGCAGAAGATGTTCCAAATGCTCATCATTGGCTTATATTGCATGGAAGATATGTTTGTTTAAGTAGAACTCCGCAGTGTGCGAAGTGTGTTTTTGATAAGATTTGTCCTAAACTACTTGAAGGATCGAAGTTAGAATAACTCTTATCCTATTCATTAGAACATCATTATATCATTAAGATAATTATAAAATAGATTATGCAAGCAAAGCGAATAAATAAGTTTTTGGCAGACATCACTGCCAACAATAATAGAGAATGGTTTTTAGCACATAAAGAAGAATATACTGCTTGTAGAGCTTCTTTTGAAGAAGGAATAGCAAAGCTCATTACAGCAATATCTCAATTCGATCCAACTATAGCACATCTGACGGTAAAAGATTGTACTTATCGTTTCAATAGAGATACTCGGTTTTCGCCCGATAAGTCGCCTTATAAAAATCATCTTGGGGCTTATATCTGCATGAATGGACGCAAGTCGCTTTGTGGAGGTTATTACCTTCATATCGAGAAAGGGCAGACCCTTGTTGCTATAGGTTCTTATTTTTTGCCAACCAACATTTTAACTGCATGTCGAAATGAAATAATGGGTAATATAGATGAGTGGAGAGCGAGAGTGGAAAACAAAGAGTTTGTTGAAATATATGGTACTCCAAATGCTTCAAAATGGGGCGATGAACATTCTAAAGGATTTGGACTTGAGTGCTTAAAGAGTTGTCCTAAAGACTTTCCACGTGATTATGAATACATGAATTACTTAAGAATGAAAGACTATTGTGCATGGGTTCGCTTGCCAGATGATTTCTTTGAAGGTGATAAATGGATTGAAGAAGTGGTGAGAATATTTAAGATTGGAAAGCCAATGATGGACTTTATGAATGATGTTATTGCCGATTACGAACCCTAATCTGATCTCACCTTAATTATCAAAGAACTATTATCCAATGACTACTAAACAATTTTTACTATGTAACCCCATGTTGCGTATTGCCTTGGTGTTTATCTTAGGCATCGTAACAGCTTATTATTTAGAGGCAGAATTGCCTCCATTCTTATGGCAGATAATGATTATTTCGACGATTGTTGCTTTCTTTTTCTTTCGCAATCGAGAAATAATTGCAAGTTTATTATTGTTTCTTTGCGCCTTTTCTGTAGGAGGGTGGCGTCTAAATTTTATACAATTAGAAAATGAAAGACCATTTCCTTCTAACTCAATATGCTATAATGCCGTGGTATTGGATATGCCAGAACGACACGGGAAAGTAGTTATGGTTCCGTTGATGATTATGGATGGAGAATGGGAAGGACTGAAGGTTCAGGCAAGTTTCTTAATTTCTGAAGAAGAAAAGGAACTCAAACTGGTGACAATGGGCAGTTGGTTAGGAGTAAATTCTGAACTAAGTCACTTTGAAACGTCTACAGATGGTAGATTAGAAAGTTATTTTAAGCGTTTGAAATGTGCAGGGATTGTGGGTAAGACTTTTATTCTTCCTTCTAATTGGCAATATTGTGGGGTAGGGATTGAATACCTTTCTATATTGGAACAAATAAAGATAAAAGCATTAAAGGTGCGCTATGGCTTGTTGAAAAAAATAGAAAAGATGAGTGGGAGTAATGATTCAAAGGTGATTCTGAAGGCTGTTATCTTGGGAGAAAAAGCGGGTTTAACTAAGTCTTTGAGAGCTACTTATAGTCAAACTGGCACCTCTCATCTTTTAGCCTTATCGGGATTACATCTCAGTGTCATCTTTTCACTCTTGTTATTATTAACAAGAACGCTCTCTTCTTCATTGATAAGAGCCTGTATTGTGCTTACTTCTATATGGGTTTATGCTTTTGTTGTGGGTTTGCCTGTTAGTGTTTTACGTGCAGCCGTGATGTTTTCTATCTTTATATTCATACTGCTTTTAAATCGAAAAACATTTTCATTAAATTCTCTTTCGTCTGCTGCTTTGGTTTTGTTGTTTACCAACCCCTTGCTTTTATGGGACGTATCATTTCAAATGTCGTTCTTTTCTGTATTGGGTATCTTTTTATTTTATCCTTTTTTTACTTTTTGTTTACGACCTGCGTCATCGTTTCTTGGTAGGTTTTTCAATGCTATTATAAAAATGATGGCGGTGAGCCTGTCTGCCCAAATAGGTGTGGCTCCGTTGGTTTTATACTATTTTGGTGGATTTCCTACTTATTTTTTACTTGCAAATATCATAGCTGTTCCTGCGTTTATTGCTGTGGTTTATATTGCTTTTGTGGCGTTCTTAGGTAGCGTTTTGTATGGAAAGGTAATTGTTTTGATGACTATTGCGTGTGGGTTAATTGACAAACTCAATGCTGTTTTAAGGTGGATTTCAGAACTTCCTTATGCTTTTATTTCAGATGTTTATATTGATGGGTTACAAGTTTGGTTATGCTATGTTTTGATAGTCTTGCTCTTTGGAGTGGCAAAGATATGTATAAAGGTGTATCGCTCGCAGATAATTGCTCCTTATTGAGGATTTCTTGACCATTAAGCCGATTTATTCTTTCTTTTTACTTATTCTTATTGAGGTTAAAAGCGATCCTTTTGAGGTGTAAAAGAAATGCTTTTACGCTATAATGTTAATGCTTTTATGGTGCAATATGAGTGTTTTTATGGTGTGATGGGAATGGAGTTAAATTCAAACGTTTTGCTTGTATATTGTAGCCTTCTATCTTAATGATGGAATAGGGTAGTTTGTTTGTAGTAGATTAGGAGAAAAATAAAAATCCGCAATGCTCGATATTGAACATTGCGGATTGTGAGTTATAAATCGAAAACCTAACGGGTTATCACCTTAATTAAAAGAATAAATAACGGTTGTCGGTTACGTTTGCATTAAGATAAAGCTCGTTCATGAATGAGCCTGCATATTGCATATACTTTTGACGAAGTTTTTGTTCTTCTTCAATAGCCTTGAATGGAACATTGTTTGTTGTTTTTCCTGTTACTTGGAATAGGTAAATAGCAGCGTTACCTTTAACTGGTTGTGCACTGAACTTGCCCTTTGCTGTAGCAGAAACAGCACCACTTAGAGCTGGTTCGCTTGCTCCTGTAGCAGGAATAAATACTGGTGCGGAAAATGTTATTTGTGTAACATCAGAGATTGTAGCACCCTTTGCTTTAGCTGCGTTAATGCTCTTCACACCTTTAGCCTTAGCTAGTAGTTGTTCTGCCTTCTTGTCTTTAATCACTTCAGCTTTGACAATCTCTTTAATTTGTGGGTCTGTTACAGCACGATATCCTTTAGGATTAACCTTATCTAGGATAACGAGTAGAAGATGATCATTATCTCCGCATTGATACATTGGTGATACTTCTCCTTCTTTTGCGTCGAACAACCATTTCAAAGCGTCACGGGTTCCACGGATTCCTGCAAGATAATGTTCTGTTGTTGTAACGTCTTTACGTTCTAATACGGTGTAACCACTCTTTGATGCGTTCTTTGTTATAGTCTCAGGAGTTGTATTCGCACTAACAAAAGAGCTAAACTTGTTATATGCAGTTGTGTAAGTGTTTTGAGAGAAGTCAATGTTCTTCTTAACTACTGCGGCTACATATTTATTGGTGAAAGCAGAACGATTAATAACCTGAACGATGATATTGCCTTGTGTGAAAGCAATGTTTTTAATCTCGTTTGCAGGTAGAGAGTTCAATGTTTCAATAAGAGTTTTAGTATCTTTGTCTAGAGATGGTGCATTTTGGTATTGTGAAGTTGTTAACCAAACCTTATCTCCTGTTTGTCCATATTTCTTTGCAAGAATTTCAAAGTCTGCTCCACCTTTAAGTGCTTGATAAACAGAATCTGCTGTTTTATGAGCTTGTTCTGCTGTAGCACCACCGATTTGGATTTGTCTGTATTGTACAGAATCTGGCAATTGTTGCTTGCTTACAAGTTTAATGACATTAAGAGTGTTGTCAAAATTACTTTCGAACACGTTAGAAACTTGTCCTATAGCCATTGAATCTAGCTTGCTCGCAATGTCTTGTGGGAATGCATTCTTTGTTACAGCAACACCTAGGTAAGGAATAAGTGATGTGCTTCTGCGAACAATATTGTTTGCATCTGTAGTTTCAGAAAGGTCCTTTGCATATCCAGCAAATTGCTTCTTAAGATCTTCTGTGTCTTTTGTTGAAGGCTTAACTTGAATGTCAATGTATTTAATATTACGTGTTTCAACAGGTTGTTTGAAACGCTCTTTTAGTTCATCGTATTTACTCTTTAAGTCAGATTCTGTGACACTAATCTTGCTATCATCAATAGAAGAGTAGGGAAATGAAGCTAATTGGATATTATTTTCTGTAGTATTGTCTTTGAAAGCCATTTTAGCTTCTACAGGATTTGAAAGTAAGCAGTTTGCAAAAAGAGCTTGATATTTTTGTGCAAGCAATTGTTGACGAAGGTTCTTTTCGATGAAAACCCAATATTTATACAAGTTTTCATATTGTTGAACCATTTGAGGATTGGTGCTTTTTTGTGTCTTATAGTCTGCTAAAAACTTCTTTAAAGCATTAACATCGAATCGACCTGTTTGTTGATTAACGAATGGTGTGCCCATAAGCATTTGATTTGTACCAGCCTTTAGCACATTTTGAATTTCTCCATCTGTAACAGTTAAGCCAAGAGCTTTAGCCTCTTTCTCAACAATTTTGTTTTGAACAAAAGTGTTCCAAACCATGTCTCTAATTTGAGTTTGCTCTTCTTCACTAAGGTTTTCTTTACCTTGTTGCATCTTAATTACTTCAGAATACTCTTCAACAAGTTTTTGAAATTCTTGTACATCAAGTTTCTTTCCCAACACTTTACCTAATTGTTGGCGATCGTTATTGCGGTTAGATTCCCACGAACGGAATGCTTCTTCGGCAATAAAGGCAAATAGGGCAAATCCTATAACGCCAACAAGGACAGCGCCTTTGCTTCTGATTTTTCCTAATACTGACATTGTTTATTTTGTTTTTATTATTATTTTCTGAATGAATTACAAGAGAGTTGCAAAAGAATCGTTACATTAGTAGTGTTAACTTGTGACTCGTTGCAAACACAAAGTGAGCACAAAAATACTAAAAAGTTATTGAAAAACAACATATTTACCTTAAAAAACGGTTCTATTGCTTTACTTTTAGTTTTACAATCTCAATCTTTGTTTGGGTGTTCTTTATAATTTTAAACTCATATTTGTCTATATTTACGATTTCGTTAAGCTTTGGAAACGTTTGGAAGTGATGTAAAATAAAGCCTCCAATGGTCATATAATCATCGCTTTCAGGAATGTCTAAATCAAACATTTCATTTACTTTATCAATTTCTAAACGGGCAGATAATACGTATTGTCCATCTTCTGTTTGCTTTGCAATGTACTTCTTATTATCGTGTTCGTCTTCAATTTCTCCGAAAATTTCTTCTACAATATCTTCTAAAGAGATTAAACCACTGGTACCCCCGAACTCATCTATGACGACACCAAGACTCTTTTTACGTTGTAAGAAAATAGACATGAGCTTCTTAACTGCCATCGTTTCTGGTACAAAAGGTATCTCAAGAATTCTTGTTCTCCAGTCTCTTTCTTGATGAAACATCTCTGAACTATGGATATAACCAATGATATTGTCTATATTTTCTTTGTATACAATAATTTTAGAGTGCCCACTTTCAGTGAAGCGTTGCATGAGTTCTTGATCTGTGCAGGTTTTAATATCGATGGCATTAATTTCAGTTCGTGGAATCATACAATCACGAACACGAGTATCAGACAAGTCTAATACGTTGTGAAATATCTTTACCTCTTCTACCATATCGCTGTCGCTTTTAGCACTATCAATACTAGATTGTACCAAATAATCTAGGTCTAGCTTTGTAAACTCTCCTTCTTCAGGTGTGTGTGCTAATTTTTTGCCTAATATCTTTAATACAAATTTAGATAATAAGGTTGTGAGTTTACTTATAGGCCATAGCAAACAATAAAACAAATAGGCTGGAAGTGAGAAAAAACGGAGTTTACTATTCGGATTATTCTTAAAGATCGTTTTAGGAATGAACTCTCCAACAAAGATTACAAGAATGGTAGAAACAATTGTATCTAACGTAACTCTTGATCCTGCATCGAATCCTTTAAATATAGTGTTGTCTAGTAATTGAGCTGTAAGAATACCATAAATAACCAACACAATGTTATTTCCTACTAGCATAGTGCTGACAAATCCATTAGGATGCCGATAAAAAAAATCTATGAATTTTGTAGAAATTGACTTCTTCTCTTTATCAATTTCTGCTCTCATTCTATTGCTAGAGACGAATGCAATTTCCATTCCTGAAAAGAAACCAGAAAGAATGAGGGTGGCAATAATTCCTATAATAAGTGGTAAATCCAATTGAGTGATATTATTTTAAATAATTGTTTTCTATCTAATATGTATTATAATGAATTGCCGTTAAGCTTTGGATGTGGGCTTACAGGCTGTCTCATTATTTGTTGTAGAGTGTCTGTAGGAGTATTGGATTCAGATTCTTTACTGCCAAAGTCTCCCTTTTCAAATGAGCCTTTAGTCTTATATATGTTATAACGAGTCATCTTTTCATCGCTACGGAAATAACTTCCTTGAAGTGTTCGTTCTGGAGTTATAATCCGAGAGTACACGTGTGAGTATATTTCATGCTTAGATTGATCCCAAAAAAGTTGCTCACTAAAATAGCGTAAGCCTTCTTTTGTTAATACTCTTACACGTCCTCTTAATTCCCAAAGCTTTTGTTCTGTGAAATAATAAGCCGTGTCACATTGTATAAAAGCTTGTACATGAAACTTCTCATCAAATTGTTCTAGGAACAAACTCTTTTCAAAAATCCATCGTTTAGGATTTCTAATTTCATTCACTTCCCATCGCTCTGTAACAATACGATATTTAATTACGCCTGAATCTGATATCAATGTATTAACGCCATACGATGTCATTACAGATGCAGAGTCACGTTCATGAATAGCAGGAGCGGTATGTTCCTTTTGTTCTGAACAGCAGAAAAAGGAATATACCGTAGTTATTGTAAATAGAATATGTAGTAAATGTTTTGACACAATTATTATTCTACTTTCCATTTTGCGAACCAACGCTCGTTAAATGTTAAACCGATATTGATGCGGAAGCTGTTTTCTTTGATGAAAGAGCTGCTGTTTTGGTTTATCCATTGTGCTGAAATATTAAGAAGTGAGCGTGAGTTGTATGTGTTTATGATTGGAATTCCAACACCAGTACTCATACTAAACTCTTTAGGTCCATCGATATTATTAATCTTTAGATATGAGCTTGCAAGAGAAGCACCGAATCTATAACGTATACGAGAGAAGAAATGGCGAGATGAAAAGTTTGGACAAAACTCGCCACCAAGTGTTACTTTGTGTCTGTCGTTATATCTATTATTAACTAAAACATAAGAACCTATGTTATTAGTCTCTGTATATATAGGTGTCTTTACTGTTGACCACTTTTGTAAAGAATAGTCTACACCGAGTTTTAAACGTTGACGATGATTCCACATAAAACCCAGAGACAAAGTAGAAGGCAAATTCATTCCTTTGCCAGCTTTGTATATAGTTGTGTCTGAAACACTGGTTTGCGTATTTTTTGAGATAATAGAAAAGACGGGGTCTGCCCCTAGTTGATGTGCGAAACTATAGGTCGCACCTAAAGTAACTGCATCTTTCTTACTCAATGCATGTGTATATTGAAACCCAAGAGTCGTGTGAATACTATTGAAATTAGCGGTGTAATTACGTGAAAGAGTGTTGATCGAAGCATCTGTATATTGATTTACAACGCTTCTTTCATAGCTTCCCCACATATACGAAGCATTAACTCCGATAGAGAAGTTTTTGATTGGCATCCAACCTAAACCTAAGTAAGCTTGATGCAAACCACCTTCACCGTTATAAGTATTGTTGTATGGAGTTACTGTTCCATCGTTAGGATTGACAATTTTGCCAGATTTTGAATAGTTGTATCCTACGTTCGTAAAAGGAACAAAACCAAAACTTGCTCCTAAGTGCTTTGCTAATCTTAGTCCTGCAATAATATATTCAAAGTTTCCGTTGCGTGCATTAAATGTAGAACCTTGCTCTTTAAATTGTGTAATCTGACCAGATGCACCCGCATCGAATATAAAGCTGAGTGAATCTATAGATGAATAAGAAGCAGGGTTTAGGTAGTTTACTTGATTGTTTTCATGAAATCCAATTCCTAAACCATTCATACCACGACTTTGAGCGCCTGGGTTTTCAGATAAAACACCTATCCCATATTGACTATAAGGTGAGTTCGTTCCGCTTTGAGCGTGTGAGGTTGCACAAGCAACGCACATTAGAACTGATGATATTATTTTCTTCATTGATTGCAATATTACAATGTTTTCGTTGCAAAATTATTGAAAAAAAACGATATAAGAGCATTACAAGTGGGAAATATAAGTTATTTTTGCATCATGGAATATATAAAATACAAAATAAAGGCGATATTTTTCGTAATATTATTCTTTGTTTCCTACAATGCATCTGCTCAAGAGTCTTTAAATAATTCCATTCACTTAGATTCTGTAGAGATAAGTTTATTGACCTGTGCTCCACACGATCAAATATATAGTTTGTATGGACACACTGCATTAAGAGTGCTAAATAAAGAAACAGGTGATGATGTTGTGGTGAATTATGGTATGTTTTCTTTCAAAAAACCATACTTTATTTTGCGTTTTGTTTTTGGACTAACTGACTATGAAATGGGTATAGAACCATTTGAATATTTCGTTGCAGAGTATGCTACTTATGGCTCTGAGGTGGTTCAACAAAAGCTAAATCTAACTAATGAAGATAAACAACAGATTATAAGTGCATTACAAAGAAATGCTGATTCCAATAATAAAGTTTACCGATATAATTATTTTTATAACAATTGTACAACACGAGCACGCAATATTTTGTTAGATAATATAAACGGAAAGGTGCAATATTGGGGTAGGAAAGGAGTAGAAGAAACTTATAGAGATGTAGTTCATCGATGCACAGAGAATCATTTATGGGCACGTTTTGGCAACGATCTTTTATTGGGAGTGATGGCAGATAAACCATTAAGCTTTGAGCAAAAGCAATTTTTGCCACATCAGTTAATGGTTGATTTTGCTGCTGCAAGCATTGCTTCTAATGAGCATGTAAAACGTAAATTAGTTGCTGAAACGACACAAATTTTACCTGATACAGAATATAGTAAAGCCACTTCAAAACCAATTCGTCCCTTATATATAATAATAGGTGTATTTTCTTGTGTTGTAATAGCATCGCTTTTACAGCTTAAAAGCAATGTAATTATGTGGTATTTAGATACCTTTTTACTCTTAATAACAGGTCTTTCAGGATTGATTCTGTTTGCAATGCTTTTTTCACAGCATCCAACTGTGCAATTAAACTTCCAAATATTACTGCTCAATCCGTTGTCAATCATTTTGTTATGGTCTGTTGTCTCGAAAGAAAAAAAGCATAAATCACACTCCTATTGGAGAGTATTAGCAGGTTTCATTCTGCTTTTTATGTTCTTAGGTTTATTTCAAGCGTATGCCGAAGGAATGTATTTTTTGGCATTATCTTTGTTAATAAGGTGTATGGTAAATATAAAATACTTAGATAAGGTAAAGTAAATGAATAGATATCTTTCTGCTTTCATATTGGCAATGTTATCTGGTTTAGGCATTCATGCGCAGCAAATGCTTAAAGCTCCTCGATTAGTTGTGAATATAACTATCGACCAATTGCGAACAGATTATATAGAACGCTTTGCTGCTTTATATGGAAATGGAGGATTTAAGAAACTTTTTTCAGAAGGGAAAGTATATAAACAAGCCTCTTATTCATTTTCTCCTTTAGATCGATCATCGGCTGTTGCTGCTTTATCTACAGGCACTTCACCTTTTTATAATGGTATTGTTGCAAACAATTGGCTCAATAGAAAATCCTTAAAAATAGACTCGAGCGTTGATGATTTGAAGTATCATACATCTCCATCGTTCATCGCAACAACAACACTTGCCGACGAATTGAAAATTGCATCGGCAGGAAGTGCTCTTGTTTATAGTGTTGCGAAAGATCGAGATGCTGCCGTATTGTCGGTTGGACATGCTGCAGATGGTGCTTTGTGGGTTGATGAAAAGACGAAGAAATGGAGAACTTCAGATTATTATCCTTTGTCTATTCAAAAGTGGATAAAAGCATTTAATAGTCTTCTTGGGGGACAACAAGAGGCTAAGGATAATGACAATGTGGCACATTTGGCCTTAGAATGT
Source organism: Prevotella sp. (assembly GCA_052173735.1). Lineage (GTDB taxonomy): Bacteria > Bacteroidota > Bacteroidia > Bacteroidales > Bacteroidaceae > Prevotella. The sequence continues at coordinate 56,904 of JBQMYA010000010.1, forward strand.
CTTGATGGTAATGCTCTCGGAAGAGATGAAATAACTGATTATTTATCCATAACGCTAAGTGCAAGTAATGAGGTCGCACAACAAGAAAAGAATGGTTTTGAAGGTGTTTATATCGGTCTTGATAGAGTTCTAATGCATCTTATCCAACATGTTGAAAAAAAAATAGGGCGTGAAAAAGTGCTATTTGTATTAACAAGCACTGGATATGATACTGAAAGTACAATAGATTATTCGAAATATAAGATTCCTACAGGCACGTTTTATATCAATAGAACAGCTTCTTTGCTTAATATGTTCTTAAATGCTGTGTATGGACAAGGCAAATATGTAGAGGCATATTACAATAATCAGATTTACTTAAACCGCAAATTTATAGAAGAAAAACGTCTTTCTTTAGATGAAGTATACAATAAATCAAAAGATTTTCTTAAACAAAACGCAGGAGTTGTAGATGTTCATAAATCGGCATACCCTACAACAGTAAGTGGTGATATCATCTTAGATATTACTCCAGGATGGAGATTATTAAATGAAGATACACATCACTCGGTTGTTTCAAGACTTTCTTTTGTTCCTTTTCCTATTATTTTTTACGGGTTAAGTATTAAACCCGAACAAGTAAAAGAACCTGTCCTTGTAGAACATATAGCTCCAACAATAGCGAATGCAATACATATTCGTGCGCCCAATGCATCTACTTTAGCACCTCTTTTTTAAAGAAGTGGTATTGAAAGTGCTATTTTTTGAATTATATTTGTTAAATTTGTAGCACTTTATATTAATTATATTAAGTCTGTAAATAATAAAAAACATCATACAAATGAATTTTAATAAATTCCTACAATCACTCTTCGGAAACAAGTCTACACGTGACATGAAGCTCATACAACCACTTGTTGAGAAAGTAAAGGCTGTATATCCTGAGATTGAAAAGTTAAGTAATGACGAACTAAGAGCAAAGACGTTAGAAATAAAGAACTATGTTCAAAATTCTGGATCTACACAGAAAGAAGAGATCGCAAAGCTTAAAGCCAGCATTGAAGAAACTCCTATTGATGAGAGAGAAGCTATTTTTAATCAAATTGACAAGCTGGAAAAAGAGGTCTTAGAGATATATGAAACAGCTCTAAATGAAGTGATGCCTGTTGCATTTTCAATTGTAAAAGACACAGCAAGACGCTTCTCTCAAAATGAAGAAACGGTTGTGACAGCAACTGATTACGATAGAGATTTGGCTGCAGATCCAAGTAAAGACTTTGTTACAATTGATGGAGATAAAGCTATATATCATAACCACTGGACTGCAGGTGGTAACGATTTAAAGTGGGAAATGATTCACTATGATGTGCAAATTTTTGGTGGTATAGCCCTACATCAAGGTAAAATTGCTGAAATGGCAACTGGTGAAGGAAAAACATTGGTGTCTACTTTGCCCGTATTCCTTAATGCTTTAACAGGTAATGGTGTTCATGTTGTAACCGTAAATGATTATCTTGCGAAACGAGATAGTGAGTGGATGGGTCCACTTTACGAATTCCATGGATTTAAAGTAGATTGTATTGATAAGCATCGTCCTAACTCTCCTGAGAGAAGAAAGGCTTATGAAGCAGATATTACCTTTGGAACAAATAATGAATTTGGTTTTGATTATCTTCGTGATAATATGGCAATATCTCCTGCAGACCTTGTACAACGCAAGCATAACTATGCTATCGTGGATGAGGTTGACTCGGTATTGATTGACGATGCTCGTACACCTTTAATTATATCTGGTCCTATTCCAAAGGGAGACGACCAAATGTTTGAAGAATATCAACCATTAGTAGAACGTCTTGTAGATGTTCAATGTCGTTTAGCAACGCAATATTTAAGTGAAGCTAAGCAAAAAATTGCAGAGGGAAGAGAGAAGAAAGATGATAAATTAACAGAGGAAGGATTCCTTGCTCTCTACCGTTCTTACAAGTCTTTACCAAAGAATAAGCCTCTTATTAAGTTTCTTTCAGAAGAAGGAATTAAAGCAGGTATGCTCAAAACAGAAGAGTATTACATGCAAAACAATAACCGTGAAATGCCTAAAGCGGTTGAACCTCTATTCTTTGTTGTTGATGAAAAGCAGAATGGTTGTGACCTAACAGACCGTGGAACCGATTGGTTAGCAAAAGAAGTAAATAATAAAGAATTATTTGTTCTACCAGATATTGCAACTCAATTGTCAGAACTTGAAAAAGAAACAAACTTATCTGATCAAGATAGATTAGATAAAAAAGATGCTCTTCTCAATCATTTCGCTGTACAAAGCGAACGTGTTCATACTCTACAACAATTGCTTAAAGCTTACACAATGTTTAATAAGGACGATGAATACGTTATTATGGATGGTGAAGTGAAGATTGTTGACGAGCAAACAGGTCGTATAATGGATGGTAGAAGATGGAGTGATGGATTGCATCAAGCTATCGAAGCGAAGGAACATGTAAAGGTTGAAGCTGCTACTCAGACATTTGCTACAATTACATTGCAGAACTATTTCCGTATGTATCACAAGCTTTCAGGTATGACAGGTACTGCAAGTACTGAGGCAGGAGAGCTTTGGGATATCTATAAATTAGATGTAGTTGAGATCCCAACTAATAAACCTATCTTGCGAAAAGATATGGATGATAGAGTTTACAAAACTGCACGTGAGAAATATGCTGCCGTTATTGATGAGGTTGAAGAAATGCGTAATAGTGGTCGTCCTTGTCTTGTTGGTACTACATCTGTTGAGATTTCTGAGCTACTTTCACGTATGTTGAAGCTTAGAAACATTCCTCATAACGTACTTAATGCTAAACTTCATCAACAAGAAGCACTCATTGTGGCTGAAGCAGGACAAAGCAAAGACGGTAAAGGTGCCGTTACTATTGCAACAAATATGGCAGGACGTGGTACCGATATCAAGCTTTCTCAAGAAGTGAAAGATGCAGGTGGTCTTGCAATTATTGGTACAGAAAGACACGAAAGCCGTCGTGTGGATCGTCAGTTACGTGGTCGTGCAGGTCGACAAGGAGACCCAGGATCGTCTGTTTTCTATGTGTCTTTAGAAGATAAGCTTATGCGTTTGTTCGCATCTGAGCGTATTGCGAGCATAATGGACCGTCTAGGATTTAAGGAAGGTGAACGAATTGAGGCTCCAATGATCTCTAAGAGTATCGAAAGAGCTCAAAAGAAGGTAGAAGAAAATAACTTTGGTATTCGTAAACATCTACTTGAATACGATGATGTTATGAATAAACAGCGTACGGTTATCTATGAAAAACGTCGTCATGCTTTGATGGGTGAGCGTATAGGTATGGACATAGTGAACATCATTTGGGATAGAGTTGTTAATATAATTGAGACAAACGATTTCGAAGGTTGTAAAGAATCATTCTTGAAAGTCCTTGCAATGGAATTGCCTTTCGATGAGAATGAATTCAATAACGCAAACAGAATAGATCTTTGCGAGCGTGCTTTCCAATCTGCAATGGCTGCATTCAAGCGTAAAACAGACCGAATTCAAAGTGTAGCTTGGAACGTAATTAAGCCTATTTACGAAGAACAAGGCGACAGATACGAACGTATTCTTGTTCCTATTGTAGATGGACAACGTGGTTACAACATTCCTTGTAACTTGAAAGAGGCTTACGATACAGAAGCAAAAGATGTGGTTAAACAATTTGAACGTACTATTATTCTAGGTACAATTGATGATTGTTGGAAAGAAAATCTACGTCAGTTAGATGAACTTCGTCACAGTGTACAAAACGCTTCATATGAGCAAAAAGATCCTTTGTTGGTGTTTAAACTCGAAAGTGTTAAGCTATTCGATTCAATGGTGAATGAGATGAATAACAAGATTGTTAGTATCTTGATGCGTGCACAAATCTTAGAGGCTCCAGGAGATGAAGTTCAAGAGGCTGCACCTGAACAACATTCACAACAATACACAGAGCAAAAGGAAGATTTAGATCGTGAAGCACATCAACAAGCGGCTAATTATGATACCCGAGAAGGTGCAGGTCAGGTTAATCATATACCTTATGTGAAAGATAAAGAGCCAGGTCGTAATGATCCATGTCCATGTGGAAGCGGTAAGAAGTTTAAGAATTGCCATGGACAAGGTATTGTTTAAGCAGTCTTTTCTTATAGAATATAATTATAATAAGAGGTGGAAGAGGAGAGTAGAAGCTCTTACTTCTACCTCTTTATCTTTAGGAAGGAGTTATTTATGAAACTAGAAATCAGTCAATTAACCAAGCAATACAATGGTAGAGAGGTCCTTAATATTGAGCATCTTGATATTGAAAAAACTGGGATAGTAGGACTTGTTGGAAATAACGGAGCAGGTAAAACAACTCTATTTATGTTGATGCTAGATTTGCTTCGTGCAACTTCGGGAACCATTGGTTATCATATTGATGAGCAACTCACCTATTCTTCAACAGAAAATAATAAGTGGAAACCATTTGTTGGTGCTTTTGTGGATAACTCATTTTTAATTGATTTCTTAACTGCAGACGAATATTTGCGTTTTATTGCACGGCTTTCTAATATATCAAATGAGCAGTTAGAAAATCATTTAACTTTTTTCTCACGTTTCATAGGAACTGATATTTTCGGTGCTAATATGCTCATTCGTAATTTATCTGCAGGTAATAAACAGAAAGTAGGCATAGTGTCAGCATTCTTGTTAGACCCTTCTTTGGTGTTATTAGACGAGCCTTTTAATTTTCTTGATCCTTCTTCTCAGAATATATTAAAGCACCTATTGCAAGCATATTGTGAAGAACATCAAGCAATAGTGATAATCAGTAGTCACAATATTCAGCACACCATTGATATCTCGCAGCGTATATTGTTACTAGAAAAAGGTCATATCATTAAAGATCTCGACACTACTAATAAGACTGCCGAAGCCGAACTTCAAACTTATTTTGAGCCTTAAGGAATTCTATTTCTTTCCATGTAGAAATCTAGCGGATTTTATTGGAATTATAAAAGCATTGTTTTTGAATTTCAAAAGCAATGCTTTTACTATGTAATAACATCTCTTTTATGCTGTAATAAGATAGCTGTTATTTAAAAGAAAGACAAAACTTATTACAGAATGTCATTTTAATTCTTTATCTTTGTATTATAGTATTGAAATAAAACAGTTATTAAAAACATAAAACAGACAATTATGAACCGTTTTTACACACTCATTTTATTTTTGTGTTGTACTCTTTCTATTGCAGCACAAACCGTTTTGTTTAAGACAGATAGCGTAAGAAAATATCCTTATCGTATTCCTGCCATTGTTAATACCGTTAAAGGTGAGCTTATTGCAATTGTAGATTATCGTCCTTGTGGTGCAGATATTGGTTATGGAAGAGTAGATCTTGTTATGAAAACAAGTAAAGATAATGGAAAAACTTGGAGTGGCGAACAAATCATTATCGAAGGAACAGGTAAAGGAGTTGATGCAGGTTATGGTGATGCTTGTTTGGTTGCAGATCGTAAAAATAACGAACTTTTAATGGTATGCGCATCGGGTGATATTCCTTATCAACGCTCAACTATTGAACATCCTTTGCGAATTGAAACCTTAAGAGCATCTTATGATACAGTAAAGAAACAATGGGTTTGGACAAAACCCAAAGATCATACAAGTGAGTTCTATAATAAACTCTTTAAAGACACCAATCCAAGTATGTTTATGTCGTCTGGAAAAGTGTGTCAATCATCAATCGTAAAGGTTGGAAAATATTATCGTGTTTATGCTGCTTTATGTACACGCAAGGGTAACTTTGTGGTTTATTCTGATGATTTTGGAGATACTTGGAATGTTCTTGGCAACGCAACAGAGTCGTGTGCACCTCAAGGTGACGAAGTAAAATGCGAAGAGTTGCCAGATGGTTCTGTCATTATTTCAAGTAGAAAAGATGGCGGTCGTTATTTCAATATCTTTCACTTTAAAGATTTAAAGAAAGCGATTGGAACTTGGGAAGTCGAGGTTGACTCAAGAAAAGCAAAGGGAGGAATTGCTAATGCGGGTACTCCTTGCAATGGAGAAGTACTTTTAATTCCTGCAAAAGAAATTCTAACAGGTGCAAAAACATATCTACTTTTACAAAGTATACCTGCTGGTCCTGGTAGAAAAAATGTGTCAGTATATTATAAAGACATGGGTTCTTTAGTTAAGAACAAGAAGAATCGTATTTCGTCTATGGATATCGCATCTGATTGGAATGGTGTTTATAAAGTGTCAAACACTAATTCTTCTTATAGTACAATGTGTGTCCAAGCAGATGGTAAACTAGGTTTCTTCTACGAAGAAGCACCAAAAGACCTTCACGAATTAACTTATTTACCATTTTCTGTTGAGACAATTACAGCAGGAAAGTATACCTATAGAAAGAAATAAGAAAAGTTTTTGATATACAAATAAAAGAAAGACCTTTAGATTACTTCATAAGTTTGAATGATCTAAAGGTCTTTTTATGTTTTCGTTATTCTAACGAAATCCTTTAATGATATTTTTACTTAATATTAAGTGCTAAATTCAGCATGTAAATATTAGGTTGTTCGCTACTAGGTGTGAGCTTTGTTGCTGCAAAAATATTGAAATTACTAGTTGTATAGCCTGCACCCATTGTCCAATAATTATCCTTATCGCCTAAATGTCGTCCCATTCTAAGCCTTATTTTATTATTGAGAGTATATCCAATGCCAAGAGAACATTCAGTAGATGACTTTCTGTTTTGGATAGAAGGGTATAAACCCGCATCTGCAAAAAGTTCTATTTGGTGAGTATTTGTCAGCATCATATGAGCACTTCCACCAGTAGATAAACGAGGAGATAATGCTTTTCTTACTTTTCTATAGCTGTTTATTCCTAAGTGATCGGCAGAAAAACCAATGTTATAAATAAACTCTTTTCCGATAAAGTGGGTTGAATCGTTCCAAGTAATACCTATATTATTTTGCCAAGCGTATTGCTTTGTTACTCCAGATTCGTGTGAGTAGCCTGTTGTTATATAAGATGCTAAGTTGTTATTCCATTGATAAGCATAGCCAAAATCAATAGAAAAAGCCATTTCTGTAATCTTCTTATGGTTCGTTTCGTGTTCACTTAAATCAACAAAGGTGTCCTTACTGCCAATATTCCAATATCTCATACCTGCAAAGAATGCATCCTTTTTACGCTTAATTGCTCCATCAACAATATGAAGATATGAGGTGTTGCCTTTTGAAGAAATGAGTTCTGCTCCATAACTAGTATTTATGTTAGAGCTTTGCTGAAGCATTGCAGACGGGTTGGTGAATATATAATGAGAGTGTTGAACACCCTTTAAGGAGTTACCCACAGATAATGCTTCTGCCGAAGTTGGCATTTCTAATAGAGGCATAGGGCGACTTTGGGCATTGGCTAGTGCCGAGAAGGCAAGTAAACCCAATGTTGTTATGATGACATTTCTCATAAATTTTATTGTTTAAAGAAATATTCTTGATATTGTTGGTTATTGGTTTTCAACACTACTTGGTATCTTCCTGGAACGAAAGAGCTAGTGTTGATGTGTAAAGTGTTTTGAGATGAGTTGATGGTTGATTTGTTATAGCTTTGTTCAAATACCATTTTGTTTGCACTATTGCGTATCTCAATCTTCACGGTATCTTGTATCTTGTCACCTAATTTTATATAAACATTTTTGTTTGCAATGCTTGGGAATAAACTAAGAATGCCTTTGTTCATATATACATAAGGTGTAATATCAATGTTACTTTTTTGATTATGCTTGTCTGTTAGTAGCAAAGAAAGAGTCGATTCACCAAATTGTTGTCCTTTGAGGGTAAGCATTTGGTCTTTAATATACGCCTTCACGCTGTTGTGTAGTTGATTTTTTATCTCAATATGAACATTTTGTGGGTCTTCATCAATAATGAAAGATGTAAGTGGAATGGTTTTTTCTTCTCCCTTTTCAAGATAGATTTTGCGCACAAAAGCATTAAGGCTAGGAGCTTTGTCCTGTTTTTTCATAAAGAAAACCTCAAGGGTTCGTAAAGCACCGAGCTCGTCTTTTGCAGTGATGATGAACGAATTTTTGCCTTCAAACATCTTTTCTGCCCATACAATAACAGTGGCTTCCTCTTTATTTTGATCGATATCTATGAATGTTCTTTTAGATATTTCGTATGTAAAAGTATGATTTTCTTTATCTATAATCTTGAAAGTAAGATGTAAAGTGTCTTTTCCCGCAACTTCAAAGGGTTGAGAAACCTTCTTATTAGCAATAATTTCGGGAGCTGTATTGGCAAGAGTTGGTATTGAACCATTATATACAATGAGGGCAGATGCCTTGCCGTTTCGAGCAAAAGTCTTTACGGCAAAGTAATATTTTTTATCTGGTTGTAATTCATCAATCGTTACTTTTAATTTGTTATTGCTAATGTTATAGTAAGCAGGAATATCTCTATACAAAATATTGTCTGTGTTATTATCTACAGAAATAATGGGTTGTGTTGAATAATAAATGCGGTATCTGAATGTATTTTCGCTGGTAATAGAACTACTTGTTAGTCCTAATTGAATAGAAGTATAGCTACTTTGAGTTTCACTTGTTACAAATTGTGGGGTAGAGGCTGGCGTATTCATTTCGAATTCTTCAAGAGTTAGAGATGCATCTGCATAACCCATTCCCAATTTGTTGGTGTATTTACTCTCGT
>JBQMYA010000011.1:0-60468 GCA_052173735.1 Prevotella sp.
CTCTCGTTATAATCCCTTAAATCAATAGGTTTCACTCCAGAAAGAATGCGTTGCTTTAGTTCTCCTGCAGTGAAAGAACTGCTTCCAAACTTAGATATGGCAAGAGCTGCAATTCCAGACATGTGAGGACATGCCATAGATGTTCCTTGAAGATATCCGTATTTGCTAACATTATTCTTAGAAGGGAGTGTACTTAATATTTCAGAAGTTGGCATTCCATTTTGAAGAGGATAGCGCTTGTTATATGGAGTACTGCCGCCTGGAGCAAGAATATCCACCCAATTTCCATAATTACTATACCATGCTACAGAGTAATTAGGAGTGGCAGATGCAACTGCAATAACATCTTCATTAGCTCCTGGATATTCTTTTTTCTCACTACTAGAGTTTCCTGCAGCAAAGAAAACGATTCCTCCTTTCATTAAAGAGTTAGGTTTTGAACCTGCATGTTTAATGAAATAATCTATAGCATCATGAATAACTTGTGGCTCTTCTTCAACATCACTATCATATCCCCAAGAGTTTTGACTGATTAGAGCACCATTATTGGCTCCATAAACAATTGCGGCAGCAGTTGCATTAGCACTTCTTGTAGGAATATCTTTAATTGATTTGGGATTATTTGGATTGTATTTAGGATTGGGTTTGAATATTTGGCAAACCATAATGCGTGCTCCAGAGTTGGGAGTTTCATCGCCTCCAGCTATACCACAGATACCTTTGTTGTTATTATTTTTTGCTGCTATGGTTCCTGCAACATGTGTTCCATGATCTTGAGGTATTATGGTTCCATTATAGTCTACGAAATTATAACCGTTAACATCATCAATATAGCCGTTGTTGTCGTCGTCTATTCCATTGTTAGGAATTTCTCCATCATTCACCCATATATTGTCTTTAAGATCTTCATGCTCAATATCTACACCGCCATCAACTACTGCAACAATAACATTAGGATTTCCTTTTGTTTGTTGCCAAGCATTAATAACATTTATATCTGCATCTTTTATTGAGCTAATAATCTTCTTTCCTTCAGTATCTGTGTAGTTTCCTATATTTCCTTTGTTGTGCAAATCCCATTGAAGAGACCAATAAGGATCGTCAAAAGGAGTATCAGAAATGGTGCGTGTTGTGTTCTTTGAAACCTCTACTGTGGTGTAATTTTCTAGAATAGGGATATATACAGGTTCTACAACTTGTGTGATATTGCTATTCTTATTGTTGTTTAAAGCTCTAGTAACTGCATTCTTAGTGCGATTAAGAGTGATTGTGTACCACAAGTTCAAACCTTCTTCTTTTTGGGTTGCTTCGTACTTACCTGCATAAGGAAAAGTTCTAGTGACTTTTTCTGCTCCTATAGAAGAAAGATAGTTGTCTAGTTGTGCATTGCCAGTTGGCAAAGTGAGCTGGTTTCTATTGTTATCTATCTGGGAGATAATCTCTTTTGTAAACTTAACGTTAATAATGTTGTCTTCAATCTGTTTAGTAGAAGATACAGAATGAGGGGTTTCGTTTTCGTTTATAATTGTGCTATCTTGACACGACCAACATAGAAGTGCAAGAGATGCATATATAAAATATTGCTTCATGTTATAAAATAGAATGTTTCTGATGATGTTGGGGATAATTCAATTAAATATATTTTATCTAGAAATCTTTTATATTTAAGGAGGATAATATGATCTATACATGTATTAAAAAGCATAGAGAAAGATTTGTTTATGACCTTTTCTGTGTTAAAAACAAATTCGTTCTCTATGTCTTTTATGTTATTCTAAGATCTTCGTTTTTTATATATAAAAACGAATTGTTTGTGACCATACTTATGTTTTATTGAAACTTTGCTATCAGTTCTTCTTTTGTAAGAAGCGATTGCTCACCAGTGAGCATATCCTTTAGAGTTAGTTTGCCTTCCTTTATTTCGTTTTCTCCAGCAATAACTACAAATGGGATCTGCTTTGCATTTGCATAATTCATTTGTTTTTTCATCTTGGTATTGTCTGGAAATACTTCTGTGAAAACTCCATTGGTGCGGAGTTGGGTTGCGATAGGAAGACAATAGTCTACTTCTTTTTCACCAAAGTTGATGAAAAGAATTTGGGTTTGTTCTGCACTCTCACGTGGATATAGGTCGAGAGCATTCAGAACGTCGTATATTCTATCTGCACCAAAGCTAATTCCAACGCCACTTATACCTGGCATTCCAAATATTCCTGTTAAATTATCATAGCGTCCACCACCTGTAATACTGCCAATTGCAACATCAAGAGCTTTTACTTCGAATATAGCACCTGTGTAATAGTTTAGTCCACGTGCAAGAGTTAAATCGAGTTCAATTTCGTTTTGAGTATTAACAGACGACAATTTATTAAGAATATAGCGTGTTTCTTCAATTCCTTTTAAGCCAATCTCAGATGTAGAAAGAACTTCTTGTAGGGTATTAAGCTTGTCTTCATTACTACCTTTCAATGCAATAATGGGCTGAAGCTTTGTAATTGCCTCGTCGCTTATACCATTTTCTTTTAGTTCTTTGTTAACATTATCGATGCCAATTTTATCGAGTTTGTCTATAGCAACAGTAATGTCAATAATCTTTTCAGCTTCACCTATCACCTCAGAAATACCAGCTAGAATCTTTCTATTGTTGATTTTGATTTGTACTCTGATTCCAAATTTGGTGAAAACAGTATCCATAATTTGCACCAACTCAACTTCATTTAGAAGAGAATCAGAACCAACAATGTCGGCATCACATTGATAAAACTCTCTGTAACGCCCTTTTTGAGGTCTGTCTGCACGCCAAACTGGTTGTATTTGATAGCGTTTGAAAGGCATTTGAAGTTCCTCTCTATGCATAACAACGTATCTAGCGAAAGGAACCGTCAAGTCATATCTCAAGCCTTTTTCGCATAGTTGAGGTGCAAGTTTTAGAGGATTGCGTTGCAATAGTTCATCGTCTGAAACCTTTTTAAGGTAATCTCCCGAGTTAAGTATCTTGAAGAGGAGCTTGTCTCCCTCATCTCCATACTTACCCATGAGGGTTTGTAATGATTCCATTGCAGGTGTTTCGATTTGTTGGAAACCATATAATTTATACACATCTTTGATGGTATTGAATATATAGTTTCGTTTAATCATCTCTAAAGGAGAGAAATCTCTTGTTCCTTTAGGTATATTTGGTTTGTTTGCCATTCGCTGTTTATTGTTTTCTTGTTATGGTCTGAGCTCTGTCTGGACCAACTGATACAATTGAAATTGGGGTTTCTAATTCTTTTTCAAGGAAAGTAATATAATCTAAGAAGGCTTGAGGAAGCTGCTCTTCGCTGGTACATTGAGTTAAATCTGTTTGCCAACCTTTAATCTCTTTGTACACAGGTTCAACATCTTTTGATAGGTCGTAAGGAAGTTCTGTTGTGATCTTACCATTGATGTTGTATGCAACACATGCTTTAATGGTTGCGAATGTGTCGAGGACATCACTCTTCATCATGATTAACTTGGTTACTCCATTAATCATAATCGCATATTTCAATGCAACAAGGTCAATCCAACCGCAGCGACGTTCACGTCCTGTTACTGCGCCATATTCATGTCCTAAGTCTCTAATTTGTTTGCCTTCTTCATTGAAAAGCTCTGTAGGGAATGGGCCAGAGCCTACTCTTGTGCAGTAAGCTTTCATAATTCCGAACACATCTCCAATTTTATTAGGACCTATGCCCAATCCTGAACAAGCACCAGAGCATATAGTATTAGATGAAGTTACAAAAGGATAAGAACCAAAGTCTACATCTAACATTGTTCCTTGAGCACCTTCACAAAGAACAGATTTACCTTCTTTTAAGTAGTTGTTTACAGCATATTCGCTTTCAACAAATTGGAAATTTTTCATAAACTCAATTCCTTCGAGCCACGTTTTCTCAATTTCTGTAATGTCGAAGTCGGTATAGTGCAATGCTTTTAGTTGGTCTAGGTGGGCTGCTTTATGTGCTTCGTATTTTTCTTTGAAGTTATCTAAGATGTCACCAACACGCAAACCTGTTCTACTTATTTTGTCTGTATAGGTAGGACCGATGCCCTTTCCTGTTGTACCTACTTTATTTTTACCTTTCTTTGCCTCTTGAGCTACATCGATAAGGCGATGAGTTGGCATTATGAGATGTGCTTTGGTAGAAATCTTAAGACGATCTTTTAGGTTGTGACCGCTTTTCTCTAACTCTTTTACTTCTTGCATAAACAAGTCTGGTGCAAGCACAACTCCATTACCAATGATGTTGACTTTTCCTCCTTGGAATATTCCTGATGGAATGCTACGGAGCACATATTTCTCTCCTTCAAACTCTAAAGTATGACCTGCATTGGGGCCTCCTTGGAAGCGTGCAATAACATCATATTGTGGAGTTAATACGTCAACGACTTTTCCTTTACCTTCATCGCCCCACTGTAAACCTAGTAGAACGTCAACTTTTGCTGTGTTCATAGCTGTAAATTTTCTATCTTTTGTCTTCTCGTTATTTGTCTATTGGGTATTTAGACTGTACAAAAGTACTATATTTTCTCGATATATATTAATGTGAGAACAATATTTTTAGAATTCTATCTGAAGTGGCTTGAATGCTTTTTGCACCATTTCAAGATATTCTTCATCTAACTCTGTAAATCTAAGTAAGCAATTGTGTATTGCTCGTTTCAAGCCCATGTTGTCTGTTTGAATTGCAGAATAGGCTTGATCGAGAAACTCATTAATACCTCGTTCATTTGGTTCTTGCCCTTTCATAAAGAGTCTTGTAAGTATCAAATAGCCACATAATTGCTCCAGTTCATTGTTCGAAGCCATCCATTTATATGCCAAAATTGGAGCAAAGTCTAAGTGTTGATACAAATTGAAGCATGCTATTTCGGCTAATTCTTGCGATGGAGTTTGTTCCATCCATATATCAACAACTTCAGGAAGCATTTGTTCTAGGGGCATAATGAGTGTTGCAAGAATTTTACACTCACGTATATTCTCTTTCCAAAGCTCAATGGCTAAGTCATAATCTTTTCCATAAGGGAGTGCCATTTCTTTCAAACGAGTTACAGGAATGCCCCAGTTTATGTGATAATTAACGCCTTTATTGCGCATTGATTGTGCCACTGCACCATCCATAAAGAGGCGGAACGATTGTTTAATGGCTTTTATTTTATTGCTTGTTTCTTCTTTCATTATAATGTAGAATATGTTTGTGAATAACGTAACATTTGTTGAGTATAGCTTTCGTTATATTCAACTTTTACGTCGATGATGTTATTTGAATTGTCAAATACAGGTGTTAGTAATGGATTGACAAAGCCTTTATAAGGAGCAAGATTCAATTTTTTGTATCTTTCTCTTATCTCCTTATGAAGTTGAGGCTCTATTTTTACGGCATATTCTTCCACTAATTCACGAGCAGCCTCAAAGTCTCCTTCACTCTTTATACGTTGAATTTCTGCAAGAAGGGTAGCAAATAGGGTTCTAAGTTTGCCGTAATCATTAACAATCACAAAGCTCTTATTATCTTTCTTGATAATTTCTAAAGCACCTTCAGAATGTTTATGCACCCAACGAGCAATTAAAGCACGATTTCTCATGTGTGCTTCTTCAATATCGTTACCTTCGTTTATTCTTACAAGTTGTGTAAGAAGACCATTCATTAAGTAGGTGTAATATTGTGATTTGTGAGCCTCTTTATTCGGAAGAAGACCCAATTCTACAAGTTTATCGTCTGCAATATAATACAACCCAAATAGGTCTGCACGGGCTTCCTCAATAACATTACCATACGATTTGAGCGCATTAGAATCTACACCAGGTAGCAATTGCCCACTACCATGCCCCAAACATTCGTGTAAATCAGTATGAAGATCATCACATTTGTCGCCATATTGTTGTATGAGTGCTAACGTTTCGCTATCAACAACAAACTCTTCATCAAATCCATTGCCGTGTGATGCCTTGTTATAAGCATCGGTGATATTTCCTATAGTTACGCTCTTACTGCCATATTGTGCTCTAATCCAATCTGCATTAGGTAGGTTTATACCGATAGCAGTTGAGGGATATTCGTCTCCACCCAGCATTGCTGCACAAATAACGTTGGCAGTTACTCCCTTAACGGTTTTCTTCTTAAATTGCGAATTGACAGGAGAATGATCTTCAAACCATTGAGCATTATCGCTAATAAGACGGGTGCGCTTGGTTGCTTCTATATCTTTATATTCTACTAAGCCCTCCCATGATGCTTTAAGACCTAATGGATCGCTATACACTTCGATAAAGCCATTGATGAAATCAACCATTCCTTCTTGCTCTTTAAGCCATTCAATTGAATATTGATCGAATAGTTCTAAGTCACCAGTCTTATAATATTCAATTAGAAGATCTATCACCTTTCGTTGCTGTTCGTTTTCTGCAACACTGCGAGCTTTATCTAACCAATAGGTAATATGTTCGATAGCACATCCATATAAACCACCTTCTTTCCAAACCAATTCAGTTAATTGCCCATCAACTTTCACCAACTTACTATTTAATCCGTATGAAGGCGCCTGAGAATGAGCAGGATTATTGATCGAAGCATAGTATTGTTCAACTTCTTGTTGAGTTACGTCTTCGTAATAGTTTACTGCCGATTCTTTGACAATGTCAATACCATCGGTTTTATTCACTTTCTTGGCATGAAGTGATGGATTAAAGATGACGGGGCAAATCGTTTCTAATAATTGGCTGACAGAACTGCTGTTGTCGAGAGGTAGATGTGCTTTGTCTGTCTCATTAACAGCTTTTCTAAAAAACTCCTCACTAAATTGAGGGATAAACTTTTCGCCTCCATAGTGATGGTGAATTCCATTTGCAAACCAAACTTGTTTTAGATAGGTTGTAAGAGCTTTGAAATCATTACATTCTTTGTTTCCTTTATAGTGTAAATATACAGCTTCTAACGTTTTTCTTATGCGCAGATTGTATTTCCCGAATTGGTCGGTTGTGATGTCTCTACCCCATAATGTGGCTTGAGATAGATAATAAATCAACGCTTTTTGTTGAGCGTTTAGACTATTAAAGCCGTGAAGCTGATATCTAAGTATTTGAATATCAGCAAAACGTTCGTCTATATAATTGAATTTATCCATATTGTATTTATTCTTAAATCATTGATGTCGCACAAATTGAAAACTAGTTTTCAATTTGCTTTGATATTATTATTGAAGGGTATTTATATGCCCTTTTATCTATATCCTATTCTTTTTGATTTGCTTGAGTTTGCATTTTAAATTGCTTGGGTGATATTCCCATAAGCGTTTTAAAGCTTTTAAAGAACGATTGTCGGTTTGAAAAACCAACTTTTATCCACACATCTTCGATAGAAAGATCGTCAAATTTTGAATCCATCAATAGCTTCTTTGCCTCTAAAACACGATATTTGTTTACATAACCATTGTAGTTGGTGTTCCAAATAACATTGAAAGTGGCAGAAATATAACGTGTGTTGGTGTTAAGTTCTTCCGATAATTTATTGATATTATAGTATCTGTCACGGTATTTTTTCTTTCTAACAATCAACTCTATAATATTAGTTTTCAAACTATTAAGCGTTTCAATATTAATTCTTTGGCAATAGTTTGGTAATTCAGAGTTGTATGTTTTGTTAGTGTTTACTTGCATCTTATTTGATATAGAATGTGCAGTGATAAATTGCAATCATTTTAAATGAATGATAATTGTATTTCTTTTTACCATGTAATATACCCATTTCCTGCAGATGCAAAAATAACTCTTATTTTTCATATTTTCAACTTTTTATATCTAAATATTGTTCTAAATAATGCGTTTTTTGCTCGTTTTGAGGATGTTTTTTCATAAAAAAATCAAAATGGAATTCTTTGTGGTATGCTTGTAATATATTGATTATTAGTGTTTTACTCTTTGTTGTTTGCAGTTTGATAGCGTAATTTATGCTAATTTGTTATGGTATTTCATCTTTTTTTAGTACCTTTGCACCGTCGAAGGGCAGATTTCGGACTTTATTTCATTTGACATAAGTTCGTATTTGCTGAGTAGTAACGGAATTAGTGCAGTGCTTTAATTCATTATATTAGAGCCCTGTGGCGAACAAGAGTTATGTAAGGACAATTCTTTTGTATGAGAAACGCTTTCTCGTTGTATTTGAAAACGTTTTTTAGTGTTTGATTTTCAACGCTCTTACATCACTCAGCTTTATCACAAAAAGTTGCTTTCTGGTTTGTTCCGGTTCCATAAATAATGTAGTAATGAATAATTATTTTAAACGTGTAATTTTAATTCTTGGATTAATTGTAGCGACAAATGTGTTGGTTTTTGGTGCAAAGAAGAACGAGAACAACACGAAAACAGAGTTTAATTGGGAGCCTATAATTGAGGCAATTATACATGTTGAGAGTAAAGGAGATCCCAATGCAAAGAGTGGAAACTCAGTAGGTGTATTGCAAATAACACCAATTTTAGTTGCAGAATGCAATAATATCATGAAGATGCGTAACAACAATAAACGCTATTCATTGAAAGATCGCTTTAGTATTGCTAAATCAAAAGAAATGTTTTTGATTATTCAATCTTTTCATAACCCCATGAATAACATCGAAAAAGCAATTCGTTCGTGGAATGGTGGAATGAGATATAAGGTTACAAGAACACAAAGATATTTTGAGAAAGTGATGAGAGCGTTAAACAAAAAGCAATAAGGCTGATTGTAAAATAACTATAGTAAAAGTTTAATAATGGAGTTATACCAGTTCGCAAGAATGAATATTGGCTCATTATTAAACTTTTTTTATGCTCTTTTCTTTCCTCTTTTATTATGTGATGTCATGATAGTAGAAAATCTTTTATTTCTCTTTGTACACCAAATATATTATACCTGATTGTATTAAAGCAATGCTTTTAGGGTGTAATAGCATTGTTGTTGGTGTGTAAAAATAATGCTATTATGAATGAAAAACAATGCAATTGAAGTATGATAAGAACGATATTGAGAAAAGTTTTTGTGGGTATAATAAGATGGAAGAAAAATAGATGTTGTACTAAATAGGTAATAGGCAAATGATGTTCCATATACAAGAAGAACTCAACAAAATAGATTTGTTGAGTTCTTTGTTTTTATCTGATTGTATAAAGATTTGTTTTATATTATAATTTGTATTTACTTGAATGCTATTGGTCAGGCTAATATTTTCACAACAGAATAACAAGTTCCTTTTATCTATTTCAATTTATAGAGTGGATTGTGCTATTAATTAAAGAAGTTCCAGCTCACTCCAAATCTAAAGATGCGCTCATTAGTGGGGTAGTGAGGCGTTAAGAAATAGCGTTTAGAGCCCGAACCTGCATTTACATGACTATACATCACAAAGAAACGAGTGTGTTTTAGTAAGAAGTTTGCATATACATTGACAAATGGGTAGTTACCAATTTTTACCTTGTCTGTTCCGTCTTGCACTGTATAAGAACCTAAAGCAGGACTATAATCAGGTGCATAATACTCGGTGAAGTAACGCACATCTGTTCCTAAGTCACAAGAAAGAACCTTTGCTATCTTAAACTTCATGTAGAGGTTGCTATATATATTAAGGTCGGGGACGCCCAAAATATCATTATTCGACGACTTTTGATAGGTGATGGTGTTCTCCCATCTGAAGATACCAAACTTGATTTTCTGAATCAATTCGAGAGTAAATAAGCTTATAGCATTCTGGTATTGATTGGTGGTTACGTCCACATTCAATCTGTTATACTGGTTGTCTATGTTATAAGTCTGTGCAAAGTAGGTATAATTCTTAATATTATCAACCGCAACTCGTAGTGCAGTGTTGGTCTTTTTATAATTAAATAAACCCTCAAGACGTGTATGTATCATCTTATCCATACTATTATTATCCCACCAGAAATGACGAGAATGATAGTGACGGAAATAGAATGAAGGGTTAATTCGATGGAAGAAACTACTTGCTGCCAATGTAATTGTGTCGCCAAAGAGTTTAAAGTTGATATCTGTATTGACGTCTAACTTAAGTTGTCCTGCATCTTTTCCAGTAACCCAGGTCTCTAATAATGCCTTATAATGTAGAGTTTTACCAAGTGCTTTACTAATTTCTCCACCTATACTTAAATTATGTTCGTTGTAAGTTCCTAGTGCACCATCGATTGAAGGCAGTTCAAAATGCCTGAAATCGCTAGTGATGAAAGCTTTAACTCCTGCTTTAGCCCATTTGTTGAAGCCCTCTAATAGAGATATTGCAAAGGTGTTTTGTAAACGGAAATGTTTGGTTTGGTCGTATATAGAATCGTTAAGTAAACGACCCGCATTATAGTATTGATTCTTATAATAATTGTTTGGAGTGTAATAAGCTTGGTATATTCTGTCGTAAGTATCGAACTTTGCAGTGTGAATGAAGCTTGTAACAGGAACATATTCGCTTTTAAACCAAAGAGAGTCCGTTTTGTACTTTTTGCTGAGAGCTAACAAACTGTCTTTTGTGGCTTTGTCTTTAACCTGAATTCTATTATTTGTTTTAGAAATAGAATCAACGGGTTCGTTTCCCATTATCTTGGCATCCTCTGGTCGTCCAAGGGCTATAGATTTATTCTTTTCGCGCTCTTTTGTCGATAAACGCTTGTCAGATGGTTGGGGGGCGTTTTGTTCTTTTGAACTGAGAGCAAATTTCTTAGCTTTAATTTCGTCTTCAGTAATCTTAACTTTTCTAGTAAATCCAAGGCTATAACGATGAGTTAGAAAAGCATGTAAGTTGTCGTTTCTATTCCAGTTCTTATTTAAAACTGTTGGGATCTCATTACTAGAATAATCTTCGTTGTATGCTTCAGGAGTGGTGATGTAGTTATCATTAGTTATACCTCCATTCTCTGCGTTCTTCTGATGATTAGTAGAAAGCAATAGATGGGCTTGATATTGTTCGCCAAGATACGAACCATACATCGTATAATTGAAATGAGCAGAGCTTTGATTGCTATAGAAACCACGTCCATATAGATAGTCGAACTTAAATCCTACCCCCAATTTCTTACCTGCATTCACACCAAATATAGCTTTAAAGTGGTCTTCTCCATCTGAACTTCCACCGCCACTGTTATAATTAAGTATGGTAAATGGGGAAAGAGTATTGGTGAAATGGAATTGATTTACAGGTGTAATGAAATAACTATAAGGGTCTGTAAATATAAATTGACTATGGTCTTGTCGATTAATAAAAACTCTATTAATACGTGGTGAACCAAGATTTCCCGTTGTGTTATATTGCCCTTCTAGTCCTGAAGTGAATACAGAGTTCATAAACATATATTGCATAGTGTCTACTTTGGAAACAGTTCTGTCGCCAAATTTCTCGTCTATAGTCCATGCTTTAATGCCAATGGGAATTTCTTTGTTTGAATGTAAAGAGTCAGAATTGTTATTTCCCATCATGTTACGACGTGAAATAACTCCATTTTCATCTATTTGATTGTATATACTATTTTGTGCTTGTGCGTAAAAGCTAACAAGCAAAGAAGCAAAAAATAATAAAGTCTTTTTCATTAACGAATCATTCGTAAGATGGTTTCAACGAACTTAAATGCCATTGATACCAGAATTACAATAGTTCCAACATAATGTGAACTATAAAAATATAAGAAAACACCAATAATAGCGCCCACCATAAAGATAATATTCAATATAGTTCTAATCTTTATAAAGGGTTTTTCGTTTTTTTGATTACCTCTTTTTCGTGTAGGGATTGAAGTGTTTTGTTCTGTAGTCATCATATCTTTTATTATAAAAGTACATTCATTTGAATGTTATCCATAATTTCTTTTATTCTATCAATAGTCTTATATCTGAACTTTTTCTCAGCTTTCTTCACCTTAGTTTTATCTTTGCTAAGTGCAACTTCATCAGAGATAAGTTCTTCTGCGATTGCTTTTAGTTCAGAAGGGCGTCCTATTTCATATTTATATTTAATTCTTTCAATATTTATGGTCAATTGGTTGTCTTTGCAAGTTGCAATGAGCGTGTAGAAGAATTGAGTTCTATCAATTGCTAAGAAGTTGTTAGAAAATATCAACCACTCATTAAGTGTAGCTGCAATAATATGCAGTTTCTTATTTACGATCACAATTCTACTTCCTGGAAGTAAGGTGTTTGACTTTGTAAATTGTTCGAGATACTGATAGGTTTTATCGTATATTTCGCTCGAACTCTTATTCGGAATGTTAATAGTTCTAGTGAAAACAATCTTTCCTTCTACTTCGGGTACTGCGCCTTCTAAGTATGGTTTGTCTTCTTCTTTTATCTCAACAATATTCGAATTTTCTTCTTTAGTGGCAGACGTGTGTCCTTTCTTTGTTTTAGTTTTTGTTGTCTTCTCCGTTGGAATACTAGAGGTTGGAAGCTCCCATTCGCTTTGTGCCATCAAATTACACAAAGGAAAGAATGCTAAAATAAGAGTTAATATCTTCTTCATAAGTTCTTTTAATCCAATTAGTAATGCAAAATTAGTAAAAGAAAGTATTATAATGCTATTATGTTTTATATTTAACTTTCTTTCAGCTCAAGTTGTTCTTGGAGCTTTAATATCTCATCTCGATACTGAGCTGCTTGTAAGAAGTCAAGCTCTTTGGCAG
Source organism: Prevotella sp. (assembly GCA_052173735.1). GTDB lineage: Bacteria > Bacteroidota > Bacteroidia > Bacteroidales > Bacteroidaceae > Prevotella. Next base: position 12,668 of record JBQMYA010000011.1, read on the forward strand.
CTTGTTTCATCAATTCTGTGGTATATTGAATGCTCTTACGTAACTGATCCTTTGACATTTTTACAACGATTTCATCGGCAGCGAGCATCACTCTATTGCTATTGAGTTCGTTTTCACTGATAGAGTAGGCTTTTGTTGTCTTGCTATTGGTGGTATCGTTCGTTAATAAAGACTTGATACTCTTCTTAATTTGCTGAGGAGTTATGTGGTGTTCCTCGTTGTATTTTATTTGAATTAAACGGCGTCTTTCGGTCTCATCAATGGTCTTTTGCATACTTTCAGTTATGGAGTCGGCATACATAATCACTTTTCCATTGACGTTACGAGCCGCTCTTCCCGCTGTTTGGGTTAAGCTTCTGTGACTTCTAAGGAATCCTTCTTTGTCTGCATCTAATATAGCAACGAGTGAAACTTCAGGCAAATCGAGACCTTCTCTTAATAGGTTTACTCCCACTAATACGTCGAACTCTCCGCTTCTTAAGCCGTTCATAATTTTGACTCGGTCAAGAGTTGCTACGTCACTATGTATGTAGCTAGTTTTAACTCCATTGTTAATGAGATAATCGGTCAATTCTTCTGCCATTCGTTTAGTAAGAGTTGTAACCAAAACACGCTCTTCTTGCTTTGTACATTCGATGATTTCATCAATTAAATCATCGATCTGATTCTCACTTGGACGTACTATTATAAGTGGGTCTAATAGACCTGTGGGACGAATGATTTGCTCAACGATAACTCCATCTGACTCTTCTAGCTCGTAATCTGCAGGAGTTGCCGACACATAAATAGCTTGATTCACCATCCCATGGAACTCTTCAAATCGCAAAGGACGGTTGTCAAAGGCTGCAGGAAGACGGAAACCAAACTCAACAAGGTTTTGTTTTCTGGCTCTATCTCCACCATACATGGCTCTAATTTGAGGTATGGTAACATGGCTTTCGTCAACAACTAAGAGAAAATCTTGTGGAAAGAAATCTAATAAACAATAGGGTCTTTCACCTGGGGAACGTCCATCAAAGTAGCGAGAGTAATTCTCTATTCCGCTACAATGTCCCAATTCCTTAATCATTTCTATATCATATTCAACACGTTCTTTAATTCTTTGCGCCTTAATCGTATCGCCAACAGATTCAAAAAACGCAATTTGGTGGGTCAAATCATCTTGAATATGTCGGATAGCATCATTTACTTGATCTTTTGAAGTCACAAAAAGATTAGCTGGATATATTTGATATGACGTGAAAGAAGCAATACGTTTAAATGTAATACAATCAAGTTCTTCAATGCTTTCAATCTCTTCATCCCACCAAGTGATGCGTAAAATGTGATCGCTATAAGCCATAAAGACATCAACAGTCTCGCCTTTTACACGGAAAGTACCACGTGTTAGTTCGATATCATTGCGTGTATATAAGGCGTCGACGAGTCTTCTTAAAAAGTCGTTTCTGTCGAGTTGTTCTCCTTGTTGTATGTTAATGATACTTTCTCCCATAGCAGAAGGACCACCCATACCGTAAATACACGACACTGAAGATACGATAATCACATCTTGTCTACCTGAAAGTAGAGCAGAAACAGCCGATAATCGTAATTTATCAATATCTTCATTAATTGCTAAATCTTTTTCAATATAAGTGTCACTTGTTGGTAAATATGCCTCAGGTTGATAATAATCATAATATGAAACATAGTATTCAACTGCATTTTGAGGGAAGAAACCTTTCATTTCTTCATATAATTGGGCTGCAAGAGTCTTGTTGTGACTTAGTATAAGGGTAGGTTTCTTAACATTAGCAATAGTGTTTGCTATTGTAAATGTTTTGCCCGATCCAGTAACACCCAATAAAACTTGGGCTTTATCTCCTGCAAAAACACCATCAGTTAATTGTTTAATCGCCTCAGGTTGATCACCTGTTGGTTTATATCTTGATGTTATCTTGAAATCCATACGTGCAAAAGTAGGAAAAAAAGTTATTTTATCGTATCAAGATACCTTATAAATCACAAAAATAATCCTAAATAGTTTGTTCTTAATAGATAATTATGTATTTTTGCATACTCAAAGAATTGTTGATATGAAGAATTTAAGTTTTATCGTTATATATTTCATCTCATTATGCCTATTCTCATCATGTGCGAATGAGTTCAATCAGGTTTACAAAACAACTGATTTTAATTATAAATACGAGTACGCAAAAGAATGTTTCTTAAATAAGAAATATCAACGTGCATCTGTCCTTTTGCAAGATGTTGTTGTACAGCAAAAAGGAACCGATAACGCACAAGAATGCCTTTATATGCTAGGAATGGCGCAATATTTAAATAAAGAATATGACCTAGCAGCTCAAACATTTAAGAAGTATTATAGCAGTTATCCCAAAGGAGTATATGCTGAAAATGCAGAGTTTTATATCGGTCAGAGTCTTTATATGAGTACTCCTGAACCACGATTAGATCAAACGCAAACTATTTCAGCTATCGCTGCGTTCCAAGAGTACTTAGATCTTTTCCCTGATGCAAATTACAAAAAAGAGGCTCAACAACGTTTATTTACTCTTCAAGATAAGCTAATTAAGAAAGAGTTATATTCTTCTCAGCTTTATTTTGATTTGGGAACATACTTTGGAAATTGTGGTCCTGGAGAGAATAACTATGATGCTTGTATTATAACAGCACAGAATGCCTTGAAAGATTATCCTTATAGTGTGATGCGAGAAGACTTTGCTTTACTTATAATGAAAAGTAAATACGAACTTGCAACACAAAGTGTTGAGGACAAAAAACTTGAAAGATATCAAGATGCAGAAGATGAATGTTATGGCTTTATCAATGAATATCCGGATTCAAAAAATAGAGCATTAGCAGAAAAATATATCAAGAAATGTCAAGAAATAACAAAGAATAAATCATAATAAAGTAGAAATAAAGAATTATCATTATGGATTTTAAAAGAACAAAGGCACCAACAAACACAGTAACAAGAAATATTCTAGATTTGTGTGAAGAGACAGGAAACATCTATGAGAGCGTTTCTATCATCTCAAAACGTGCTAATCAAATATCTGTAGAGATTAAACAAGAGCTCAATAAGAAGCTTGCAGAGTTTGCTTCTTATAATGATTCACTTGAAGAAGTATTTGAGAATCGTGAGCAAATAGAAATCTCTCGTTATTATGAAAAGTTACCAAAGCCAACTCTTTTGGCTACACAAGAGTTTGTTGAAGGTAATATTTATTTCCGTGATCCTTCGAAAGAAGACGTTGAAAGAATATAATGATACAGAGACTTCAGACAATATACATCTGTATAGCGGTTGTTTTTGGAATATTATCTATCATCTTTCCTATTGCTTATTTACTCAATACGGGAATGGGGTTAGGTCATACTCTATTTAACTTTTTGTTAAAAGACAACGCAAATGGAACATTTAGTTTCACTGTTATACCATTATTTATATTACAAGTCACAACAATTCCTGTTGGACTTTATAGTATATTTAAATATAACAATCGTCCTTTTCAGGCTCGTTTATGTCTTTTAAATATATTATTATTGGTATCGTGGTATGCATTTCTAGGCTATTTTGTATGGGCAATGAAACCAAATAACGAAGAATTCCAGCCCTTGTTGGCTGTATCTTTTCCACTAATAGAAATCATTTTGTATTTCATGGCTAGAAAAGGGATATGGAAGGATGAGAAATTGGTTCGTTCAGCGAATAGAATAAGATAAAAATTACGGGTAAAATAATCTCAAAAGATGGATTTTATAATATGTTTTTATAAATCCATCTTTTTCTATTAACAAGAGAATTGGTTTTCAAATAAGAAAGAACGTTCATCCTTTTAGAATGTAAAAGGAATCTTTTTATTTTCTAATAGCAGTACTTTTGTAGGTTAATTACAATGCTTTTGCATCGTAATATCAATGTTTTAAAAAAGTAATATCAATTATATAGAATGGCAATAAATCAGCAATATCCTTCGTTATTATTAGAAAAGGCAGTAGGAGAGTTGTCTAAACTCCCTGGAGTAGGACGCAAAACAGCATTGCGTTTGGCACTTCATTTATTGCGACAGAATGAAAGCGAGGTAGAAACTTTTTCGTCTTCAATACTTAAAATGAAGCAAAAAATAAAACATTGCACCTGTTGTCATAATGTTTCTGATACAGAAATATGTCCTATTTGTGCTGATGCTCGTCGTGATTCAACCGTTGTTTGCGTCGTAGAAAACATTCAAGATGTGATGGCAATAGAGAATACTCAGCAGTATAATGGCTTATATCACGTTTTAGGAGGTGTTATTTCACCCATGGACGGCATTGGACCTGCAGATATAGAGATAGACTCTTTGGTTGAAAGAGTGGCTCAAGGTGGAGTGAAGGAGATTATCTTTGCCCTTGGAAGTACAATGGAAGGAGACACCACCAACTTTTATATCTCAAAGCGTTTGGCAAGTTATGGCGTTTTGTTAACTGTTATTGCACGAGGAATATCTGTTGGAAATGAGTTAGAGTACACCGATGAAGTGACCTTAGGACGCTCAATATTAAATAGAACACCATTTGATAAATAATACTAATAGCAATGAAAAAGAAAAAACTTTATTTAAATATTCTGTTTTATAGCAATATACTTATTGCGTTCGTTCTTTTTATTCTTTTCGAAAGTAATATTCTTCTTGAAGGAGGTTGGACAGAGCAACCTATGAAAGAGTTTGTTATAACCTATATTATGGAGCTCTTGGCAATTGTTTTTGTGTGGTTAAGTTTGAGATTATTGAAATTTAATCAAATTCAAAAATGGTTGTTTTCTGATAGTGAAGAAATCGAATTAAAGTACTTTTTACTTGCTTCTAGTCGTATTCTTGCTATTGGATTGCCTCTCATTCTTAATGTTCTTTTTTATTATTTGTTCATCAATACCACCTTTGCAGGATTGTCTGCCATTCATCTTTTGGCACTAATGTTTGTCTTTCCATCGAAAGATCGATTTAAAAATGATACCATTTCTTCAAAAAATAACTAATCGTTTATCGTGAAAAAGCTATCTGTAATTATTGTAAATTATAATGTAAAGCACTATTTGGAGCAGTGTTTAAATGCTCTTTTAAAGGCTTTATCAAATATAGATGCAGAGGTTTTTGTTGTAGATAATCATTCTAGTGATGACTCTGTACAATACTTAACACCTCGTTTCCCTAGTGTTTCTTTTATCAGTAGTAAGCATAATTTAGGCTTCTCAAGGGGTAATAATTTGGCAATAGAAAAGAGTTCGGGTGAGTATGTTTTATTACTTAATCCCGATACTATTGTTACTGAAGAATCAATTACCGATGTATTGCAATTTATGGATAAACATACTAGGAGTGGAGGAGTGGGTGTTCGTATGCTTAAAAGCGATGGCACTTATGCTTTAGAATCACGTAGAGGCTTGCCAACTCCATTAACCGCATTTTATAAAATGAGCGGACTTTGCGCTAAATATCCTACTCATAAGAAGTTTGGAAAATATTATATGGGTTATCTTGCGTGGGAAAAACCAGAACAAATAGAGGTGATGAGTGGGGCATTTTGTATGCTTCGTCGCTCTGCTCTTGATAAAGTAGGCTTGTTAGATCAAGACTTTTTTATGTATGGAGAAGACATCGACTTGTCTTATCGTTTATTAAAAGGAGGATACGAAAACTGGTATTATCCTGCAGATATATTACATTATAAAGGAGAAAGTACCCAAAAAACATCATTTAAGTATGTTCATGTATTCTACGAGGCTATGCTTATTTTTTTTAAAAAGCATTATGGTGGTAGCTCATTTTTCTTTTCTTTCCCAGTAAAGGTTGCCATTTATTCAAAGGCTTTTATTGCTTTGGTCGGTATGCAGGTTCATAATATTAAGAAAAGTTTGGGCTTGTTGAGAATAAAACCTCGCAAACAAGATCTCTATATAATAATAGGTAGAAAAGAGATGATTGCCAAGTGCAGTGCTAAAGCTCAGCAGTATGGTTTAGAAATACAAACTATTGAGGGAAATGCACAATCACTTCCTGATGGACATGCACATCTTTCGTTTTCTAATAATCAAACTATTTATATTGTTTACGATGTCAATGCGTTCTCTTATCAGCAGATTCTAGATATATTTAAGCAACATTCTGTCGAGAATATATCATTAGGTACTTATGATACACGCTCTGATGTAATAATAACTCAGGAAGATGTTTTTGTATAATGAGTAAAGGCAATAATCCGAAAGTAGTTCTTAGGGCTTTAGAACCCGAAGATTTAGATTTACTATATGGTATAGAAAACAATCTAGAAGTGTGGGATGTTAGTCCTACTAATGTTCCTTATTCACGCTATGTGTTGCACAATTATCTTGCAAATACGATGAACGATATCTATGTAGATAAGCAAGTGCGCTTTGTAATTGATATAGATAAAGAGCAATGTGTAGGACTTCTTGATATTGTTCATTTTGACCCTAAACACAGAAGGGCTGAGGTGAGCATTGTTTTGCGTAAAGAATTTAGGAAAAAGGGCTTGGCTCAAAGTGCTCTTATGCAGTTATTATACTATGCTTTGCATGTTTTGCACCTTCATCAGCTATACGCTGTGGTTCCCAAAACAAATCAAGCATCTCTCAATTTATTTACTAGAGTAGGGTTTAAGATAAATGCAGAGCTCAAAGATTGGTTATTTGATGGAGAAAACTACAATGATGCAGTCTTAATGCAATATATTTTATAAAAAAATAAGAGCATTAGAATAAAAAGTTAATAAAAAGTTTGCAAATACGAAAAATATGTGTACCTTTGCAACCGCAAAATAACAATAACTCACTATTGGTGCGTTAGTTCAGTTGGTTAGAATACATGCCTGTCACGCATGGGGTCACGGGTTCGAGTCCCGTACGCACCGCAAAGAGAGTCTAAAAGGCTCTCTTTTTTCTTTTTATGTATTCTCTTTTAATAATAATCACTATCTTTGTAGCATGAAAAAAATAGGAATAAGCTGGAAAGTTTTTGTAGCATTTCTCGTTATTACATGCGGGTTGCTCTATATAACCCAATCTTTCTTTATGTCATTGGGTATCGTTTTATTGCTCTTTGTTATTGAGCATTTCTTTGTAGAGTTCTTTTCAAAGAAGAAAAATGATAATCTTTAGGATGGCTATATATTGTGATTATGGAAAAGATTGCGCAGTTATATTTTGAATATAAAGGCTTTCGTGCCGAGAAAATAGAGCAACTTTTAGGAGCAGGAAGTAACCGTTGCTATTATAGATGCTATGATAAACAAGGAGAGACACTTATTGCCGTAGAAGGAACAAGTGTTGAAGAGAATGATTCTTTTATTTATTTGGCTTCTCATTTCAATGCGCTTCATTTGCCAATGCCTGCAGTTCTTGCAGTGAGCAATGATAGATTGTGTTATTTACAAACCGATTTAGGTTCTGTTTCTTTGTTTGATTCCTTGAAAGAGGGTAGAAACAATGGAGGAAAATATAATGAATCGGAAATAACCTTGTTAGAAAATATCATTAAACAATTACCACTTATTCAAATAAAGGGAGCTGAAAACCTCGATTGGAGTCGTTGTTATCCACAGCCAGAGTTCGATAAGGAGAACGTTATGTTTGACTTAAACTATTTCAAATATTGCTTCTTAAAACTCACAAAAATCGACTTTAACGAGTTTAAATTGCAACATGAATTTTATTCTTTTGCTGATGATCTCACACAACTCACGGGCAATTATTTTATGTATCGTGATTTTCAAGCTCGTAATGTGATGTTAACCCAAGACGCAGAACCTTATTTTATCGATTTTCAAGGAGGAAGAAAAGGACCTTTTTATTACGATCTCGCTTCATTCTTGTGGCAGGCTTCTGCTCAATATACCGATGATTTGCGTGCACATTTAATAGAGATTTATTATCAAGAACTCAGAAAATGGGTAAAAATAGGTTCTTTAGAGAAGTTTAAAAGCAACCTAAACCTGTTTGTTTTGTTTAGAACCTTGCAAGTGTTGGGTGCTTATGGTTTTAGAGGATATATCGAAGAAAAGAGCTATTTTGTAAGAAGTATACCATTTGCCATCAATAATTTAAAGGCATTACTTCAGTTTGAAGACCTTTTAAGGTCTTATTCTTATTTAAAAGAGGTATTAGAAAAGCTGGTAAGCCTTCCACTGTTCTACAATAATTCAAAAGAAAGTACAACAGCTTCTCCATGTAAAGTAATCGATAACCAAGAGGTTGCTAATAATAAAAAGCTAAAAGTTTTAGTATATAGCTTTTCTTATCATCGAGGAATACCTAAGGATTGTTCGGGTAATGGGGGAGGGTATGTGTTCGATTGTAGAGCTGTTCATAATCCTGGAAGATATGCGCAATATAAGAAATTAACAGGCAGAGATGTTGAGGTTATTGAGTTTTTAGAAGATGAAGGTGAGATAACCGAGTTCTTAAGTCACGTTTATGGACTTGTAGATATGCACGTTTCAAGATATATAGAACGTGGATTCACTAACTTGATGTTCTCTTTTGGCTGTACAGGAGGTCAACACAGAAGTGTTTATTCTGCTCAACATGTAGCCGAATATATCACTAATAAGTTTGGTTGTGAAGTGCAGCTAATTCACAGAGAACAACATATAGAACAACATTTTGAAGAAAAGTAGGGGATGGTAACTTGCTTTGTAAAAATAGATAGTATATATTTTGCTTGTAAAATGATTGCTTTTAAGATGCAATGTCAATACTATTTCTATGTAAAAATCATAGAATTAGAATAAATCATTATAGAGGTGCATAGTCATAATTGTTAGTATGCACTTTTAATTTGTTGTTGATTGAGATAGCGTGTTTGAATAGAATGAATCATCTTTGTATGAAATGTGATTGAATAGAAACAAAGCAAGAGGGTAAAATCTTCGCAGACGTGCCCCCTTGTAACGAGTTATATAATTTATTAAGTGAATATTATTGCTAAATAGATACTTATTCCCATTCAATTGTTGCAGGTGGTTTTGATGAGATGTCGTAGCAAACACGATTAACACCCTTTACCTTATTAATGATTTCGTTAGAAACTTTTGCTAAGAATTCATAAGGAAGGTGTGCCCAGTCTGCTGTCATTGCATCAGTACTTGTAACAGCTCGTAGTGCAACAGGGTGCTCATAAGTACGCTCGTCACCCATAACACCAACGCTTCTTACGGTAGTTAAAAGTACAGTTCCTGCTTGCCAAACCTTGTTATATAATACTTCTCCATCTTCGCAAACCCATTTCTTCATTGTTTCGATATAGATATCGTCGGCATCTTGAAGTATCTTTACACGTTCAGGGGTGATATCTCCTAATATACGAACAGCTAAACCAGGACCAGGGAAAGGATGTCTTTCAATAAGACTTGCAGGTATTCCGAGCTCATATCCAACACGTCTTACCTCGTCTTTAAATAACCATTGAAGTGGTTCACATAGTTGAAGATGCATCTCTTTTGGTAAACCTCCAACGTTGTGATGGCTCTTTATAGTCATACCTGTGATGCTTAAGCTCTCAATTCTGTCAGGATAAATAGTGCCTTGAGCCAACCATTTAGCGTCGGTAATTTTCTTTGCTTCTGCGTTGAATACCTCAACAAAGTCACGACCAATAATCTTTCGCTTTTGTTCTGGATCGGTAATACCCTCTAAATCCTTAAAGAATTTTTTGCTAGCATCAACTCCGATAACGTTCAATCCAAGTCCGCTATAAGCTTCCATTACGTTATTGAATTCGTTCTTTCTTAACATTCCGTGGTCAACAAAAATACAAGTAAGCTGGTTACCTATCGCTTTTTTGAGCAACATTGCACATACTGTAGAGTCAACACCACCCGATAAACCAAGGATAACACGATCGTTTCCAACTTGTTTTTTTAGTTCTTCTACAGTGGTTTCAACGTATGAAGCAGCACTCCATTCTTGTTTGCTACCGCAAATGTCAACAACAAAGTTTTTAAGAAGAGTTTTTCCTTGTAGAGTGTGGAAGACTTCTGGGTGAAATTGCACTGCCCAAAGAGGCTTTTCGCTACTTGCATAAGCTGCATTTTCAACATCTTCGGTAGATGCAATCACTTTGCAATCTTCAGGAATTTTTGTAATAGTATCGCCATGACTCATCCAAACTTGTGAGTTTTGCTCAAAGCCTATGAATAAAGGATTTGAGTTGTCTACAGATTTGAGGTGAGCACGGCCATATTCACGTGATTCTGTTCGCTCAATTTTACCTCCTGTTGAGTGTGATATGTATTGAGCACCATAGCAAATGCCTAGTACAGGATACTTACCAACGAATTCGTTTAGGTCGCATTGGAATGCTTCAGGATCGTGAACCGAATAAGGAGAGCCACTAAGAATAACACCAATTATATCAGGATCGTTCTTAGGGAACTTATTATAAGGTAGTATTTCACAGAAAGTATCAAGCTCACGAACACGTCGCCCGATAAGTTGTGTCGTCTGTGAACCAAAGTCCAAGATAATAATTTTTTGTTGCATGTATCTTTGTTTTTATATGATGATTCTTTATTATTTATGATCTAGTGCATGGATAAATTGCTCTACTTCGTCTAATGTCTCAAATTTACCAACGTCGATCAATTCTAAATTGTCTTGAACATATCCCTTTATATTTACCTTGTTGCAAACATTTAAATAAAAATCAATGATTCCAAATTCATCAGGAAAAGAGTTCATTAAAGGGAATAGGGTAGGAGAAAAGACGTGAATACCAGAGAATGCCAATTGAGTACAGTTATTAATGTTGAGTGATGGAAAAGGTGTCTTTACCTCATTTGTTTCAGTATTGATCCAACCACACAAATTCATGTCTTCGTTAAACAGCAAATAACGCTTTGTTTTTCGCTTACTTACTAACAGAATAGCTTCTACATTTAGAGTTGAAATAAGATGATATAAGTGTTTGATATTTACATTGCTAACGATGTCTACATTATGTATGAGAATGGGCTCTTCCTTATTAAATAAAGAAGCTGCAGCTTTTAATCCTCCACCAGTATTTAAAAGATGTTGGCTTTCGTCGCTTATCTTTATATTTAGGTGGAAATTTTGTTTCTCAACTAAATAATCCTTGATTTTTGAAGCAAAGTGATGTATGTTGATAACGATATCGTTAAAGCCCGAAGTTTGTAGGGTTTGAATTGTTCTTTCCAGCAGAGTTTTACCCCCAATGTTTACCAATGCTTTAGGAATCTCATTGGTGATGGGTTTTAAACGGGTTCCTAATCCTGCTGCAAAAATCATAGCTTGCATCATAATCAATCAAATTTATATATTTATATGAATTGATATCTATATCTTTTAAATAATATTTTAGAACGAATAAGCAAATCCAATTGAAGCGTATTCTTTGAATTCCCAATAGCCATGTTTGCGGTCTCTTCCTCTTGCATCGTCGAAACGAGGATATAAGAAAATATTAGTTGAAATGAATTTGTTGAATTGGAATGATAGAGTATTTTCCCATTCTATATCTGTTCGCTTATAAGTTGTGTAACCATATAAACGAGTTCTCCATTTAATCATATCGCTTAAAATCCAAGTTAAGTCTGCAGTGAATTCACTACCGATGTCGTGTAGTGTTCTATGGAGAGGCTTTAAGCCATATCTTTCTGCTAGCTCTGGGCGTTGAACATATTTAAAGTTGTAAGCAATTGGAGCCATATGAATTGTCCCTTTAAGCTTTTCTTTGAAGAATAGTATGTTGTAATCCATACCTATAGATAGGTTTAGATTTAAAGGAGCAATGAAAGATGAGTAAATTTTAGGGTCGTTATTCTTAAAACCTCTCATAAACTGAGTGCTTGCGATGAGCTGTAAGGTATAATACCACTTCTTAGATGCTTGCAAACCAAATTTACTAGTGTAACGAATGAGGTCTTCTGAGGTTTTAAAACGGTGGATAGAATCTCCCTTAGAAGTCTGAAAACCAAGTTTAAGCTCTAGCTTGTTATCCCATTTAATCTTTTGTTTGGTATTGTAGTTCGCTTGAACAATTGCGCTTGTAACCATAGAATAGTTACTTTCTCCACCCTTATACCAGTTGTCAGACACATAATTCTGAAGGAATTGTAGATAATAATCTCCGGTGAAAGTCCAAAAATTAGGTTTTTTTATGATGACATCAATTGTCGCTGGTCCATCTTCTAGAGGGGTTATGTCTGCTTTATCGGTAACTGTTGGTAATGTTTTTAACTTATTAATACTATTTGGTGATAAAATATTTGCAGCCAAAATATCTTTGTCTATAAAGCGAACGAGGTCTGGTCTATTCAAATACACACTCATAAGTGATTTGTTAATTGAGTTGCTTAATAGATCATCCGTATCATAATAGCTGTCAAGACAAAATGACTTGTGGGTGATTCCTCTATAATAAGTAGTAGGAATAAAAAGAGGAGCAAAAGTACTTAAAGTCTTATAAGTCTTGCTTTCTTTTCCTGTTTTTTCGTAAGTAGAATCTTGTTTACTTCTAAATTGAGTCAAAGAATCTACATAGTTTGTTACGAATTTATTATATGTATCGTATAATTTGTTTGTTGCTTTCTTATTGATAGTTTGCGCATTTATAGGTATTATACCGCTAAAAATCAGTAAAATAGCAATTTTTGTTATTGAATTCATATAGAAACATTTACTTTGATGGTGCAAAGGTAATAATAAAAATATAAACTTGTTTGTACAATTCGCATTTTTATGCTAACTTTGCACTCCGTATTTATTATAATTATTCATTAAATTAAAGATAAAAACGTGGCTGAAACTAAGTACATTTTTGTAACTGGTGGTGTCGTATCATCATTGGGAAAAGGAATAATCTCTTCGTCAATAGGTAAGCTTTTGCAGGCTAGAGGTTATAATATTACAATCCAAAAATTTGATCCATATATTAATATTGATCCAGGAACTCTTAATCCTTATGAGCATGGAGAATGTTATGTAACAGAGGATGGAATGGAAACCGATTTGGATTTAGGTCACTATGAGCGTTTTACTGGTATTAAAACAACCAAAGAGAACTCACTAACAACGGGACGAATATATAAGTCGGTGATTGATAAGGAACGTCGTGGAGATTATTTAGGTAAGACTATTCAAGTTGTACCACATATTACTGATGAAATAAAGCGGAATGTTAAAGTGATTGGAAAGAAGTATAATTACGACTTTGTGATTACTGAAATTGGTGGAACAGTAGGTGATATCGAGTCTACTCCTTTCTTAGAAGCCATTCGACAATTAAAGTGGGAATTAGGAAAAGATGCCGTTTGCGTTCATCTTACCTATGTTCCTTATCTTAAAGCTGCTCAAGAGTTGAAAACAAAACCAACCCAACACAGTGTAAAAGAACTTCAAAGCATTGGAATACAGCCAGACATTTTGATTCTAAGAACAGAGCAACATCTTAATGATGGAGTTCTTAAAAAGGTGGCAGGATTCTGTAATGTAGACTTTGATTGCGTGATTCAAAGTGAAGACTTACCAAGTATTTATGAGGTTCCAGTTGAAATGCAAGCGCAAGGTCTTGATGTTGCAATCTTAAAGAAAATGCAACTTCCAATTGGAGAGACACCTTCTTTAGGTCCATGGCGTAAGTTCTTAGAGCGTAGAAACAAATCAGTTGAAGAAGTGCATATTGGTCTTGTTGGTAAATATGACTTGCAAGATGCTTATAAGAGTATTCGTGAAAGTCTTTTGCAAGCAGGAGTTTATAATGATAGAAAGGTAATTTTATCTTTTATTAATTCTGAAGAACTGACAAAAGAGAACGTTGGTGAGCGTTTAAAGGGACAAGATGGTATTATGATTTGTCCTGGTTTTGGTCAAAGAGGTATTGAAGGAAAGATTATTGCAGCGCATTATGCTCGTTTAAACGATATTCCAACCTTTGGTATTTGCTTAGGTATGCAAATGATGGTGATAGAATTTGCTCGTAATGTTTTGGGTTATTCAGATGCGAATAGCCGTGAGATAGACGAAAAGACAGAGCATAATGTAATTGATATTATGGAAGAACAAAAGAACATAACAAGCATGGGAGGCACCATGAGACTTGGTGCTTATGAGTGTGTTCTTGCTCAAGGTTCACGTGTTTTGGATATTTATAAGAAAGAAAATATTCAAGAACGCCATCGTCATCGCTATGAGTTTAATAATGAATATCTAAAAGAATACGAACGTCATGGTATGATTTGTAGCGGTAGAAACCCTGAAAGTGACTTGGTTGAAATCGTTGAAATACCTGGTTTAAAGTGGTATATTGGAACACAATTCCACCCAGAATATCAAAGTACAGTATTAAATCCTCATCCTTTATTCGTAGACTTTATAAAGGCATCAATTGAGAATAATAAAAATAATGGATAAAAATAATATTATAGGCTTTAGCCTTATTGCTGCAGTTCTTATCGGTTTCAGTGTTTGGAACCAGCCATCAGCAGAAGAACGAGCAGAGATTGCACGACAAGATTCTATTGCTAACGTAAAGAAAGTACAGGAAAAGAATCTTGAAAGTAAAACTTCTGTAGCGAATAACGTTGCAGATAGTTCATCAATGAATGCAGATACAACTTCAGTTTTATTTAATGCATTAAAAGGAATTGCACAAGACGTAACCTTAAAAAGTGAGAAGTTAACTTTAACTTTTAACTCAAAGGGAGCTACAGTGCGTAAAGTTTTGATTAAAGGATTTAAAGATAGAAACGGAAATCCAGATGTTACATTGTTTGATAGTAACGATCAAAACTTAAGTTACATACTATCTACGAAGGAAGAAAACATCGATACAAAGGAACTTTACTTCCAACCTTCAAGCGTAACAGATAGTACTGTCACCTTTACTGCACAGTTACAAGGTACTAAGAAGCTTGTAATTAACTATCAGTTAAAGCATAACTATCTTTTACATACAAGTATCCTGGCAGAAGGTATGAATGCAGTTTTTGCTCCAAATACCAATAGCATGGACGTTGTATGGCAAGATAAATGTCGTCAACAAGAGAAAGGTTTCACTTTTGAAAATAGATATTCAACTTTAACTTATCATAAAGCAGATGGCGGAACCGATTATTTAAGTGAGTCATCTGAGAAAGTTGATGAGAAAATAGAAGATAAATTAGATTGGATAGCATTTAAAAATCAATTCTTCTCAGCAGTGATGATTGCTAAAGATGATTTTCATTCAAATGCCCTTTTAACTTCTATTCCACAAGAGAAAGGAACTGGTTATCTTAAAGATTATGAGGCTAAGCTTAAGACTTTCTTTGATCCTACTGGTAAAAAGCCTACAGAGTTTGAGTTCTATTATGGTCCAAATGATTTCCGTTTGTTGCAAAATATAGAAGATAATGTTAGCTTTACTGGCAAAGAACTTCAGATGCAACGTTTGGTTTACTTAGGTTGGCCTTTGTTTAGAATCATCAATCGTTGGTTTACTATTTATGTCTTTGATTTCTTAACATCAATGAACATGAATATGGGAATCGTTCTTATTCTAATAACCTTATTGCTAAAGTTCCTTACTTATCCTTTGGTTAAGAAGAGTTATATGAGCTCTGCTAAGATGAGAGTGCTTAAACCACGACTTGAAAAGGCTACAAAGCATCTTAATGGAGCAGACAATCAAATGCAGAAACAGCAGGCAATGATGTCTGAATATGCAAAATATGGCGTGAGTCCATTATCAGGTTGCTTACCAATGTTAATACAAATGCCTATTTGGATTGCGATGTTTAATTTCGTTCCAAATGCAATTCAGTTACGTGGAGAGAGCTTTTTGTGGATCTCAGATCTAAGTACTTACGATCCAATTCTTGAGTGGCATAATAACTATTGGCTCATTGGTGACCACTTATCATTAACATGTATTTTGTTCTGTGCCGCCAACTTACTTTATTCTTGGATGACAATGAAGCAACAAAAAGACCAAATGATAGGTCAACAAGCAGAGCAAATGAAGATGATGCAATACATGATGTTCATCATGCCGCTAATGTTCTTCTTCATGTTTAATGATTATTCTGCAGGTCTTAACTTCTATTACTTTATGTCATTGTTTTTTAGTGCATTGATAATGTGGATCTTAAGAAAGACAACAGATGACGAAAAGCTTCTTGCAATCTTAGATAAGAAGTATAAAGAGAACAAAGATAATCCCAAGAAGTTAAGCGGATTAGCTGCTCGTCTACAAGCTATGCAACAAGAACAACAAGAGATGTTGCGTAAAAGAAATGAGTTGCACCAAAAGAAAAACAAATAATTATTATCGTATTATCATGTATAAATCAATAATAATGGTTGCTGCTGTCCTATTTGGGGGCAGCAGTTTTGCCTCAAAAGCAAATGCTGTAAGTAGTCCAATGAATAACATTACACTACAAAGTGACTTGATGACCCCAGAGGCTTTATGGGCTATGGGACGTATTGGAACATGTGTTGCTTCTCCAGATGGAAGCAAAGTTGTGTACCAAGTTTCATATTATAATGTGAAAGAGAATAAGAGTACACAAGTACTTTACCTTATTAATACTGATGGAAGTAATAAAAAACTACTCACACCAGTAGGTAAGAAAGACACAGACCCAGCATGGATAGAAAACGGAAAGTCTATTGCTTTCTTGTCAGAAGGTCAACTTTGGAAGATGAATGTAGATGGAACTAACCGTGTAAAACTTACAAATGATTCTAAAGACATTGAAGGCTTCCTTTTTTCACCAAATGAAAAGCAAGTTATTCTTATAAAGTCTATCCCTTATCATGGTACAATCGAAGCTAAACCGGCAGATCTTCCATTAACAACAGGTATGGTTATTAACGATATGAATTATCGTCATTGGGATCATTATGTGCAAGAAAATCTTCATCCTTTTTTAGCAGATGTAGCAGGAAATAGTATTAATGAAGGAAAAGATATATTAGAAGGAGAACCTTATGAATGTCCTATGGCACCATTTGGTGGGGTAGAACAGCTTGCATGGAGCCCCGACTCTAAAACAATTGCCTATACCTGTAGAAAGAAAGAAGGAGTAAATTATGCTATATCTACAGATTCAGATATTTTTCTTTACACCATATCTACAAGACAAACACGTAATTTATGCAAGCCTGCAGATTATAAAGAACCTGCCATTGACGCTTCAAAAACAATGAAGAATCAAGCTGTTAATCATCAAAGTGCAGACTACAATGTTGGTTACGATACCAATCCTAAATTCTCATTTGATGGAAAGTACATTGCATGGCAAAGCATGAAGAACAACGGTTACGAAAGTGATAGAAACCGTTTGTGCGTTTATGAACTTGCAACTGGTAAGAAAAATTATGTTACAGAAAAGTTCGATTCAAACATAGATGAATTCTGTTGGGCAAAAGATAATAAGACATTATATTTCATTGGTTGCTGGCATGCAACAGTTCAGGTATACCAAACAAATTTAAAAGGAGAGGTTAAGAAATTAACCGATGGTGTACATGATTGTGGTGGCATTCAACTTTTGGGCAATCAAGATAAGTTATTGGCTAAATTTCACTCAATGTCTCATCCCGATGACTTATTCGTTCTTAATCTAAAAGACAAGAAGAATGGATATGTTGCAGCTACTCAAGTAACAGATGAGAATAAACATATCTTTTCACAGCTATCTTTAGGTGCGGTAGAAGATCGTTGGGTGACAACAACAGACGGTAAGAAGATGCAAGTATGGGTAATTCTTCCTCCTCATTTCGATCCCAATAAAAAATATCCTACAATTCTTTTCTGTGAAGGAGGCCCACAAAGTCCTGTAAGTCAGTTCTGGAGTTATCGTTGGAACTTCCAAATAATGGCAGCTAATGGTTATGTGGTTATTGCACCCAACCGACGTGGTTTGCCAGGTTATGGCTCAGAATGGAATGAAAAAGTGAGTGGAGACTGGACAGGACAATGTATGAATGATTATCTAAGTGCCATTGATGATGCAGCTAATAACTTTCCTTATGTTGATAAAGACCGCTTAGGTTGCGTTGGAGCATCATTCGGAGGATTTAGTGTTTACTATCTTGCAGGTCATCATAACAAACGCTTTAAGGCATTTATTTCACATGATGGAGCATTCAATCTCGAATCAATGTACACCGATACAGAAGAGGCCTGGTTCTCAAATTGGGAATATAAAGATGCGTATTGGAATAAAGATCAGACAGAAAATGCACGTCGCACATACGAAAACTCACCACATCGTTTCATCGATAAGTGGGATACTCCAATCTTATGTATACACGGAGAGAAAGATTATCGCATCAATGCAAATCAAGGATTCGGTGCTTTCAATGCTGCAAGACTAAAAGGAATTCCTGCACAATTGCTTCTTTTCCCAGACGAAAACCATTGGGTTCTTAAACCACAGAATGGTATTTTGTGGCAAAGAACATTCTTTAATTGGTTAGATAAGTGGTTAAAGAATTAAGATTTAACTGAAATCTGATTTATAAATCTAAATATAATAATATTATTATGTCAAACATTAACAACACAACTACAATGCGAGACTCAGCGGTAATGCGTTGGTCGGCACTCCTATTGTTGGCAGTGGCAATGTTCTTTGCCTATATCTTTATGGATATATTGTCACCAATTAAAGACTTAATGGAATCTACACGAGGATGGGACTCAACAGCCTTTGGTACTTATGCAGGTTCTGAAACCTTCTTAAATGTATTTATTTTCTTCCTTATCATTGCGGGAATTATTCTCGATAAGATGGGAGTTCGTTTCACTGCGCTACTTTCTGGAGCTGTGATGTTACTAGGAGCATGTATCAATTGGTATGCAATTACTGAAATGTTTATGGGTACTGCTCTTGAAGAGTGGTTTAAGACGCATTTAAATTATATTCCTATTTTTGACGAATTAGGCGTTTCTCCTTTCTACGAGGGTATGCCCGCATCTGCAAAATTTGCTTCAATAGGCTTTATGATATTTGGTAGTGGAGCAGAAATGGCTGGAATTACAGTTTCGAGAGGTGTTGTTAAATGGTTTAAAGGTAAAGAAGTTGCTCTTGCAATGGGCTCTGAGATGGCCTTAGCACGTCTTGGAGTGGCTACATGTATGATTTTTTCGCCCGTGTTTGCAAAGATGTTTGGCAAGATAGACGTATCTCGTTCAGCTGCATTCGGTCTTATTCTTTTGATGATTGCATGTATTATGTTTGTGGTATATTTCTTTATGGATAAACGATTAGATGCTCAAACTGGTGAAGCAGAAGAAAAAGATGATCCATTTCGTTTGTCAGATATAGGCTTAATTCTAAAGAGTCAGGGGTTCTGGGTTGTGGCTTTACTTTGCGTTTTGTATTACTCTGCAATTTTCCCTTTCCAAAAGTATGCTGTAAACATGTTGCAAAGTACTATTACTTTCAATGAACTTGCACCTAATGATCCATGGGCTTCAAATACAGTTACAGTGCTTCAATATTTTGTAATGCTCGCTATTGCTGCATCTTCATTTATCAGTAACTTCTGTAAAAATAAGGTTTGGAAATACATACTATTATGTGTAGCGGTGTTGTTTTTGTTGGTTTATTGCTATATGGCATACCATCGTCAATCTGCCGAAGCTATTTTTGCAGTCTTCCCTCTACTTGCTGTGGGTATTACTCCTATCCTTGGACGATATGTTGACTATAAAGGTAAGGCAGCATCAATGCTTATTTTAGGAAGTGTTCTTTTGATTCTTTGTCACTTAACCTTTGCTTTTGTGTTGCCACAGTTTAAGGGTAATAACATCGGAGGAATTTCTTTAGCATTCGTAACCATTCTTATTTTGGGTGCAAGCTTCTCACTTGTTCCTGCATCACTTTGGCCTTCAGTTCCAAAGTTGGTAGATAGTAAGATTATTGGTTCTGCTTATGCACTTATTTTCTGGATCCAAAATATTGGACTATGGTTATTCCCACTATTGATTGGTAAGGTATTGAAGAGCTCAAATCCTGAAGTAGAACGTCAATTAGCAGAAAATATCATCACACCAAGTCAGGCAACAACAGCTTATAACTACACCAATCCATTGCTGATGTTAGCTGTTTTAGGTTTAATTGCTTTATTCCTTGGTTTCTATCTCAAGGTAGTTGATAAGAAGAAAGGCTATGGTTTAGAAGAACCAAACGTAAAAGAATAAATTCAAGAAGATTGAAATATTAAAATAAGCACTCAGGTTATTATTTATAATCTGGGTGCTTTTCTTTTGTATATATGTTTCCTTTAGATGTTCATTTCATTGTGTTATCTATATAAATAGAGAATGATGAAACACAGATTCTTTCTATCTCATAATATGAGAAGGTTGTTAGCTCGATATAAAAGATATGTTATTAAGGTGTAAAAACAATGTAATTCTCAATCAATCTCAATGCAATTATATTATAAAAGTGATGCTTTTATTTTTTATCTCTGTATATTTTCTTGAACCCCTCCCTTGAGTAGTCATAGTTTAAAGCTGTTACTTTATGTAAATATACTGATGAAGCAAGAGAAGAAATTAGGTTGATTTTGAAATAAAATAGCAATTGATGCAACTTTTTTTTATTCCCTTTCGTCTAAAGATTGTAATAACCAATAAAATAAGAAAGAATATGAAAAAAGTAATATTGGCAGCAATTGCCCTTACTGTGAGTGCATTAACAATGTCTGTTTCAGCATCAGTTTTACATGATAGAGATGATGTGCAAGAAGATAGAAACGTAAAGAATTTCCATAAAGTTGTTGTTGAAGGAGGTTATGATGTCCATTATTTACAAGGTAATACTGTTTCTGTAAGACTTGTTGGAAATAAAAAAGAGATTAATAGAGTCTTAGTTTCATCAGATGGAACCACGTTAAAGATTAGTAGAAATAAAAAGACTTCTGGTTTATTTTCATTTAAAGATGATGATCTAGATATTTATATCACCTCACCAGATTTAACTTCGGTGATAGTAAAAGGCTCTGGAGATTTTAAATCACAAGGAAAAATAGATTCAGATAATCTTTCTTTAACTGTGTTGGGTTCAGGTGATATTAGTTTGTATAATGTGATATGCGATAATCTTTATGCTAAAATGAGTGGAAGTGGAGATGTGGAAATCAAACAATTACGTTGTTCTGGAGCTAAATATGAACTAGTTGGATCGGGAGATATTAGTGTTCGACAAAGTAATGTACGTGCAACAGATATTTCATTAAAAGGTTCTGGCGATTTTAAAGGGTATCTTCAAGATTGTGGAAAGGTTAAATGTAATTTAGTAGGAAGTGGTGATATCAGATTATCAGGAACAGCAGTGAGCTTGGAAAAGACCAAACTTGGCTCAGGAGTGATTAATTCTGCTCACTTAAGAGTAAATAGATAATAAGGTAGTATTCTTCCAAATATAAAAGAAAGAAATTTCTTTCAAACTATAATAGTTTAGTTTCTAAGTTATTAATAACGATAAGAGGCGATAGCTCTGTTGTGAGTTATCGCCTCTCTTTTTGTGTCTTTTCAAATTAAACAGTGTTGATATATCGTGTAATAAAATTCTTTCCAACAGCTGTTTTGTTGGTAAATAAACTCAAAAGAGTCACTCCTAACAGGGTAATAGCTATGCCTAAAAGTACATCAATAATATAATGATGTGAGCTATAAACAGCAGTAAACCATATTCCTGCACAGATAAAAGCAAATGAAATACATGTTATTTTGCTTTGTTTAGTGATAAATGCATAGATGGTAGTTATCAACATATAAGCAGCATGCAATGAAGGTACGGCTGCAAACACATTAGCATTTTTGCCATAGAGCATCTTAAAGATTCCAATTCCAGTGAGTTGATCGAAGCGTTGCAATCCTGCAGTGTTGCCAGGGGTATTTAAAATGGGTTCAAATCCATATTGAAGAGCGTACCAGGGGGGGGCTGCAGGGTGAATGTAGTAGCCACAAAAGCCCAATAAATTAACGAAAAGAAATGCTATGGAGAATTGAATATAGCCTTTTTTATTTCCTTTTAAATATAGATATATGGCAAATCCTAATGGAACAGGTATCCAACATAAATAGAAGAATCCTGCAAGTATATCTAAAAATGTAGAGTGATGTAATACAAAATATTGAGAAGGAATAATCAGTTCATCATTGGTTGAGCGAATTCCGAATAACATCTTCTCTGTATTAAATAGATCTTTTACATCTATAGGGTTTACTTTATAGTTGGGATAAAGGCGCATCCAATCGTAACAACAAGCAAAGATAAGCCAAGGAAGTAGGGCTATTGCCATCTTTCTCGTTGGCTTTATCACTGCAAGTAGAACCCATAAAAGGATTATATAAATACTAAACATTTACTTTCCCTTTAGTTGTTTGTAGCAATATGCAATGCGCCAAAATGCTGTTATGTTTGCCAATAGGGCAATAAGTGTCATAGGAATGGCAAGAGCCCATAATGAATTGCATGCTCCGCACACTATTGTTCCAATGGCAGTAACGACTACTCGCTCAGGACGTTGCATGAAACCAACCTTAACATCAATGCCTAATCCTTCGCCTCTTGCCCTTACATAGCTCACCATAATAGATCCTATGATGGCTAAAAAGGTGATAATACCCGACCAAATCCATTGATTTGCAAGCAAATAGAATTGTATTCCAAAGAGAGTAAATAATTCACTATATCGGTCTAAGGTTGAATCCCATAATGCACCAAAGGTAGATTGCATATTACCTAAGCGTGCTAAACGGCCATCCATCATATCAAATAAGCCTGCAAAGATAATCACTCCTCCTGTATAACCAATGATATTGGTGTTAGAAGGGGCATAAATCGCAGCATAAATCATAAGCCCTGTAGCGAATAAGTTAAGTATAAAACCTGTGGTTGTTATAAAGTTAGGAGTGATTCCAATCTTTATCATTCCTTTAATTAATGGATTTATAAGATAATAAATCACTTTTTGTAAGAAATCTCTATAGTTCATATCTTTTAAAAACAAATTTTCGTTGCATTTGATAATTCCAACAAATAGCTATACAAATAGCAGTTATCATTTTAGAGTATAGATAGTTGATGTCGAAAAACTCTTTTATGAAAGCGGTTCCCATTGTGTTTAGAGCTATACTTGTGCCCCATACGATGGTATAACGCCATGCAATATCTTTCTTTTTTTTATCTTTTACTTTAAAAACCCATTTATAATTAGTTACACAATTACATATTCCACCAGAACAAGCACCAATAAATGTTGAGTAAACATACCATAGTTGGATTACTTCTGTAAGGAATATGGTTGCTAAAAAATCAACTACTGATGCACCAGAAGCAGATACTTGTGCCTTAATGAATTGTGAAAGTGAATGCCTTATATGATCCATCGTATAATAAGCACAATAAAAAGACTATAAATTCCAGCTAAAATATCGTCTGCCATCACCCAAAATGCTCCGTGTTTTTTATCTAATGCTCTTATCCCTAAAGGCTTTAGAATATCGAAAAACCTAAATAAAAAGAGCGAAAGAAGGCTATACTCAACACTCATTGCAGGAGAAACGAGAAGCGGAATCCATACTCCTATCATCTCGTCGATAACGACTTTCGATGGATCTTCACCCCAATAAGGCATTAATTTGTTTGTTGCCCATGTGCCAATGATGATTGCAATAACAATAGTCGCAAGTGTTGTGCAAACTAAAGTTGTTGGCTCTAGTAGATAAGAGGTTGCAAACCACATGAAGGTTGCAAGTATTGCACCCGCTGTTCCTGGTGCTTTGGGCGCAAACCCACAGCCTAGTCCTGTGGCAATTATGGTGGGTATTAAAGGCATTTTACTCATATTCACTGCAAAATTACTGAAAAAACAATAAAAGGAAATAGTTTTCTGACTTTTTATATATATTATTTTTAACTTTGTAAGCTGTTCTGGATAATGAAAATAGATTTGAATTTTTATTAGATAAAAGATAAAGTGAAAAGATTATTTATAGTATTTTGTTTGAGTATTGTTGTCTTTATAAGTATCAATGCTCAAATAACAGGAGAAATTGTAGATAAAGATGGCTATGCTGTTCCTTATGCAAGTGCAATGTATAAGGGGTATCATATCGCTACAGCAAGTGATATGAAAGGTACATTTACAATAGAAAGACATGAGGGATGGACTTTAACTATTAGCTCTGTGGGCTTCCGCTCACAAGCAATAAAGATAGATGCGTCGACTCCAAGTCATCTAAAAGTTGTATTAAAAGAAGACTCTAAGAGTCTAAATGAGGTGATTGTAAAGTCTAAACGTGCACGCTATTCTCGTAAAGATAACCCTGCAGTAGCCTTAATGCGTAGAGTTATTGCAGCAAAAAGTAAGACACATCTTGATAATCACGATTATTATCAGTTTAATAAGTACCAAAAGATAACTCTATCTATGAACGACTTACAACCCAAAGACCTTGAAACTGGAATATTTAAGAAGTCTTCTTGGTTGTTAGACCAAATAGAAACGAGTCCATATAACAACAAACTCATTCTTCCTTTGTCTGTAGATGAAACGGTAACTCAATATGTTTATCGTAAAAATCCAAAGACTGAGCGTGAGATTGTGATGGGACAAAAGACCGAAGGAATCAATAAAGTGATTCAAACAGGTGAAATTCTTAATACACTTTTAAAGGATATCTTTACCGATGTGGACATTTATGACGATTATGTACGTCTTCTTCAATATCCTTTTACAAGCCCAATAGGTAAGACAGCCATTTCTTTCTATCGATATTATATACAAGATACAGTTTATGTTGATAGAGACTTGTGCTATCATATCAACTTTATTCCGAATAATCAACAAGACTTCGGGTTCAGAGGAGACCTCTATGTGCTTGCTGATTCCACCTTGTATGTAAAGAAATGTACGATGACTATTCCTGCTCGCAGTGATGTAAACTTCGTTGAAAATATGAAGATTGAGCAAGAATATACACGTTTGCAAGATGGAGATTGGGTGCTTACAAAAGATGATATGTTTGCAGAACTAAAATTAAATAAGCTATTTAATAAGCTGTTGGTTGTGAGAACTACCCGTTTAAATGACTATGCTTTTGATGAACTGCCAAACAAATTGTTTAAAGGTAAGGCGAAAGTGAGACATGAAGCAGATGCAATGATTAGAGATGAAGCTTTTTGGGAACAGTATAGAACCGTAGATTTAACAAGGGGAGAGACCTCTATGAATTCGTTTATTCATAAGATGCAACAGTCGAAAGGATATAAATGGGTTATTTTTGGTGTAAGAGCTTTTCTTGAAAACTATGTTGAAACAGGTTCAACAAATACTCCAAGTAAGTTCGATATTGGTCCTGTTACCACTATGGTGTCTAGTAATTTCGTTGATGGTTTACGATTTAGACTAAGTGGAAGAACCACAGCTAACCTCAATAAACATTGGTTCTGGAGTGGATATTATGCTTATGGTTCTAAGAGTCACAAACATTATTATAGTTCAGAGGTTACCTATAGTTTGAATAAGAAAAAGAATTTGCCATTTGAATTTCCTCAAAGAAACATCACTTTCGAGACTTCTTGTGATATAATGTCACCTTCAGATAAGTTTTTACGTCATAATAAAGACAATATCTTTATGGCTTTTAGAACTCAAAAAGTGCAACAATTGTATTTCTACAATAGACAAAAGTTGAGTTTTGACTATGAAACTGATTGGGGATTTAGTTTAAATACTTCTCTAAAAGCAGAGAGTAATGAACCTACAGGTGACCTTATTTTTAAGAGAATGCCTGCTTCTTCGCAGATCTTGATAGACCCATTTGTAGATAAAATACGTACAACTGAATTGGTGGTGGGTATCCGTTATAATCCAGGACAGACCTATATGAATACCAAACAACGTCGTTGGCCGGTGAATTTAGATTCTCCTGAGTTCAAACTTTCTCATACTATGGGATTAAGTAACGTGCTTGGAGGTCAATATCAGTTTAATAGAACAGAGCTAGGAGGGTATAAACGCTTCTGGATGGGTAGCTGGGGATATATTGATACACATCTAAATGGAGGTGTAGAGTGGAATAAAGTGCCTTTCCCACTTTTGATTATGCCTCCTGTAAACTTGTCATTCTTTGAGCACGAGAACACTTTCAGTATGATGAAGAATATGGAGTTTTTGAATGATAGATATGCATTCTGGTCAGTAGCATGGGACTTAAACGGAAAAATTCTAAATCGTTTGCCTCTTATAAAGCACTTAAAATGGCGTGAATATGTTGCCTTTAAAGGAATGTGGGGAACACTGACAGATAAGAATAATCCTCGTTTGATAAATCAAAATGCAACAGATGATGTGTTATTTGAATTGCCTTCGATAACTCAATTGATGGATAAAAAGGTTCCATATATGGAGCTTGTGGTGGGAGTTCATAACATATTTAAGCTCTTTGCAATTGATTATGTACATCGATTTAATTATAATGATGTTCCTGGAACAAAGAAAAATGGTATTCGTTTTGGCTTTAATATGAGTTTCTAAGCGAAGATTTGAAATTGAACAAGAGGGTGGTTTGTTCTTTTAAACAGTTCAATATAAAGATTGTCCTTCATGCTTTTCTATGTTTAGAAGTATGAAGGATAAATTTTATTTTATAGTCTTTATGGAATGAAGTTAAGATTATTTCTTTATGAAAGGAAAACTGAAAAAGACTTTTGGTTAGTTTTCTTTATATAAACTCATTCCTTTTGTTTTGCAAAAGCATAGGTGATATATGATAATAACAATTCTTTTATATCATAATTAGATTGTTTTTATAAATGTAATTAAGTATGATAAAGGAAGAGTATAAATGTTAAAAAAAAGTGATAGTTTGATATTTCGATATACTTAGATAAAAAAGGCAATAAAAGAGTATAAGAATATAAAATAAAAAGGGAGAGTGTTTATAAATGAAAAAGTCGTTATATCTATAATGATATAACGACTTTACTCTCAATTTGTTCGTATTAGTTACTTAAACTTCACTAATTATTTTACTGAATCTGTAGCAGTTGTATCAGCACTTGTAGTATCAACTTGTACTGTATCATTTGTTAAAGAATCAGTACCAGCTGCTTTTTCAGTTTTGTTACCACAAGATGCGAATGAGATAGCTGCGATAGCTACGAACATTAAAACTAATTTCTTCATTTTCTTTGCTTTTTAATTTACTGTAAAACAATCATTTGTTTATTAAAACATTGCAAAGGTAAAACTTTTTTTTATACTCAACTCTTTTTAAACTGTTTTTTTTTTAGTGTATTTGTAACTAATTTGTAACTTGTTGTTTATCAGATACTTATAAATAGTAAATAAAAGTTAAATATTTTTGTTGTATTTCTTTTATCGTATTTTTATTCAATTTTGTGCGCACACAATGTAAAACTTGGTGCCTTTCCCTATCCATTTTGGGCTAAATGTTGTATCTTTGTAAGCCAATTAAAATTGGTTGTATATATAATAATGTAGAAGAGTGCTTCAACAGAAGTTCTTTTCATAATGAGGATAAAATAAAAAATGATAGATACATCTGCCTTTCAAGGCAAAACCGCAGCATATTATACCTTAGGTTGCAAATTAAATTTTTCAGAAACATCTACTTTTGGTAAAATGTTGCAAGAAATGGGTGTTCGAACTGTTGAACGAGGAGAACGTGCTGACATATGTTTAATCAATACATGTTCGGTTACTGAGGTGGCAGATCATAAGTGTCGCCAAGCAATTAACAGAATGGTTAGAGAAAATCCAGGCTCTTTTGTTATCGTAACAGGATGTTATGCACAATTAGAATCTGAGCGAATCAGTAAGATGGAAGGTGTTGATTTGGTGCTAGGAAGTAATGAAAAAGCCAACTTAATACAATATCTTTCAGACGAATGGAGCAATCGTGAGGAGAAGAATACAAATGAATCATCATTCCATTCAGTGAAAACAAAAGATATAAAGACCTTTGCCGCATCGTGTTCTCGTGGTAATCGCACTAGATATTTTTTAAAAGTGCAAGATGGTTGTAGCTATTTTTGTACTTATTGTACCATTCCTTTTGCTCGAGGTTTCTCACGAAATCCTTCTATTTCTTCATTAGTTGAGCAGGCAGAACAGGCAGCAAGAGAGGGAGGAAAAGAGATTGTGCTTACTGGAGTGAATATTGGTGACTTCGGAGTAAGTACAAATGAAACCTTTTTTGAATTGATTAAAGCTCTTGATCGGGTTGAAGGTATCAAGCGATTCCGTATCAGTAGTTTAGAACCAGATTTACTTAGCGATGAAATTATAGAATATTGTGCTAACAGTAGAGCCTTTATGCCACACTTTCATCTACCTCTTCAAAGTGGCTCTAACGATGTACTTCGTTTAATGAAACGTAAGTATAATAGGGAGTTGTTTGCAGATAAGGTACATAAAATAAAGACTTTAATTCCTAATGCTTTTATTGGAGTAGACGTGATGGTAGGAAGTAGAGGCGAAAAGCCTGAGTTCTTTGAAGATTGTTATAATTTCCTTGATAGCTTAGATGTTACTCAACTTCATGTTTTCCCATATAGTGAGCGTCGTGGAACCGCAGCTTTAAAAATTCCATACGTAGTGAATGATAAAGATAAAAAGTTGCGTTCAAAGCGTTTACTTGAGCTTTCTGATGCTAAAACGCAGGCTTTTTATGCAGCTCATTTGGGTAAAACGGCTCAAGTCTTATTTGAAAAAAATATAAAAGGAAAGTCAATGCATGGCTTTACAGATAACTATATTAGAGTAGAATTGCCCGCAAATCTTTCAAAAGAAGAGTATGATAACCAAATAATGTCAGTGCGATTAGTAGAATTTAATCATGATAAATCAGCTGTAAAGGTAGAACTCTTATAATAAATCAAGGTGAAATGAAAGTTGCTGTTGTTATCTTAAATTGGAATGGTCGTGCGATGTTAGAGCACTATTTACCGCAAGTTATGCAGTATTCGAGCTCTGATGCAGAGGTGTTTATTGCCGATAATGCTTCAACGGACGATTCGGTTGAATTTGTATCTCAACATTTTCCTACATGTAAACTTATTCAATTAGATAAGAATTATGGTTTTGCAGGAGGCTATAACAAAGCTTTAGAAGAAGTGAATGCCGACTATTATGTTTTATTGAATAGTGATGTTGAAGTAACTCACGAATGGTTGATTCCTTTAATCGAGTTTATGGATAGCCATAAGCATGTTGCAGCTTGTCAACCAAAGTTATTATCGGTTGTTGATAAAGATTCTTTTGAATATGCAGGGGCGTGCGGAGGCTTTATAGATCGATATGGATATCCTTTTTGTAGAGGTCGAGTTTTTGATACAATAGAGCAAGATTTAGGTCAATATAATAGTGTAAAGCCTATTTTTTGGGCAACAGGTGCTTGCCTAATGGTGCGTAGTGAGTGTTATTGGGCAGTGGGTGGATTAGACGACTCGTTCTTTGCTCACAACGAAGAGATAGACTTTTGCTGGCAACTTCACTTGTTGGGACATGATGTTTATTGTGTTCCAGACAGCGTAGTATACCACCTTGGTGGAGGAACTCTACCTAAGTCAAATCCTAGAAAGACTTATCTTAACTTCAGAAATAATCTTGCAATGCTTTATAAAAACTTGCCAGAAGAAGAATTAAAACCAATAATGAGGATTCGTTTCTTTCTTGATTATATAGCTGCATTGAAGCTTTTATTGTCAGATGGTGGTTGGAAAGACTTCCAAGCAGTAGTCAAAGCCAGGAGAGATTTTAAACAAATGATTTCTCAATTGTCTGTTAAACGTAAACAAATACAAGCAAATTCCGTGCAGAAAACAATCAAAGAAAGAATGCCTTTCTTCTTGTTATGGCAATATTATGCAAAGAAACGCAAGCTTTTTTCTCAGCTTGAATCTGTAGAAGATTAGAACTTTGTCTTCTCGTTTTTTTGTTCTCATCTATTAAAAGAAGACAAATCGCAAATCAAATGAGGCTTCTATTCGTTGAAACAGCAAAGAGATCAAATCAAAAAAGTTAGAGTTTATCATTGTAAATATCTTTAGTTGTATTTGTGCAAATGCCCATAATTTAGTAAATTTGCGCATTAATTGTGTATACATAAATAAAAAATATAATGAATATTTCTTACAAATGGCTGAAAGAGTATGTAGATTTTGAACTTACTCCACAGCGTGTTGCAGAAGCACTTACTTCATGTGGACTTGAAGTAGGAGGCTTAGAAGAAGTACAAACTATTCGTGGTGGATTAAAAGGATTATATGTAGGTAAAGTTTTAACATGTGAACCACATCCTAATAGCGACCATTTACATATTACAACAGTAGACCTTGGTAAGGGAGAACCACAACAAATTGTTTGTGGTGCACACAACGTTGCAGCAAATCAGAAAGTGATTGTGGCAGATTTAGGCTGTGTTTTATATGATGGAGACAAAGAATTTGTAATTAAAAGAAGTAAGCTTAGAGGCGTAGAGAGTCTTGGAATGATTTGTGCCGAAGATGAAATTGGAGTAGGAACAAGTCATGAAGGTATCATTGTTTTGCCAGAAGATGCTCCAATAGGAATGCCTGCAGCTGAATATTACAATTTAGAAAGCGACTGGGTGATTGAAGTTGACATCACAGCTAACCGCTCAGATGCTCTAAGTCACTATGGTGTTGCTCGTGATTTGTATGCATGGCTAAAGCAGAATAATTATCAAACAGAACTTCATAAGCCCAATTGTGATGCTTTTGAAGTAGATAATGAATCACTAACAATTGATGTTGAAGTAAAGAATACCGAAGCTTGTAAACGTTATGCATGCGTTAGTATCAGCAATTGTGAAGTGAAAGAAAGTCCCGAATGGCTACAAAATAAATTGAAGATAGTTGGAATTCGTCCTATCAATAATATCGTAGATATCACCAACTACATTATGATGGCATACGGACAACCAATGCATTGCTTTGATGCAGATATGGTTGCAGGACATAAAATTGTTATTACCACCCAACCAGAAGGCACAAAGTTCATCACATTAGATGGTGAAGAACATAGCTTAAGCGATAGAGATTTAAGTATATGTAATGCAAATGAGGCGATGTGTATTGCTGGAATCTTCGGAGGAAAGGGTAGTGGTGCATACGAAAATACACGTAATATTGTTTTAGAGAGTGCTTATTTCCACCCTACTTGGATAAGAAAAAGTGCAAGACGTCATGGTTTAAGCACCGATGCAAGTTATCGTTTTGAGCGTGGTATCGATCCTAATGGACAGGTATATGCCTTGAAACAAGCTACAATTCTTTGCAAAGAGTTAGCAGGTGGACAAGTATCTATGCAGATAAAGGACGTTTATCCTGAACCAATCGAAGGCAGTAAAGTAGTGCTTACATATGATTATGTAAACTCACTCATCGGTAAAGAGATTGGAAAAGATACCATCAAAAGTATCGTAACCAGCTTAGATATGAAGATAGAAGCAGAGAATGATAGTCAAATAGAATTACTTGTTCCTGCTTATAGAGTAGATGTTAAGCGTCCATGTGATGTCGTTGAAGATATACTTCGTATCTATGGATATAACAATGTCGAAATTCCTTTGCAACTAAAAGGTTGTTTAACAATTCCAACAGACGAAGATAGAAACCGTAAGTATATCAATCTAATCTCTGAACAGCTTGTAGGAAGTGGGTTTCATGAAATCTTAAACAACTCTTTAACTAAAGTTTCTTATTATAAAGACCTTAATCGTTATACTGAAGAAACAACAGTTAAAATTCTTAATCCTTTAAGTGCAGACCTTGGAGTGATGCGCCAAACTCTTTTATTCGGAGGTTTAGAAAGTATTGTTCGCAATGCTAATAGAAAGAATTCTAATCTTAGATTTTTTGAATTTGGTAATTGTTACCATTATGATGAATCGAAGAAAGAGGCTGATAAGTTTATAAAAGCTTATACACAAGACCAACACTTAGGACTTTGGGTTACAGGAAAAAGAGTTGAAAATAGCTGGACTCACCCCAACGAAGATGCTTCATTCTATGAGTTAAAGGCTTATGTTGAGAATATCTTAGTGCGACTTGGACTTTCACTTCAAGCAGTTACACTTGTAAAAGGGGAAAATAATATTTTCGAGGATAGTATTTCTATTGTAACAAAAGCAGGTAAGATAATTGCTGAGTTAGGTGTTGTTGCATATAAGCTAACAAAGAATATAGGTATAACCAACGAAGTGTTCTTTGCTGATATTTATTGGGATAATTTGTTGAAGGTAGTGAAGAAATACGTAGTAGAATATAAAGAAATTAGCAAATATCCTGCTGTAAGTCGTGATTTAGCATTGCTCGTTGACAAAACTGTTGAGTTCGAACAAATCAAAGAAATAGCTTATTCTACAGAAAAGAAACTCTTAAAGGCTGTAGAACTATTCGACGTGTATGAAGGAAAGAATTTACCTGAAGGCAAAAAGAGTTATGCAGTTAACTTCATCTTACAAGATGAGCAGAAGACTTTGAATGATAAACAGATCGATTCAATCATGAAAAAGCTCATAGATAACCTCACTAAGAGATTAAATGCCGAGTTAAGATAATTGTAATAATAAATAAAATAAATATTATTTCCTATGGGAAGAGCATTTGAATATCGCAAAGCTGCGAAAATGAAGAGATGGGGACACATGGCAAGAACATTTACCAAGATTGGTAAACAAATTGCTATTGCAGTGAAAGCTGGTGGTCCTGAACCAGAAAATAACCCTCATTTGCGTGCTATTATACAGACTGCAAAGCGTGAGAACATGCCTAATGCAAACGTAGAAAGAGCCATAAAAAATGCAATGGGCAAGGATCAAAAGGACTTTAAAGAAGTTACTTATGAAGGATACGGACCTCATGGTATTGCAATATTTGTAGATGCAGCAACAGATAACACAACAAGAACAGTTGCAAACGTACGTGCAGTGTTTAATAAATATGGTGGAAATATGGGAACTCAAGGCAGTCTTTCATTCCTATTCGATCAAAAATGTGTCTTTACTTTCAAGAAAAAAGATGGTTTAGACATGGAAGAATTGATCTTAGAATTGATCGATTATGGAGTAGAAGAAGACTTCGATGAAGACGAAGAGGCTAACGAAATAACCATTTATGGTGATCCTAAGAGCTTTGGTGAATTGCAAAAACACCTTGAAGAGGCAGGATTCGAAGTTACAGGTGCTGAGTTTACACGTATTCCTAACGACTTAAAAGAGGTTACAAGCGAAGAACGTGAGATCATAGATAAGATGGTTGATATCTTAGAAGATGATGAAGACGTTCAGAATGTTTATACAAACATGAAGCCTGAAGAATAAATAAAGAGATAAAAGACTTTATATAAAGGACTAATAATCAATAAAGAGATATCTATGATCTGCTTTCTTTGATTATTAGTCCTTTTATTTTGCAATATATCTAATCGAAAATATTTTCTTATATTTCCTTCTTTTTCTTGGAATATACTTGGTTCTTAAGAAGTAGGAAATGTTTTTGTTATGGAAAAAATATAACTTATCTACTTTTTTGTATAAATTCTAACCTTGTAAAACATTGCTCTTTGTCTCTAATTGTATTGCAATTAAAATGCAAAAGGGTAGTAATTATCTTGTATTATGATAGTTTTTACTTGTTAATAAAGATATTAGAAGAAAAATATAGGGTGCTATTACTATTGCTTTATTGATGAAAATAAAAAAGCAAAGACCCATTTTAACCTGAAAGTTATAGTTGGTCTTTGCCTTTCTTGTTTTTTTATTTTATATACTATCCTATTTTAGATGTGAATAGGGTAGTAGTTATGCTTTATTGATTATCTAATAACCACCTTTTTACCATTGATGATGTAGATTCCTTTTGTAAGTTTGTCTACTGAACTGTTTAGGCGAAGACCATCAAGAGTATAGATTTCTACAGGCTTATTTGAAGAATCAATTACTGTTGTGTTGTTAATTCCTGTTTCAGGACTTTCTTCTTCTTTTTCAATCTTAACACCGAAATCGTGCATTGAACCTGCATATCCTATTTTTGCATTGAGATTGAAAGGGGGAATTCCGCCTGCATAGCCATCACCATCGCAAAGTATGCGGAATCTTGTAGCTCCTTCTTTTGCTGTTTCTGGCACTTTGAATTTAAAAGTGTGCTGAAGAACACCACGGTGTCCCAATTCTTTCTCTTTTTTTCTACGATAATTAGCATCGTTATAAGGTGAATGTGCCCAAGAACTATTAGCTTCTGAAGCTGTAGAACCTACTTCAGCAAAAGCGCGCTGTTGGTCTTCAAAGCTACCATTACGATCCCAGTCGAATCCTATAACAATGTCCCACGACCAAATTCCAGCACGAACATCAAGTGTAACTTCTTGGCCTTTTTGGGCTGTAAATGAATATTGTTCTTGCAACCAATTGTAAGAATATCTTCCATTTGTA
Organism: Prevotella sp.; assembly: GCA_052173735.1. GTDB lineage: Bacteria > Bacteroidota > Bacteroidia > Bacteroidales > Bacteroidaceae > Prevotella. The sequence goes on from JBQMYA010000011.1 coordinate 47,188, forward strand.
TCGGTATACGACATAACATTGTTACCATCAATGCTTACATTTACACTATATAGTGCTTGACTTGCAGCATGTTTAAGTGTAGGAACTGTTTGAGTGGGTTCTGTATAGCTTTGTGCTTGTGCAAAGTTAAATGCACATAATGCCATACCTAGACTTAAAAGAGGAGTAAAAATTTTCATAATAGAATGTTTTTATTTATAATAATTGTTATTAAGTTACTTTATCTTTACATCTTGTTCTATCTACATATTTTTGTTAGTTCGTTTTGTTTGTATAGTTTAGATGTGTAGTTTTTATTTTGATGCAAAAGTAATAGTTTTATTGATATTAAACAAATAAAATGTTTAAAATATTTATTTTAATATCTTTTCTCTTTGTTTTGATCAAAATAGCAATAAAAGATGAATTATAAAAAACTTATTACATTTTAATTCATTATTAAAAATAAAAGGAAAAGTTAAATATAATTCATCTTTTATTATAACGATAAATAATTAAATTATAGTTATGGTTCTTATTTATTATAGTCCAATCTTCTTACGAATGTCCTTTGGAACTGCATTTTTGTTCACAATGAAGTCCATAGTTTTGTAAGCTACGAATGCTTTTGTCATATACCATGTTCCTTTATAATCTCCATAAGTACCCCAAGAATTCTTAACCATGTAGTATTCTCTACCGTTTTGATCCTTAGCAATACCATAAATGTGCATTCCGTGATCGTCTGTTGTTTCCCAATTATCAAATGCTTCTTGTCTCATCTCTTGTGTGGGAACAATTTCAGGAGCATTAATTCCAAGAGCATCTAGCTTGCTTTTCTTTTCATTACTTGATAATTTAAACCAACGATCGGCATCGGTTCCAGCCATAGAACGTGCTTTTTTAACATCATAAGCAATACCTAATCCCTTGCGAGTGAATCCATCTTCTGTAACATCTCCACCCCACATTACGGTATAACCATTCATAATGGCATGGTCAATGATTTTACATAGGTCGTTAATTGGTACGTTCCAACTCATAGGCCAACGCCAGTTGTCTTCTACTTCTACTGCAAATTCTGTCCAGAAAGGGTGATGTGTATAGCTTGTAAAGCTGATATAATCTTTCATATCTAAGCCTAAACTAGCGGCAAATGATTGTGGTGTGTATGTTTTACCTTCGTATTGGAATGAAGTTGGAGCTTTTCCTATGTATGCATCAATAATTCCTTGTAATCCATTTTTCCATGCAGGGGTTAGTTTTGAAGCCTTATTCTTTGCTACAGCCTCAACGTATGGAGTCATAACGCTAAAGAACTCTGAGAAATTTGCTAATGAATCACCAATCATTTGACCTGGTAATGGCATTGCAGACTCTGGAACCATACCATAATGTTCCCAACAATATTGTACATCATAGCCACTTCCACCTTGTGAAAAACTAACATCTCCATGCATGCGAACCGCTTTAATGGCTCTATCCATATAGGTTTTTCCTGCCACAAACATTTCACTTAAATCATAGGTTTTACCTGTTTTTCGTAAGATTTCGCTTTCAAAGAAACTATTTGTTGAATAAGCCCAACAAGTTCCACTCTTGTTTTGGTCTTTAATACTAGTTATCTTATTTTCTTTCACTACAGTAAATACTGGCTTTACTGTTTTAATACTGTCTTTGTTTGTTTCTGCCTGCATGCCTGTTACAGCGCATGTAAGTGCAGTTAGCATGATTAATTTTTTCATGTTTTACTGTTTTTACTATTTATATGATATGTTTTGTTAATACAATGTGTTATTATTTTCTTTGGACTTGAATATTCATTATTGATTCATGAAAGCCTCAATATCTTTAGGGTGATATGGAATTTCTTTATTTCCAATGAATTTACAGCCCTGTTTTGTTATGAGAACATCGTCTTCAATGCGAATACCTCCAAAATCTTTAAACTGCTCTAGAGCCTCGAAGTTAATGAAGTCTTTTCCAATTCCCTTTGCTTTCCATTCGTCTATAAGTGCAGGAATGAAGTAAATACCAGGTTCGTCAGTAATAACAAAGTTCTCTTCAATTCGTCTGCCCATACGAAGTGATCCTGTTCCGAATTGTGTTGAAGGTTGAGTTTCATCGTCATAACCTACGTATATTTGTCCTAATCCTTCCATGTCGTGTACGTCGAGTCCCATCATATGGCCTAAACCATGAGGTAAAAATAAAGCGTGTGCACCAGAAGCAACAGCCTCTTCAACGTCACCTTTCATTAAACTAAGTTCTTTAAGGCGAGTTGTCATAAGCCTACAAACGTCCATATGAATGTCAAACCATTTGACACCAGGTTTCGCAATTTGTAGAACTAAGTCGTGACCAGCCTCAACAATAGAGTAGATGTCTAATTGTTTTTGAGTGAATTTGCCATTAACAGGATATGTTCTTGTGTGGTCTGAACAATAATTATTGATGGTTTCTCCACCACAATCGCATAAGACAAGCTTTCCATTCTTTAGCTTTGCCATTGTAGGAGCACCATGTAATATCTCGCCTCTTTGTGTAAAGATAGTAGAGAAGCTAACTTTTGAACCATAAGAATTGGCAATACCGTCAACTTGCCCACTGATAAATTTTTCTGTAACGCCTTCTCTTGTGAGCTTCATCGCTGTTGTGTGCATTAAATATCCAATCTCGAAAGCACGTTCAAGTTCGTCAATTTCTTGCTGTTCTTTAACGGAACGCATCTTAACAACTGCCTTTATAAGTGATAAAGATGCCTTTTCTTTTTGTTGATTAGGATGAATACCTAAAAGGTCATATATCAATATCATTATATCCGACCTATAAGGAGGAAGAAAATGAATTTCTCTTTTATTCTTTAAAGCCTCACAACAAATATGTTTTAATTCTTTTAAAGGCGCAGTATGCTCAACTCCTACAGCCGAAGCCATATATTTAACCGAGTCAACAGGACCCAACCACACTATATCATCAATGTCAACGTCATTACCAATAAGTGTGTCTGTATTGTTGTCTATATCTATTATTCCTACTAATCCATCTCTATTAGCACCAAAGTAATAAAGAAAAGAAGAGTCTTGCCTGAATGGAGAATAAGCATTATTAGGATAGTTACAAGGCGATTCGTTATTGCCAAATAATATGATAATGCCACTCTTTACCAGCTTTTTTAGCGCTTCACGGCGCTTGATGTATGTATTTTTGTCAAACATATTAAAAGATTTATTTAATATATATGGCAAAGTTACGAAAAATACTTCAATTTGTGTAACTTTGTAACAACTTTAATTGGTTTCTTATGGATATAACATCAGACGTGGGACTTGTACTTGAGGGAGGTGGAATGCGTGGAGTTTTTACCAGTGGTGTGTTAGATGCATTCATGAAGCATAATCTTTACTTCAATTATATCGTTGCTGTTTCGGCTGGAGCAGGTAACGGAATGTCGTATATGAGTAAGCAATATCGTCGTGCAAGGATGACAAATATTGATTTTTTAGCTCGTTATGATTATATTGGATTTAGGCATTTATTCTCTCAAGGATGTATTTTCGATCAGAAATTGTTATACGATGATTTACCAAATGATTATCTTCCTTACGATTTTGATGCTTATTTTAAGAATCCTACAACGTTTGAAATGGTAACAACGAACTGCTTAACGGGAGAGGCTATGTATCTTGTTGATAAGCAAGACAAGCAAAGAACGCTTGATATAGTGAAAGCATCGTCGAGTTTGCCCTATGTAAGTAAGATTGTAACAATTGACGGAATACCGATGCTTGATGGTGGAATTGTTGACAGTATTCCTGTCCTAAGGTCAATAGAGATGGGACATTCAACTAATGTTGTAGTGCTTACACGTAATAGAGGCTATCGAAACACTTCGAAAGACTATAAAATTCCTCGTTTTATCTATAAAAAGTATCCTCGTCTTCGAGTGGCATTAAGTAGACGAATTGCTGTTTATAATGCTCAATTAGATTTGATAGAGCATCTTGAAAATGAAGGGAAAATTGTATGTATTCGTCCCGTTCATCCTTTAGAAGTGAATAGAATAGAACGTGATGTCACTAAACTTGAAGATTTATACGAAGAAGGTTTTGAACAAGGAAATTTATTTTGTCGACAATATTGGGATAAAAAAGAATAAAACATCGTTGCTTTGGAAGTATATAATCAAACAAACTAAATACGGCTTTCAACACTCTTGTTGATACTTTTCATGTCTTTTAAAAATTGATATCATCTAATTCTTGTTTTTATCTTATTTTATACAATTGCAATAGTACTGCTTTTATGTCCTAAAAACATTGATATTAGGGTGTAATAACGCTGCTTTTATAATCTAAAAGTTATGCTTTAAGAGTTCAATAGAAAACAAACTATTTTACAATTATTGTTTATTTATTTGGTAATACCGATTGTGTTTGGTTGTCAAATGGCATACCGAAAGTGAGTATAGCTCCATCAGACGTTTATATTTTCTTTTTATTTACTAACTTTGCTATATAAAAATGAGGGAGGATTCTTGGAAAATAGTTATAAAAAAATCCAATATCTTATCTTAGGTTTTATTAAAATATTGCAGTAATCCTCTTTATTTTAGCAGAAACACAATATCTTTGCAGTAATATTATTATTGGGAGAGATAAAGAGTAAGTAAATTTCAAAGGGCAAAATAACGTTTTTATGATATTAAAGGTATGCGGAGTGTACGAAAAAGAGAATATTCGTGCAGTGATAGAACAAGGAGTTGCAATGATTGGATTGAACTTTGAGAAAGGAAATCCACGTTTTGTAAAGATGTTTTCTTCAAATAGTGGAATACAGCCAGACTATAGTTCTCTTCAAATAGATGCTATAAAGAAAAGTAAAGATGTTTTGTCTTTTGCCAATGTAAAGGTCTTTGGAGTATTTAAAGACGATATGCCTCAAAGCATTGTCACACGTATTTATAATTTTAAACTTAATGGAGTTCAGCTAAATGGTGAAGAAAATACGGTAATGATAGATAACTTAAAAACTACAGTCATTGATGATATTGTTCCATCTTTAGATGTTATAAAAACAATAGAAGTAAACTCTTATAATGATTTTGATAAGGCTTTACCTTTTGAAAGTCATGCTGATATGATATTTTTTAAGCTCAATCCCGCGTTATTATCACCTCAAGAAGTTTTAAAAACAGTTCATGTCTTGAATAATTTTACATCTTCTATTCCTTTTTTTGTTAGTGGGGCAATTGACGAAAGTATTGTTAATGCCTTGAAAAACATAAAGAACGAAGCGTTCTTGGGATTGAATGTAGATGTTGAAATTGAAGCAGAGGAAGGTCTAAAGGATATTGAAAAATTACAATCTTTGCAACAGTTGTTGGCAAGATAGACTGCTGTTGAAAGAATGAAAAACATTGCTTTAATAGATAATCACGATTCGTTTACTTATAACATAAAGCACTTAATTGAGCAAACAGGTTGTGCGGTAGATGTGTTTGATAGTCTTTCATTAGATATAAATTTTTTAGTTAATTACGAAAAACTCATTATTGGTCCTGGGCCTGGTTTGCCTTCAGATTATCCCAATATTACTTCTTTATTAGAAAGATATGCTCAAACGAAATCAATTCTTGGTATTTGTTTGGGTCATCAAGCTATTGCGCAATACTTTGGAGCACAATCATACAATTTAAAAGAAGTATTTCATGGTATAACTTCAATACTTTCAGTAGATAATCGTAATGTTCTTTTTCGTGGATTACCATCAAAAATACCTGTTGGACGTTATCATAGTTGGGCTGTTAGTAGCGAAACTTTTCCTTATTCGTTAAAAATTACTGCCCAAACAGATGATAATGTTATAATGGGGTTACAACATACCTTTTATAATATATGTGGAATACAATTTCATCCTGAAAGCATTTTAACTCCTCATGGAGAAAAAATGATGTTTAATTGGATTTTTTCATCTCTTTAAATATCTCTCTTTAGGGTAAATGTTTGTATATTTGCAATTAAAACACAATTAATTATTAACAAATTAAAAATTAAGATGCTTTTTTAACGTTATATTGTTAATGTGTTATTCTTTTTCGTATATTTGCCAACATGAAAAAGAGGACAATAGGAATAATAGCAGTTATAATGGGATTTTCTTTCCTTGCATTACTTTTTTTACAGTTGCAATATATGCAAAGAATGGTGCAGATGAAGAAAGAACAATTCAACGAATCGGTAAATCGTGCATTATATCAAGCCTCGAAAAATTTAGAACTCAATGAAACGTTACGTTATCTAGAAAAGGATATAAATGAAACAGAGCGTAAAGCTTTTATTCGAGATTCTATCAATGCAATATCTAAAAAAGGAGGAAAAGCCATTCAGCATTCTCATCAATATTCTGTTACAGGTAAAGATGGAACGGTTTATTCTTCATTCGAGTTAAAAACGATAACAATACGTCCCTCAAAAATTCCCAAAGGAATGATTTTAGGAAGAGATGAAAATTCTATAATAGAGGCTTCTAAGTCATTTCAAGAATTAGTAAAGAGTAGATACATTTATCAAAAAGGTTTACTTGACGAAGTTGTTTATTCAATTCTTTATTCTGCTTCAGATAAACCGTTAAAGGAAAGAATTAACTTTAAGCTTTTAGATCAAGACCTTAAGGCAGAATTAATGAATTATGGAATAGATATTCCTTATCATTTTATTGTTTCAACTCAAGATGGACGAGAAGTATATCGATGCCCTGACTATAGTGATGCAGGTGAAGAATATAGCTATTCTCAAGTGTTATTTAGGAATGATCCACAAGCAAAGATAGGTGTTGTGCGCATTCATTTTCCAGAAATGGATAAGTATATTTACTCTTCTGTATGGTTTGTAATTCCATCGTTGATATTTACTCTGGTGCTATTAATCACATTTATATTTACGATTGTTATAATATTCAGACAGAAAAAGTATACAGAACTAAAGAATGACTTTATCAATAATATGACTCACGAGCTAAAAACGCCCATTTCGAGCATTTCACTTGCAGCACAAATGCTAAATGATGAGTCGATAGGTAAAAGTCCTTTCATGTTGAAACACATAGGGACTGTGATTAATGATGAGTCGAAACGATTACGCTTTTTGGTTGAGAAAGTACTTCAGATGTCTATGTTTGACAAGAATAGAGCTATCTATAAATCTAAAGAATTGGATTTAAATGAGATGGTTTATAATATTGCAAACACCTTTACTCTACGTGTAGAGCATACAGGAGGAAAGATATATACAGAGGTAGAAGCCGTAGAATCAACGGTATATGTTGATGAAATGCACTTCCAAAACGTAATTTTCAATCTTCTAGATAATGCGGTAAAATATCGTAAACCCGAAACTCCTCTAGATGTATTTTTGAAAACTTGGAATGAAGAAGATGCTATAATGCTCTCAATAAGGGATACTGGTTTAGGAATAAAGAGAGATAATCTCAAGAAAATATTTGATAAATTCTACCGTGTTCACACTGGTAATGTGCACGACGTGAAAGGCTTTGGGTTAGGACTTGCATACGTTAAGCAGATTGTTGATATCAATGGTGGTGAAATAACCGTTGAGAGTGAATATGGAAAGGGAACGACATTTACAATTAAATTACCAATAATTAAAAATTAAGAATTATGGAAGACAAATTAAAAATCTTATTGTGTGAAGATGATGAGAACCTTGGAATGTTGCTTAGAGAATATCTACAAGCAAAAGGTTATGCTGCGACTCTTTGCCCTGATGGTGAAGCTGGATATAAAGAATTTCTAAAAAGTAAGTTTGATATTTGTGTGCTTGACGTGATGATGCCTAAGAAAGATGGTTTCACTTTAGCACAAGAGATAAGACAATCGAATGCTGAAATGCCTATTATTTTCCTTACAGCAAAGACATTAAAGGAAGATATCTTAGAAGGTTTTAAGATTGGTGCAGATGATTATATCACCAAACCATTTTCAATGGAAGAATTGGTATTCCGTATTGAAGCAATTCTTCGTCGTGTACATGGCAAGAAAAACAAAGAAAGTACATTGTACAGTATCGGTAGATTTACTTTCGATACACAAAAACAATTGTTAACTATTGGTGATAAGCAAACAAAGCTTACTACAAAAGAAAACGAATTGTTAGCTTTACTTTGCTCGCATGCAAACGAAATTTTGCAACGTGACTTTGCTTTGAAAACTATTTGGATCGACGATAACTATTTCAATGCTCGTTCAATGGACGTTTACATCACCAAGCTACGTAAGCATTTGAAAGATGATGATCAAATAGAAATCATTAATATTCACGGTAAAGGATACAAACTTATTACTCCCGAACAAGATTAATAAAGTAAAAGAGCTTGATAATAAAATATCAAGCTCTTTTACTTTGTAGGTATATTAGAAAATATTTGTTTTTCTTTCTTTTACAAAGGGGGTATATATGTTCATTTAAAAACAATGCTTTTGCACTATTAACTCACTGAGTTTCTTACCTAAAAGCACTGTTATTATACCCTAAAATCAATGCTGTTTTATTTTACTCTTTTCTGTTTATAAAGTAAAGCAATGATTAAAGGCATTCTGAAGTTCTATTTCTGATTCAATAACACGTCTTATTTCGCTTAATCCTTTAGCGTTATTAGAATTCGGTATCCATAAACGAATGTAACCATTAACTGAATATTTGGCAGTGATATGTTTTTTGAAAAACCTAAAGACCTCTTCCCTGGTAACGTTAGGATATTGTTGACGAATAGCAGTAATCGTATCTTTAAAAACGGTTTCAAGGCTTAAATCTCGTACAGCCTCTGCAATAATGCAACCATATATGCTTCTAGGAGCATGAGCCATCGATGCTCTGTGGTCTTCAATAGCCTCCTTCATGGTTGTAATTTGTTCTTTTGAGAACCAATTTAATAAGCGTGCGTCTTTAGATAATATTTTTCCTCCTGTGATGTGATGTATAGCCTTTGGCCCATTTAGTCCTAAATCATGATACGCAGCAATAGTATAAACCATGTTAATATCAGCCGTTGTGATTCTTGCAAGCTGTAAACTTTGTTTAATTATGTTTAAAATTTTACTTATCCCGTGATGTGATTCAAGGCTATTATATTGTGGAAGGATATTACTTTCTACAAATGACATTAGCTCTAAGTTTACCTCTCTACTGCTCATAAATCTGATGTTATTATTTTGCAAATATACGATTAAATGTTTATTTTTGCAATATTATGGAACAGAGAATAGCAGAGAACTCTTGGAAAGCATGGCTACTTGCCACTCGTCCTAAAACTTTAATAAGTGCAATAATTCCCGTTTGCATTGCTGCTGCATGGGCTTTTGTACATGGAGGGCATCGTGTCAATATATTCCCTTTGGTTCTTTGTTTCGCATTTGCTATCGTTATGCAGATTGATGCGAATTTTATTAATGATTATTTCGATTTTAGGAGAGGGAATGATAACGAAACCCGATTAGGACCCAAGCGTGCTTGTGCACAAGGATGGGTAAAATCTAATAGTATGTTTCGTGCAATAATTCTGACAACAATCGTTGCAAGTTTAATTGGGTTGCCCCTTATTTTTTTCGGAGGATATCAGCTAATCCTTCTTGGATTGGCTTGTGTTGTATTCTGTTTCCTATATACAACACATTTATCTTATTGGGGATTAGGTGATGTGCTTGTTCTTGTATTCTTTGGAATAGTGCCTGTTTTAGGTACATTTTATCTTGTATCCCAGCCTGTAACTACGGTTTTTAATCTTGATGTTGTCGTTTCTGCTATTAATTGTGGACTGGTAATAGATTTGCTTTTAATTGTAAATAATTTCAGAGATATAGATAATGACAAGGTTGCAGGAAAGAAAACACTAGTGGTTTACATAGGTAAGAAAAATACATTGCTTTTATATTGTGGAATAGGTGTTATAGTATTACTACTAGGAGGTTTATTTCTTATTCATTCAAATCTTATGGCTTGTCTTTTACCTCTTTTGTTTTTGCCTTTTCATATCTCTACCTTTATAGAGATGAAGACCATTGAGCAAGGAAAAGAATTAAATAAAGTATTAGGGAAAACGGCTCGAAACATCTTTATTTATGGCTTGTTACTCTCAATAGGAATATTGCTAGGGTAGGTTTTAGAGTGGATTTATATTTGAGTTGATATTGAAAAATATGGCATTATTTATACTCTTATATGAGAATTTTGCTAAAATTTCTTCTCTTAAAAAGAGAAAAAGACCCATCTCCTAAATCTCTAATCCAAATAAAATATGTAATTTTGTGACAAAATGAATACTTCAGATTTGCAAAATATAAAACAACGTTACAATGTTGTTGGTAATAGTGATGGCTTAAATAGAGCTTTAGATGTGGCTTTGCAGGTTGCATCAACCGATCTTTCTGTGCTTATTATTGGTGAAAGTGGTGTGGGAAAAGAAATTATTCCACGCATTATTCATGATAATTCAACAAGACGTAGAGAGAAATACTTTGCGATTAATTGTGGTTCGATACCTGAAGGAACAATAGATAGTGAACTCTTTGGACATGAAAAGGGTTCTTTTACTGGCGCAATTGGCGAAAGTGAGGGCTATTTTGGTATCGCAAATAAAGGTACTATCTTTTTAGATGAAGTGGGAGAGTTGCCCATCGCTACTCAAGCTCGATTGTTGAGAGTACTTGAAACAGGTGAATATATAAAAGTAGGGGGGCAAAAAATATTAAAAACCGATGTGCGTATAGTTGCAGCAACCAATGTAAATATGCGCAAAGCAATTAGCGAAGGACGGTTTAGAGAAGACCTTTATTATCGCTTAAATACCATTCCTATTCAAATCCCACCATTAAGAGACCGAGGAAACGATATTCTTTTGCTTTTCCGTTTGTTTGCAATGCAGATGGCAGAAGCCTATCATTTGCCTAAAATAACATTGAAAGAAGATGCCAAGGCAATGATGTTACGTTATAAGTGGCCTGGAAATGTTAGGCAACTTAAAAACATTACAGAACAAATGTCGGTGCTTAGTACCGAAAGAGAAATTGATGCTAAGGCTTTAACTCAATTCATTCCAGAGGATCCTGAAAGCACAGAACTGGCTCCAATATCAAAAAATGGTTCTCACTCGTATGAAAGTGAACGTGAGATTCTTTATAAGATTCTTTATGAACTACGTGAAAATGTAACTGATTTGCGCCAAGAAATGGCTAATTTGCGTAAGCAATTAGATGAAGCACAACATCTAAATAGTGTTGGAGGATTTAATGCAAAGCTTTCAAGTGTTACGAATGAAGATGATCATATTTCTGCACCAGAAGTACACCCTGTGGTAAGGCATCATGCAGTTACGTTGGATCCCTTACCCATTGAAGATGCTGAGGCTGAGGAAATAGCAGAACCTAAAAGTTTGAACCTGAATGATTTTGAGCGTAAAATGGTAGAAGAAGCCCTCGAAAAAAATGCAGGAAATAGAAAGAAAGCTGCAAGAGAATTAGGAATTTCAGATAGAACTTTATATAGAAGAATAAGACAGTATGGACTTGATGAAGTATAATATAAACAGCACTAAAGGTTTTAGAGGAATCGTTTTTGCTCTTCTTCCTTTTTTATTCACTTGTGTCTTATTGTTTGCATGTTCTGTTTCTTATAAGTTTAATGGAGCAAGTATAGATTATACAAAAACAAAAACCATTCAAATAAATGACTTCCCCATTCGTTCAACCTATGTCTGGGGACCTATGGCGTCTATCTTTAACAATGAATTAAAAGATATTTATGCTAATCATACTCGTCTTGTTCAAGTAAAAAGAAATGGAGATTTAAAGATAGAAGGAGAGATTATACAATATTCACAACGTAATAAATCGGTTTCAAGTGAAGGTTATTCAGCTCAAACAGAACTTTCAATCACAGTGAATGTACGTTTCGTAAATAACAAAAATCATAGCGAAGACTTCGAACGTCAATTCACTGCATCGCAGTCTTATGAAACAACTCGTAACCTAAGTTCCGTTCAAGAGGAACTGGTTACACAGATGGTGAAAGATTTAACCGAGCAAATATTCAATGCCACAGTGGCTAATTGGTAATAAAGAAAGAAGAAATTGAATAATGGATATAAGTTATTTAATAGAGCATCCAGAAACAATGAGTAGGGAAACACTGTATGATTTACGCAGTTTTCTTGCCATTTACCCTTATTACCAGCCTGCTCGTTTGTTGATGTTGAAAAATCTTTACATTCTTCATGATTCTTCTTTTGATGAGGAATTGCGTCGTTCTGCCATCTTTCTAACGGACAAAAAGGTTCTTTTTGAACTAGTAGAGGCGGCTCATTATCATTTAAAGAAAGAGTCAAAGTTGGTAAACAGCCAAGAAGAAACTATTCAAGACGATAACAGAACAATTAGTCTTATCGATACATTCCTAGAGTCTATTCCTGAAGAAGAGGAGAAAAAAGAACCTCAAAGAAAACCTACTCCAGCTGATGCTGCAGTTGATTATGTTTCATATCTTTTAGAAATAGAAAGCGAAGAAGAAAAGAATAAGAAAGAAGGTGAATCCTTTATGAAGGGACAGAACTTGATAGATAACTTTATCAACAAAGAACCTGGACGCATTCAACTGAAAGATGAGCCCGAATATACTCCCTTGCTAGAAGGTAATGACGAAAGTAAACCACTTTCTGAAGAAGGTTATCTCACCGAAACTCTTGCAAAAATATATATAAAACAGGGACAATATGAACGTGCAATTGAAATAATTAAGCGTTTATATTTGAATTATCCAAAAAAAAATGTTTACTTTGCAGATCAATTACGTTTCTTAGAAAAATTGATACTTAATAATAAAAATAAATAAACAAACAAAAGATGTACACATTATTTATTATCCTAATTCTGTTAGCTTCTTTCTTTATGATTGCTATTGTGTTGATACAAGAATCTAAAGGTGGAGGTTTAGCTTCTAACTTCTCATCTAGCAACTCTATTATGGGAGTGCGTAAGACAACAGATGTAGTAGAAAAAACAACTTGGATTTTAGCAGCTTCTATGGTAGTCCTTAGCGTAATCTGTGCTTATGTAGCGCCTAAGGCTGCAACAGAAGAAAGTGCTGTGGAAAAAATGTCTACAGAAGCTCCTACAACAAATCCAAATACGACTCCAGGATTTGGTGCTACTTCAACACCAACATCAACACCTGCAACTGGAGATGTTGTTCCTCAAGCAGCTCAACAGGCACCTAAAACACCTGTCAAATAGAT
>JBQMYA010000012.1:0-59449 GCA_052173735.1 Prevotella sp.
AATCTGCTTATTGTTTGTTTCAAAAATGCCATATCGCTATCTTTGCAACATCAAAAGGTTAATAGATTGTTTAATTAGTAGTAATAAATTTATATTTTAGTTATTAGTTTTTTAAGGTAGTATAAAGATTGTTTAACAGGGAAATATCTGTCGTGAGATAGGTATTTGTTCATCAAAAAAGATTAAACATAACAATACATTATCCGTTATTCGTGAAGAATAACGGATTTGTTGTTTTATAACCTCTTGCTTACACATTGTAAATAATTTAGTTAATAAAACAGCATTTGTTAGGTTGTTTGCGCACACTTATCGTTGATTATAATCAAAGATATAGCATTTTTGTTATATTTTTAGCCTCAAAGGTTGCACCATATACAAAATTGTTGCTATCTTTGCATTGTCAAAAGGTTAATAGATTGTTTAGGTTAGTAGTAATAGATTTATGTTTTTAGTTATTAGTTTAAGGTAAAAAACATGATTGTTTAACAGGAACTTGGACGTCGTGAGACATTCAATACCAAATAGAAATTAAGATGTTAAACATAGAAACACGCCGTAGCTCGCTGAGAGCTGTGGTGTTTTTCTTTTTATATACCTATCGAACTAAAAGAATAAACGGCTCGTTCGTCATTGCAAGTTCTGCATTTCGAGCGAGCCGTTTGTTGTTATTGTAAACTGTTGAGAGCTTCTGTGGCTGACTGAATGAGAGGGTTCTATTCTTCTAATGCCTATTGAAATTTAGAACGAACTTGTGCTGTGGGCTAATGAATTTAGTGCGTTTATGGGTTGTTGCATTGTTCTTTAGTTATAAAAGCATTGAGTTGGTGTTGTAAAAGCATTACGATTCTGTTGTAAATGCAATGCTATTGCGATGTAAAAGGACTGCTTTTGTGAGGAGGTGAGGCTCTCTTTCGGGGCTGAAAGGAAATAAAACATAATCGAAGAATGGTGTTGCTTTCTTCGAAAAAGGATAGTTGTTGGAAGGATTGGGCAATAAAAAAGAGTGTTTAAACGTATCTTTCTAAAGCGAAAGACGCCATTTAAACACTCATTATTTTTCTGAATTAGAATCTTCTTGTAAGCTTATTCAGCACGCAAAGTAAAGCGACGGAATGCAGTTACAGTTAATTCTTTATCTGTTTGGTGAAGATAATCTGCAACGCTTAGCTTGCTATCTTGAATGAATTCTTGTTCAAGAAGGCAGTTTTCTTTGTAGAACTTCTTCAATCTTCCTTGTGCAATTTGTTGTAACATAGCGTCTGGAAGGTTCTTACCTTTAGCTGCTTGTTCTTCACGAGTCTTCTCAATAGCAACCTTTAACTCATCGTCTTTAACCTTTTGAGGTACACCTGCTTCATCAAGAGCAACTGGGTTCATAGCAGCAACTTGCATAGTTACAGCGTGACCTTGAGCTTCTGCTGGCTTGTTTGTTTGTACCATTGTGCAAAGAACGTTGATGTTTTGGTGGTTATATGTGTAGATGTTTTCTCCTTCAAGGTAGTTATAACCATCTAATTCCATCTTTTCTCCAGTGATACCAGAACGCTCTGCAACTGCTTCAGCAATCTTTCTGCCATCAGCAAGAGTAAGTTCTTGTACTTCTTCAAGGCTCTTAGCTTTAGCTGAAACCGCTGCATCTAGGATGTCTTGAGTTAGTTGAATATAGTCTTTTCCGTTAGCAACGAAGTCTGTTTCGCACTTTAATGCGATGATTGCACCGAAGTTATCTTGTACTTTTACAAGCACACAACCGTTTGAAGTTTCACGATCTGAACGCTTAGCAGCAATAGCTAAACCTCTTTCACGTACAAGTTCTATAGCACGATCGATATCGCCTTCAGCTTCAACAAGAGCTTTCTTTACATCTGCAAGACCTGCACCTGTAAGCTTACGAAGCTTTTGAATCTCTGCAATTGTTACACCCATAGTATGTATTTATTATTTTATTGAGTTAATGTTTTCTGTTAAAAGAATTGACAAACACCGTATTTCTGAAATGAATATATTGTTATTGAAACCGCTGTTTGTCAATTCAAAGAATGTCCACCACGTGATGTGATGGACAAAAATAATTATTCTTCTGTCTTAGCTTCAGCTTCTTCTGTAGCAGGAGCTTCCTCTTTGCGAGTCTTACGAGCACGCTTTGGTTTAGCATCTGCAGCTACTTCTGCTTGTTCTGCTGCTGCTTTCTCGTCTGCTTTTTCAAGCTTACGTTCTGTTAAACCTTCAGCAATTGCAGAGCAACAAGCAGTAAGGATTACATCAATACTGTCTTTTGCGTCGTCATTTGCAGGGATAACATAGTCTACAAGACGAGGATCAGAGTTTGTATCAACGATTGCAAATACAGGAATACCTAAACGTTGAGCTTCTTTAATCGCAATATGTTCTTTCATAACATCGATTACGAAAAGAGCAGAAGGTAAACGAGTAAGGTCTGAAATAGAACCTAAGTTCTTTTCAAGCTTAGCACGTTGACGTGTAATTTGAAGCAATTCACGCTTTGAAAGGTTAGAGAATGTACCGTCATTCATTAATTTATCGATGTTAGTCATCTTCTTAACTGCCTTACGAATTGTAGGGAAGTTAGTAAGCATACCACCTGGCCAACGTTCAACAACGTATGGCATGTTAACGCTAGAAGCCTTTTCTGCAACGATTTCCTTAGCTTGTTTTTTAGTAGCGACGAATAAAATCTTCTTACCTGACTTAGCGATTTGCTTTAAAGCATCTGCAGCTTCGTCTACCTTAGCAACTGTTTTGTTAAGGTCGATGATATGAATACCGTTACGTTCCATGAAGATATATGGAGCCATTGCGGGATTCCACTTGCGGCGAAGGTGTCCAAAATGACTACCTGCTTGCAATAGTTGGTCAAAATTTGTTCTTGACATTTTTTCTTTTCTTTAAATTGTTTACTTTCTTTTTAATTCCTTTTAGGATCAGCCAACAAGTAGCAAGGTGCATTGTGAAATGACTTTGGGTCTTATTGGTTTAGATACTAAACTTTATCATGGGTGTTGTTGGTGACCACATGATGATTTCCTTCTTTTTAATTGTTATGCTTTTGTTCTGTAATATG
Source organism: Prevotella sp. (assembly GCA_052173735.1). Taxonomy (GTDB): domain Bacteria; phylum Bacteroidota; class Bacteroidia; order Bacteroidales; family Bacteroidaceae; genus Prevotella. The sequence goes on from JBQMYA010000012.1 coordinate 3,086, forward strand.
GCTGCTTTTAGGAGATAAAAGCATAGTTATTACCTTGTATTTGCAGTCTTTTTACGAATGAAGAGCGAAGAAGGGTGCTGTTGTTCTCGGTCGATGGTGCTGCAACATAATGACAATCGTAATTGTAAAAGTCACTGCTATCGGCGAAATAAACAGCGTATTGAATATTAACGCTTGCTGAATTGGAAGCGACGACGAGCCTTTGGTTGACCTGGTTTCTTACGTTCAACTACACGAGAGTCACGTGTTAAGAATCCTTCATCTTTCAAAGACTTCTTGTCTTCTGCGTTAACTTTAACCAATGCACGAGCGATTGCAAGGCGCAATGCTTGGCTTTGACCTGTGAAACCTCCACCATCGAGGTTTACTTTTATGTCGTATTTGCCTTCTGCCTCAAGTAGTTGAAGTGGTTGTTTTACCACATACTGCAAGATTGCAGATGGGAAATATGTTTCGAGATCTTTCTTATTGATTGTGATCTTGCCGGTTCCTTCTGTTAAGTAAACACGTGCTACTGCACTTTTGCGGCGACCAATTGCATTAATCATTTCCATCTTTTACCGTCTTTATTTGTATTGTTTAATATCTATTGCTTTTGGTTTTTGAGCTTCTTTGTTGTGCTCTGTACCTTCAAACACATAGAGGTTTTTCAATATTGCACGTCCTAAAGGACCTTTTGGTAACATTCCTTTAACGGCATGACGTAAGATTCTGTCTACACCGTTTGGTCTTTTACGTAGTCCTTCTGGTGTGTTAAAGCGTTGTCCACCAGGATAACCAGTGTAATGTGTATACACTTTGTCGGTTTCTTTCTTACCTGTGAATACTACTTTTGCGGCATTAATGATGATAACATTGTCTCCACAATCAACGTGAGGAGTGAAGTTTGGTTTGTATTTACCACGCAAAATCTTTGCAACAATAGAGCAAAGACGACCTACTACCATGTCTGTTGCGTCGATAACTACCCACTCTTTCTTTACCGTTTCCTTGTTAGCGGAAATGGTTTTGTAACTTAAAGTGTTCATTCTTTTGATTAAATATTACTACTAAAAAACGTTTTTAATTCTTTTGTGCAGTCGATTCACTAACCGTTGTGCCTGGCCTTAAGCATCAACTATTAACACTTCTACACAGGGGTTACTAAGTTTAGCCCCGTAATAATCGGACTACAAAGGTATTATTTTCTTTTTATTATAAGAATATGTGTATGTTTTTGTGTATGATTATTTATTTATTGTTAACATTTTTAATCATTTTGTTGAATTCTTATATATAATATGTGTAAAAGAAGTGATTCTATCATTTTATAAATGTTGGGTGTATTAATTTAACGAGAAATCTTTTGCATGAAAATATGATGAAAGATGTTATTCTTTTTGTACCTTTGTGGCAATAGTTTAGTAATTAAAACAGGTAGCAATTACATTTAAATTGGTATCTTATTAGTAGTTAATTAATTTCATGGAAATAATAAAGAGAAACGGTAATGTTGAAAAATATGACAAAAATAAAATTGCCGTTGCAATAAAAAAAAGCTTTGCTAGTGTTGGAGCAGAAATAAAAGATGTTCTAATAGATGAAATGGTGAATGCTGTTGAGCAGTATATTGAGAAACATTCCGATATGCGTAATGTTGAAAGTATTCAAGATCAAGTTGAGAAAACCTTGATGCAGAACGGCTTTTACGATGAAGCAAAGAGCTACATTCTTTTCCGTTTTCAGCGCACAGAGCGTAGAAATGCTCTCAATAGCATTATTGAAGATGCAGAAGATGAAGAATTAAAGCCTATATTAAGAAAGATATCATCCGATTATACTAGTGTAGAATACAGCTTAGTGTTGCTTTCAGACAAGTTTAAAAGCTTCTGTAAAGATGATATGGAGCAAGCTGATAAATTGTCAGCATTGGTGAAAGCAGCAGTAGAAATGACCACTCAAGAGGCTCCTAACTGGGAGTTTATAGCAGCACGACTATTGTCTTATAAGCTCAATCGAAGCATTGCGGTTTTCGAAGACTCTGTGGGTGTGCACTCTTTCTATGATAAATTGCGTTATTTAACCGACGAACGTCTATACGGAGATTATATACTTGCGTCTTATTCGCCTGAAGAAATTGCTCAGGCAGCAACCTTTATCAAAGAAGAACGCAACGACCTCCTAAACTATTCGGGTCTAGATTTGTTGATGAAACGCTACCTCATTCGCACCTATAACAACAAACCCATCGAGTCAATACAAGAGATGTATCTTGGTATTGCGTTGCACCTTGCAATTAACGAGAAAGAAGATAGAATGCTATGGGTAAACAAATTTTATGATATTCTGAGTAAGTTAGAAGTGACAATGGCTACTCCAACCTTGTCAAATGCCCGTAAACCCTTCCATCAATTGTCAAGTTGTTTCATTGATACCGTTCCCGATAGCCTCGAAGGAATATACAGAAGTCTCGACAACTTTGCTCAAGTGAGTAAGTTTGGCGGCGGAATGGGAATGTATTTCGGAAAGGTTCGTGCTGCAGGAGGAAAGATTAGAGGATTTAAAGGCGCTGCAGGTGGAGTGATTCGTTGGATGAAATTGGTGAATGACACAGCCGTTGCAGTAGACCAATTGGGTATGCGTCAGGGTGCAGTTGCCGTTTATTTAGATGTATGGCACAAAGACTTACCCGAGTTTTTGCAGCTAAGAACCAACAATGGAGACGATAGAATGAAGGCGCACGACATCTTCCCAGCCGTGTGTTATCCCGATTTGTTCTGGAAGATGGCACAAGAAGATCTCAATCAACCATGGCATTTATTCTGTCCTAATGAAGTATTAAGTATAAAAGGTTATTGCCTTGAAGACTATTATGGTGAAGAATGGGAAAAAAGGTATTTAGATTGTGTGAATGATGTACGATTAACTCGTCGCACATTAAGCATAAAAGACATCGTACGTTTAGTGCTTCGTTCTGCCGTTGAAACAGGAACTCCATTCACATTCAATAGAGATCATGTTAATAAAGCCAATCCAAACGGACACAAAGGCATGATTTATTGTTCTAACCTTTGTACAGAAATTGCCCAAAACATGTCGGAGATAGAAAGCGTTTCTACCGAAGTGAAGACCGACGATGGCGATACTGTTGTTGTTAGATCATCTAAACCAGGCGATTTTGTGGTATGTAACCTTGCAAGTTTGTCGTTAGGTCATTTGCCACTCGAGGACGAAAGCGAATTAACCGACGTCGTTCGCACCGTTATTCGTGCCCTCGATAACGTGATAGACATCAACTTCTATCCATTACCTTACGCACAAATCACCAACCAACGCTATCGAAGCTTAGGCTTAGGTGTTAGCGGTTATCACCATGCGCTTGCTGTTCGTGGCATAAAGTGGGAGAGTCAAGAACACTTAGATTTTGTAGATAAGGTGTTCGAAACTATCAATCGTGCTGCAGTTGAGGCAAGTTCGGATATAGCAAAGCAAAAAGGAAGCTACAAATACTTTGAAGGTAGCGACTGGCAAACAGGTGAATACTTTACAAAACGTGGCTACACATCGCCCGAATGGACTGCTCTTGCAGCCAAAGTGAAAGAACAAGGAATGCGAAATGCCTACCTTCTTGCCATAGCACCTACATCAAGTACAAGTATTATTGCAGGAACTACAGCAGGAACCGACCCTGTTATGCAACGATTCTTCCTCGAAGAAAAGAAAGGAGCAATGCTTCCACGTGTGGCACCAGAACTTTCAGATCGCACATTCTGGGTTTATAAAAGCGCATATCACATCGATCAGCAATGGACAGTGCGTGCTGCAGGTGTTCGTCAGCGTCATATCGACCAAGCACAAAGCCAAAACTTATACATTACCAACGACTTTTCAATGCGTCAATTGCTCGAACTTTACTTACTTGCATGGCGAAGTGGCGTGAAAACCATTTACTATGTGCGAAGCAAATCGCTTGAAGTTGAAGAATGTGAAAGTTGCGCTTCTTAATCAATAGAGGTGCCTTTGGCTTAGAAAGACAATAAAGAATTTTAAAACATACAAACAATTATCCTATAAAACAATATGGACCAGCTTAAAAGAAACGCCCTTTTTAACCCAATGGGTGATACAGATTTGCGTTTAAGACGTATGATTGGAGGCAACACAACCAACCTTAACGACTTTAACAACATGCGTTATCAATGGGTTAGCGACTGGTATCGCCAGGCAATGAATAACTTTTGGATTCCAGAAGAAATCAACCTAACTCAAGACACCAAAGATTATCCAAAGCTCGATAAGGCAGAACGCACTGCATACGATAAGATTTTAAGTTTCTTAGTCTTTCTAGATTCATTGCAAAGCACCAACCTTCCTTCGCTAACAGAATATGTAACAGCCAACGAAGTGAATCTTTGCTTGCACATACAAGCCTTCCAAGAGTGCGTACATAGTCAGAGTTACAGCTATATGCTCGACACCATTTGCTCGCCAGAAGAGCGTAACGATATTCTATATCAATGGAAAACCGATGAGCATCTCTTGAAAAGAAACACCTTTATTGGCGACCTTTATAACGAATTTCACGAAAAAAGAGATCGTTATACCCTTGTAAAAACTTGCATTGCCAACTACATTCTCGAAGGAATTTACTTCTATAGTGGTTTCATGTTCTTCTATAATTTAAGTAGAAATGGAAAGATGTCGGGTTCAGCACAAGAGATTCGATATATCAATCGTGATGAGAATACCCACCTATGGTTGTTCCGTAACATCATACAAGAATTGAGAAAAGAAGAGCCCGACTTGTTTACTCCCGATAAAGTAGCCGTATATGAGGCAATGATGCGTGAGGGAGTAGAGCAAGAAATAGCATGGGGTCAATACGTAATAGGTAATGACATTCAAGGATTGAATGCTCAAATGGTAGACGATTATATTCGTTATTTGGGCAACTTGCGTTGGCATAGTCTTGGATTCGACTATCTATACGAAGACAATAGAACCGAACCCGAGAACATGCGATGGGTATCTCAATATTCAAATGCAAACATGGTGAAAACCGATTTCTTTGAAGCTAAGAGCACAGCTTATGCAAAGAGCACTGCACTTGAAGACGATCTATAAGCAAAAGTATTAGCAAATAGAACAGAATATGTGTTGCACTGCGAGAGAATAAGCCTCTGCAGTGCAACATTTTTTATGTACTTGCGTCATTCCGCTTTTCACTTGTGTTCTAAAAGCAGTGCAATTACGCTCCAAAGTCACTGCAATTGCACTCTAAAAGCATTGACTTTACAAGTGAAAAGCATAGCTTTTAAATTTTCACGAACAACTCATTGCAATGCAAAGGCAATGCTTGAAAGTAGTGAGATGATAGTCTTTCCCCTACATTTATATCGTTTTCGACCATCATAAGCCCTAACAATACCACTCATTTAGTAGTTTTTGCATTGAAAAAGATGAGCATTTAGAGTCGTATTCACGCCTAAGAATAGTATCTTTGTATCTATATTGAACCCCAAAACCACTAAGGCAGTTTCGCCATTCAAAGGTTTACACCTTATTATATATATAAGAAATGATTATTGCAGAAGAACTTTTCGACCGCATTGTTGCCCTCATTCAGCTCGACGAACATCGTGCACCCGAGGTAACAGGTATGCTCTACGACACCTTGAAATTAGCTTGTAGAGAGGCGTTGTCAAACAATAGAGAGTTGTTTGGTAACCTTTTTTCGCAGGTCGACTATCTTTCTCGCAAATATTCCATGCACTTACGAGACGTGGTAGCTATTCAAAAAATGCGTAGCGAAACCCGAACAGGCATGCAATTCTCGTCAAAAGAGTTGCTATCTCATGCTCGTGCGCTGTCGATATTCATTTCAACCATCTTCCAAACAGCCATTCCCACACGCCTCAATCACCTGCTTCCACGGGTTTATTACATCTCGAAAACCAAGCGAGAAATCAACTATCGCCGAATAAGAGCCTTGGTTATATCGGTGCAAACCGATGCTTTTAAGGTGCAATGCGAGCAGTTCGAAGATATAAAAGAGATGATAGTGCCCCTCAACGAGCCACATCTTCTATATCTTTCTACTTTATTGAAAGAGGGAATGCAGGTGAATTTGCTCGATTGCAACGTCGAAAACGATGTGATAGAAACCGCTCTTGTGGTGGTAAATCCCGACTTTTTGCTCGATATTAGCTCCATTGCTCGTTGCTTTACCGATTGGGGACATCACCCGTTAAGCTACACTTACAATCGACTTTCGCCCTCTGCCAACTCAAAAGCCATTCTTCTTGGTAATTATAGTGGTGTGGCATTAGACGATATCATCAATAAAAAAGAGCATTATAGCTGGCAAGCTAGCCTAAAAAAGAGCTTCACCAACAAGGCTCTTGAATATTGCACGTGTGGCGATATGAACGTGGGCGACGACTTTAAGCATAGCGCACAGCAACAAAGTACTAATATTAAGCAGATTGTAAATGAACTTTTTTACAGCGAAGGAACGCCTTTCGACGAATCGAAAGCCATTCTAGAGCCTTCGTTTATTTGTGAAGAACTGGGCATACAAGGACGTGTAGACTTGATGACAACAGACTTTAAGCTGTTGATTGAGCAAAAGTCTGGAGGCAATTTCAATATCGAACGGGGCATAATCAATAAGTATGGAAGCTATCAAAGAGAAGATCATTATGTGCAATTGCTTTTATATTATGGTGTGTTGCAGCACAACTTCCGACTCGGACGCAACGACATCGACATCCGTTTGCTCTACTCTAAATACCCACTTCCAGGCGGTTTGGTGGTAGTTGCATTCTATCAGCAGTTGTTTAGAGAAGCTATTGAGTTTAGAAATCGGGTTGTTGTCAACGAAATAGCAGTGGCACAGCAGGGCTTTGGCAGTGTTCTAAACGAACTAACTCCGTTTACACTCAATGCAAACAAGTTAACATCGAGCTTTTATCAGCGTTATATTCAACCCCAACAAAATCGTGTTCTTGAGCCACTTCAACAGCTTTCGCCCCTCGAAAAGGCTTATTTCAACCGCATGATGACCTTTGTTTATCGTGAACAAGCATCGTCTAAAACAAGTGAAAACGAAGGACATGGAGGCTGTCAAGCCGATCTTTGGAGTATGCCTCTTAGCGAAAAGCGAGACGCAGGCAATATTTATACAGGCTTAGTGATTGTGAAGAAAGAACGAAGCGATGCCACTTCGGGAATAGATCTACTTACATTCGAGATAACAGAGCACGACCCTTACTTCCTTCCTAACTTTAGAAAGGGCGACAGCGTGTGCCTTTATACCTATTTAAAAGATGAGGAGCCACTGGCAACAAGGTCGATATTGTATAAAGGAACACTTGTAAGTATTGGTCAAGAACTGCTTGTTGTGCGCTTGAACGATGCACAACAGCACAACGAAATATTTGAGAACGACCCCTCTAATCAACTGTTCTTTGCTCTCGAACATGTGGGTTCAGATTTGGCTTTTACTGCATCTATCCGCAGTTTGCACGAGATGATCACCGCACCTGCAGACAGAAAGAACCTACTTTTAGGTGTTTTAGAACCTCGTAGCGATGCAACCAAACAACTAACAAAGAGCTATCACCCTGCATACGACGATATTTTGTTGGGCGTTAAGCAAGCTCTCGACTATTATTTGCTCATCGGTCCACCAGGAACAGGAAAAACATCGATGGCACTTCGCTTTATGGTTGAAGAAGAACTCACCGCTCCTAATGCGTCGGTATTGCTGCTTTCCTATACCAATAGGGCAGTAGACGAGATTTGTGAGATGCTTTGTTCTGCCCAAATAGACTTTATTCGCTTGGGCAATAGCGATGCTGCCGACCCTAAATTTGCACCTTTCTTTATCGAAAGAGTGGTAGACGAGTGCCCTAAATTGAGCGACGTGAGAGACAGAATAACCTCTGCTCGGGTGGTTGTTTCAACCACTTCAACCCTACAAAGTAAGCCTTATCTGTTCGCACTAAAACGCTTCTCGTTAGCTATTATCGACGAGTCGTCGCAAATAGTAGAGTCGTCTATCGTGGGATTGCTATCTGCTCATAGTCATAGTGCATCGCATTCGCTCGCCATCGAACGCTTTGTAATGGTGGGAGACCATAAACAATTGTCCGCAGTGGTGAGGCAAAGTGCCGAAGAATCGGCAGTAGAAGAACCTTTATTGAATGATATTGGCTTGATGAACTGCCGTGAATCGCTCTTTGAACGCTTATTGAGAGAGGCTCGGAAACACAACAATCACTCCATTATTGGGTCGCTTCGCTATCAAGGACGTATGCATTTTGAGTTAGCAGAGTTTGTTTCTAATAGCTTTTATGCAAAAGAACAGCTTACAGTTGTGCCCCTTCCGCATCAAAAAGAAGAGCGTTTAAACTATCAAGCTCCATCAGTAGACGAGCTAGATGAGGCTCTAAAAGCACATCGATTAATGTTCTTTCCATCTCCAAAGAATGGTGTTTTAGGGCAAAACGATAAGACCAACGCCTATGAAGCACGTCTTGTAGCCTTGTTATTGGAACGAGTGTATAAGCAATATGAGCATTGTTTCGATCCTAATAAAACGGTGGGGGTCATCATTCCTTATCGTAATCAAATTGCAATGATTCGCAAAGAGATAGACAAACTGGGCATTGAGGCTCTTCAAAAAATATCTATCGACACGGTAGAAAGATATCAAGGCTCGCAAAGAGAGGTGATTATTTACTCGTTTACCATACAACATCAGTATCAAATGAGTTTCTTAACAAGTAATACTTTTGTTGAAGATGGGGTGGTGATCGATCGTAAATTGAATGTAGCTTTAACTCGAGCACGACAACAAATGCTCATAACTGGCTACGAACCGCTACTCGAACGCAACGAGATTTTTAAGGACTTGATAAATCACGTCAAGCAAAAAGGTGGCTATATGGATGCTTCTAAATATATTATATCTCACGTAAAATAGCCTATAAATAAAGGGATTGAAAAATAGCTTATTGTTTTTTAACTGCTGTAAACTATGTCATTACATTTTAAGACTATATCTTTGCAACCTCGAAAACATAAAAAAGATTGTTGTAATCATAGAGATAACAAGTTAAACTATAAATAATAAAAAAGGTAAGATTATGAAAAAGGTAATTTTGATGGCAACTTTTGCCCTAATAAGTATGGTGTCTTTTGCTCAACAAAGCGTTGGAACACTCCTTGTTAGACCAAAGATTGGTTTGAACTTTGCAGACTTAACAAATATGAATACAACCCCTCGAGTTGGTGTTGTACTTGGTGCTGAAGCAGAATATCAATTAACTGACATCGTTTCTGCTAGTGTTGGAGCTCTATATTCTGTTCAAGGAGCAAGGGTAAAGAATATCACTCTTCCTGCAATTCCTAACAATGTGAACTTTAGGAAATCAACAGCTAATTTTAATTATCTTAATTTTCCACTTCTTGCAAATGTGTATGTAATGGAGAACTTAAATGTTAGTTTGGGTTTACAACCAAGTATTTGTATTGCAAGTGGTTACGAAAACGGCCCTTGGGAGTATAAAGATGCAGCTAAAACATTAGAGTTATCAATTCCTATTGGTGTTTCTTATACAACTGGAAACCTTGTATTTGACGGACGTTATAACTTTGGTATTACCCGTGCAACAACTCTATTAGATTCTAAAAATAGTGTATTCCAATTCACAGTGGGTTATAACTTCGCATTAGAATAAAGTGTAATACATTTAAAACACACATATAAAGAGGGCAATCAGTTATGAGGTTGTCCTCTTTTTCGTTATCCAGTAGTTTTCTTTTGTAATTCTATTGTCGTTTCATTACTATGTAGTAACTTTGTGATATGCAAACATCACAATTAAATAATGCCTCTAATTTGATGGCAGGAAAGAAGGTCTTGTATGTTCATGGCTTTATGTCTTCGGCTCAGTCGGGCACAGTTCATTTACTAAAAGAATTGATGCCACAAGCAGAAATCATAGCAGAAGACTTGCCGTTGCACCCTCAAGAGGCACTAGATATGCTGAGAGAGCTTTGCAAAAGCGAACAACCCGACTTAATAATAGGAACTTCTATGGGTGGAATGTTCACCGAAATGCTTTACGGATACGATCGTATTGTAGTGAATCCTGCCTTTAGAATGGGCGAAACGATGAGTAAACACGGGCATATGGGTAAGCAAGTGTTTCAAAATCCACGCAAAGATGGAGTGCAAGAGTTTATCGTTACCAAAGCACTTGTAAAGGAGTTTGATGAGGTTACGGCACAATGTTTTACACAAGTTACAAACGATGAGCAACAAAGGGTGTATGGATTGTTTGGCGATGAAGATGAGTTTGTTACCTGTTCTGACCTTTTTGAACAGTATTATACTAACTCTATTAGCTTTCATGGAGGTCATCGACTCACAGATAAGGTGGCTCTTCACTCGTTATTGCCTGTTATTCGCTGGATAGATAACAAGCAAGAACAACGTGAACCGCCTGTTGTTTACATCTCATACGAAACGCTTTTAGATGCTTATGTAAAGCCTAAATCGAGCTTAATGAAGGCTTATGAGATGCTTTTAGTCAACTATAATGTAGTGATTGTTGTCCCTTCTGCTCCTTATCACCCTGAAATAATAGCAGAAAAGCAACAATGGATTGAGCAATATCTTAGCGTTCCTGCTTATAAACACGTGGTTCTCTGCGACGATATTAGCTTACTTTATGGCGATTATCTCATCACGACTAACGAAGGCGTACCCTTCTTAGGTACCGTTATCACTTTTGGTAGCGATGAGTTTAAATCTTGGGAAGATATAATTGTTTATTTTTCACAACTCGGAGGACAATAAACTATCTTTTAAGAAGAGAACTATCAAGAAGGTAGTTCTCTTTTTTTAGACCTTAATTATTCTCTTTTTTATTATGAAAAGCATGCATTTTGAGCCTTTAAAGTTGCGCTAAGTCAAAAAAAAAGACTACATTTGCACAACTAATAAAAAGATTTACAATCTATTGAAGATATGGAAAATACCTCAAAAAGCCCAATAACTTGGGTGCCAAGTGTTTATTTTGCAATGGGATTACCATTCGTAGTACTCAATATGGTGTCTGTTTTAATGTTTAAAGGAATGGGTATTAGCGATGGACAAATTGCCTTTTGGACTTCGTTAATCATGATGCCTTGGACATTAAAGTTCCTTTGGAGCCCTTTTTTAGAGATGTATAAAACAAAGAAATTCTTTGTTGTTTTAACCCAACTTGTTACTGGTTTGGGCTTTCTTCTTGTGGGATTGGTGCTTCATTTACCATGGTTCTTTTCGTTATGTATCTTCTTAATGGCGATAATAGCATTCAGTGGAGCAACTCACGACATTGCAACCGATGGCGTATATATGGCAGAATTGAGCAAAGAAGAGCAGGCTTCGTGGATCGGTTGGCAAGGTGCTTTCTACAATATTGCTAAGATTGTGGCATCAGGAGGATTGGTTTGGGTAGCTGGAAGACTACTAAAACACTTCGGAGGAGTAGACGGAGCGACTACAGAAGTAATGCATTCGGCAGCTGCAAATGCATGGATGATTGTGATGATTGCTATCGGAACACTCATGATTCTTTTGAGTTTATACCATATTAAGCAACTTCCAAGTGGTAAAGGAACAGCAGTTAAAACCGCATCTGCAAAGGAAACATTCGATCGTTTGATTGAGGTTTTAAAGAATTTCTTCACAAAGAAACACATTGTTTACTATATCTTCTTCATTATTTTATATCGTTTTGGAGAAGGATTCGTTATGAAAATCGTGCCATTGTTCCTTAAAGCAGCTCGAAGTGAAGGCGGATTGGGACTTAATGAAGAGCAAATTGGTTTGTATTATGGCACCTTTGGAGCCGCAGCCTTTGTGCTTGGATCGGTTCTTGCGGGCTATTATATCTCGCATTTCGGACTCAAACGCACCTTATTCTCATTGTGTTGTATTTTCAACTTACCATTTGTTGCTTACACATTCCTATCTCAAGTGCAGCCAGAAAGCGGTTTGTTAATTGGTAGTATGATTACACTCGAATACTTTGGATATGGCTTTGGATTCGCAGGTTTAACCCTTTTCATGATGCAACAAATTGCTCCTGGAAAGCACCAAATGGCGCATTATGCCTTTGCATCAGCCATCATGAATCTCGGAGTAATGCTTCCTGGTATGGTAAGTGGTTTCATTAGCGATGCCATTGGTTATAAATGGTTCTTCGTATTCACATTGATTGCAACCATTCCAGCATTCTTAATCACCTATTTTGTGCCCTTTACCCATTCTGATAAAGAATAAAATGGAGTGAAATAGCAGGTGTTTTATCCCTTCAAAATACGGATAAAGAACATCAAAAAAACAAGATAATACATAGCAAGAATATAAAAACAATAAATAAAAAACTATATGAAAGTATCTAAAGACTTGATGCCTTGGGAAGAAAGACCTCAAGGATGCACCGACGTTTTATGGCGTTATTCAAAGAATCCAGTGATTGGAAGATATCAAATTCCAACATCAAATAGTATCTTTAATAGTGCTGTTGTGCCATTCGAAGGTGGTTTTGCTGGCGTATTCCGTTGCGATAACAAAGCAGTTCAAATGAATATCTTTGCAGGTTTCAGTAAAGATGGTATCAATTGGGAAATTAATCACGAGCCAATTGTATTCAAAGCTGGTAATACTGAAATGATTGAGTCGGATTATAAATATGATCCTCGAGTAACATGGATAGAAGATCGCTATTGGATTACATGGTGTAACGGTTATCACGGACCAACAATTGGAATTGGATATACCTTCGATTTCAAAGAATTCTATCAATGCGAGAATGCCTTTTTGCCTTTCAATAGAAACGGAGTGCTATTCCCTGAGAAGATAAATGGAAAGTATGCGATGCTAAGTAGACCATCAGATAACGGTCATACACCATTCGGTGACATCTATTTAAGCTTTAGTCCAGATATGAAATACTGGGGAGAGCACCGCAATGTAATGAAAGTTACACCATTTGAAGATAGTGCTTGGCAATGTACTAAGATCGGAGCAGGTTCTGTTCCCTTCTTAACTGACGAAGGATGGTTGATGTTCTACCACGGAGTTATCAACACTTGCAATGGTTTCCGCTATTCAATGGGAGCAGCAATTCTTGATAAAAACGACCCAACAAAGGTGCTTTATCGCACTCAACCTTATCTTCTTGCACCTGCAGCACCATACGAATTACAAGGAGATGTGCCCAATGTGGTATTCCCTTGCGCTGCTTTACAAGATGGAGAGCGTGTTGCTGTGTACTATGGAGCTGCTGATACGGTTGTTGGTATGGCGTTTGGTTATATCAAAGACATCATCGAATTTACAAAGAAAAATAGCATAGTATAAGCTATTCTCAATATCATTAATCTCCCGATACATTCATTTGTTTCGGGAGATTTTTTATTGTTACACCTCACCACTTTTACTCTTGATCTGTAAAGTTAATGCAGATGTGATGCAAAAGCATTGACTTTTATGGGTAAAAGCATTGTAATTGACAGCTAATAGCATTGCTTTTGAAAGCGAAGAGTTGCACCACCGATGAATAAAGGGATAGGAGAGAGGCAGAAAAAAGAGCAAGATAGCGAGCGAGATGCTTTGACATAGACATACAAAAAATGCATTGCCTTTCGACAATGCATTTCTTAAAACCGAAAGAGTTTGCCTCTTGCATCCACCACAAACCTACTACAAACAAATGGAAATGAAAAACAACGAGACAAACTCTTATATTAGTTTCGTTCATTTAGCGCCCTCTTTATTCACTCATAAAGCAGCAACTAAAAGTGTATTCTTATCTAACTTCGCCCTCAAGAGCAATTGCTTGTGGGAAAATTAGCTCATCTTCGATATAGATATGCTCAAGAAGTGCCTCTTTAAATTCCTTTAATCCGTCGAGAACTGCTTGATATTCTTCGTTCGAACCTGCTGGAGCTGTGTAGTTATTGGTTAGCTCTGCAATGCGATTATGGCGTTCTGTTTCACCCACATGGTCTGCCATCATCACCGAAATAGGGTTTTGAACAGTTCCACAATGAAAGACTCCGAGCTGCTTATTCTCAATAGCTGCACGGCGAATGTCGTCTACTAATGGAAATAGAATATTCTCTTCTTTCATCAAGTGCTCGTCTAAATCAGTCAAAGACTCGCTAAATAGCTCGTAAATAGTGCTCAAATCATCGTGTTCAGCACTTAACTTTCCGATGCGATAAAGCAGCTCTGGGCCTACTTCTCTAATGGTTCTATGATGTATTTTCAATGCATAATCGATCAATAAGTCGATTGGCCATTGTTCAAAATCTATTCTTGCTTTCATAATGTTCTAATCTTTTTATATATGTTTAGTTGATATATTCAATCTACTTTTTTAGTAACTCTTGCGCACTTGCTTTGCCGTTTTAGCCTTTCCGCTGAACGATTCGATATCTATTCGAATGATTTCAACCCTGTTAAACGACTTGTGTGCATACGTATCTCCTAACTCTTTGAATTCAGGTGATAGCTTATCAACAAGCAGATGCAACGCTTTCATTTTCTCTTCGTCATCTAATTGCGTTCGAGCAGTACCGAAAAACACAGCACTTTCGTATTCAGTTGTGAAATACTTTGGCAGTACATTGGTTTTGCCAACAACGCAAAAAGATACATTAGGGTGATGTTTTATCGCACGAAGTTTCTTTCCTTCGGGGGCGCAATGAATGTAAATAGAGCTTTTTTTGTCCCAAACGTGGTTAACAGGAATGCCATAAGGCAAACCTTTTTCATCGATCATCGACAATATTCCATATTCGGTTTGCGCTAAAAGGTCGAGTGCTTCTTCCTCATTTAGCACACGGTCTTGACGTCTAATCTCTTCGTTTACATATTTCATATACGGACATCTTGGTCCTAAAGGGCTTCTAAAGCCTTTTGAAGTTACTTAAAATGATTTCTAATTACTTTGTTATCGCTGAAACAACTTCATTCTTTAAAAACTATTTGCAAAGATACTTCTATATTTGTAATATGCAAGTAATAATTACATTTGATTTTAGTTAAAAGATAATAATGCAAAATTAGTAGGCTTGCAATATGCGGTCGTAATTCACTTGTAATACGCCTTTCACCTTTTCGAGTTGCTTTTTAGCTTTTACAATATCCGTTTTCTCTGGCAAACAAATAGTGAGTATAGGCATCTTTTTAAGATCGTATAACACCTCTGCATGTATCTTGTGAATGGCTTGCACAACATTTGTTTTGCCTTCTGCACCATCATAGTAGACAATAAGTGTAGATTTGCTCATCTTTTCGCTCTGTATGGAGTTGTCGTTGTGCTGTTGTGTCATTTGTTTTGTGGCGCAAGAAGTAGTTAAAAGTGTTCCCAATACTAAATATCCCAATATTTTCATGCTACAAAGATACAAATAAGAATTGATTGTTAGATATGAAAAGAGGAGGAGAAAGAACTCTATTTACGAGACGATAGCTATAATTTTTGTGCAATAAAATCGAAGAATCGGGTAGGAAGAAGTGTGTGTAACCATGCTAAAGGCTTAGCTCCGAAACCAATTAGATAGCGACTTTTGGGGCGTTTGCTATTCACAGCATGGGCAATGGCTTTGGCAATGACCATGGGGTCGCTCAAGCTTGCGCCCTCGTAGCGTTGCTTTAATCGTTGGGCAGCACTCAAAGCCTGTAGTTTGTAGGCACTGTTCGTGGCATTGTTTTCGAGATGTTCAGCTGCAATAAGTCCCCAATTGGTTTTAATTCCGCCTGGTTCAATCACCGCAACGTGTATTCCTTTGCTGGCAACCTCCATGCGCAAGGCATCGCTAAAGGCTTCAATAGAGTGCTTAGTGGCAGTGTACCACGCCCAAAAAGGCATAGAAATGCGACCCGCAATCGACGAGATATTGATAATAGTTCCCTGCTTTTGCGCCCTCATATATGGTAATACGGCTTTCGTAATGGATGCAAGTCCAAACACATTCACCTCGAATTGCTTTCGAACCTCGCTCAGTTCAACATCTTCAACCGCCCCTAATAAACCATAACCAGCATTGTTTACCAACACATCTATGCGCTTTTCAAGGTCGATAACATGCGCCACAGCTTTAGCAATACTTGCTTCTTCGGTTAAATCGAGCTTTAAAGGCACCACACCCAAAGGTTCTAAAGCCTCTATTTGCTCCACTCTTCGAGCAGCTCCATACACCTTATGTCCTTGTTTGGCTAAGTATTCGGCTGTTTGAAAGCCTATACCACTACTTGCACCCGTTATAAAATAACCTTACTTTCCATGCTCTTGCCTTTCTATTTTAGTTTTATTCAAAGATAACCACTTTTAATTTGTTGGGCAAGAAAATAATAAAGAGTTGATAAAAAGAAATGAAATCAACCACTAGTGTTGCCACTTCTTTCTACCAACTCATTCTTCAATCAATGAAGTCAGGATAACATTATTATTTGAGAAATTTGTTCTTGCTATTGAAAAGCATTGCTATTGCAGTGTAAAAGGATAGCTTTTGCTACTCAATTGCACTGCTTTTGCTCCTTAAAAGTTATGTTTTTAAGTGGTGATATGTGTGCTCTTCGCAATCGATTGATAATGAGGAGTTTGAGAAATACTATTTCTTATTGTCCTTTTCTCTAATCTCCACACGTCTAATCTTACCGCTGATGGTCTTTGGAAGCTCGTTAACGAACTCGATAATACGAGGATATTTGTAGGGAGCTGTTTCGTGTTTAACGTGCTCTTGCAAGGTTTTCACCAGCTCATCGCCTGCTTTATCCTTCCAATCTTTATGCAACACCACCGTAGCTTTCACCACCATACCACGCAAATCATCGGGAACTCCAGTAATAGCACATTCAATTACGGCAGGATGAGTCATCAAAGCACTCTCCACTTCGAATGGACCAATGCGGTAACCGCTACTCTTTATCACGTCATCGGTGCGTCCAACGAACCAGAAATAGCCGTCTTCATCACGCCAAGCAACATCACCTGTGTGATAAATTCCATCGCAACACACCTTGTTAGTCAATTCTTCATCGTGGTAATACTCGTTGAACAGTCCGATAGGACGATGTTTATCGAGGCGTACAATGATTTCACCTTTCTCGCCATCTTCGCATGATGAGCCATCAGAACGAATGAGATCAATGTTGTATTGTGCGTTAGGTTTACCCATAGAACCAGGCTTTGGCTGGTGCCAAGGCATCGTTCCAAGAGTCATAGTCGTTTCTGTTTGACCGAAGCCCTCCATCAATTTCACACCAGTGATATTGTAGAATTTATCATATACCGCAGCATTAAGAGCCTCACCAGCCGTTGTGCAGTATTCAAGAGACGACAAATCGTAGGTCGAAAGGTCCTCATGTATCATGAAACGGTAGACAGTTGGAGGCGCACAAAACGATGTTATGTGATATTTCTCAATCTTTTTGAGAATCTTTTCCGCTGTAAATTTCTCGTGATTAAACACAAATACAGCTGCACCTGCAAACCATTGACCATATAATTTGCCCCAAACAGCCTTGCCCCAACCAGTGTCTGCCACGGTAAGATGAATGCTATTTTCGTGCAAGTTGTGCCAGAATACACCCGTAGTGATGTGTCCTAGTGGGTAAAGATAATTGTGTGCCACCATCTTTGGTTCGCCACTTGTGCCACTTGTGAAATACATTAACATAATGTCTTCATTGTCGTTAACGTGCGAAGGACGAACAAATGTAGGCGCATGGGCAATTTCTTCGTGCCAAGAATGGAAGTTTTCGGGTACTTTTGGACCAATACTTACGAGCGTTTTCACTGTTGGACTCTCGTTCATTGCACCCGTAATCTGATCTAACACATAATCTTCTCCAACGCAAATAATGGCTTTTACGCCTGCACGATTATTGCGATAAACAATGTCATGCGTTGTAAGCATGTGCGTTGCAGGTATTGCAATAGCTCCAATTTTATGCAAAGCCAGAATCGAAATCCACCATTCGTAGTGACGTTTCAATATCAACATTACCATATCTCCTTTGCCAATGCCTAATGAAAGGAAGTAAGATGCAGCCTGATCGGTAAGCTCTTTCAACTCACCAAAGGTGAAAAAGCGTTCGTGTTCTTCATCATCTGTCCATATCAATGCCGTTTTATTGGGCTTTTCTTCAGCCCAAACATCCATCACATCGTATGCAAAGTTGAAGTTATTGGGTATGATAAACTCTAAATTCTTATTGTAATCTTCTTCCGAACTAAATGAAATCTGTTTTAAAAAGCGTTCTAACATATATCTTCTTCTAATTAAATAACCACACAAAGGAACTTCACTGGCTTACCACCTAATGCACGCATGCAGTGTTTTTGCTGTGCATCGAAATAGATACTATCGCCTGGATTGAGGATAAGTTCTTTGTTTCCGATGAGAATTTCGAGCGTTCCTTCGAGCACATAGTCGAACTCTTGACCCGAATAATTGTTGGGATTGTGACGCAAATCGCCTTCAAGTGGTTCGATAGTTACCACAAATGGGTCGGCTTTTCTACCTCTAAAGGCAGTTGCAAGACTCTCGTATGTGTAGTTTTTGTGCTTTTCTGTGCTTTTACCTTTACCGCTTCTTGTAACGAAATAGCTACTCATGTGAGCGTCTTCGCCAAATAAAAGAGCGTCGACACCAATGTTATATCGTTTGGCTATCTTTGATAATCGGTAGAAAGAAGGATCGGCTTCGCCAGCTTCTATTTT
Source organism: Prevotella sp. (assembly GCA_052173735.1). Lineage (GTDB taxonomy): Bacteria > Bacteroidota > Bacteroidia > Bacteroidales > Bacteroidaceae > Prevotella. Next base: position 21,865 of record JBQMYA010000012.1, read on the forward strand.
GAAATAATGTTCTAAAGAGATGTCGCATAGCTGTGCAATCTCTTCAGGTGAGATGTTAAATATTTCTCTTAAGCCTTTTAAACGCTCGCCTATTTGTTTTAATGATGTGTCCATTTCTCTGTTAATTTATAAATGATACAATCGCAATAAATGAGCAAAGAAGTTACGATTTGTAACAACTTATTGCGCAACTTTATTGATAGAGTAATTCCTTTGTTTGGATATTCAAAAGTAATTATTCTTTCCTTTTTAAGAACTTTATTGTTCCTTTTTATAACATTATTAAAGAAATAAAATAAAAAAGATGCACATCTAGATAGAAGGTGTGCATCTTTTAGAAGTGTATTTTGTTCGTTTAAAAATAAAATAGCTTGTCAGTTGTTTTGCAAAAGCAATGCTATTGGAGTGTAAAGTCAATGTTTTTAGATTGCAAAAGTTATGCTTTTGCATGGTGATCTCAACGCTTTTACTTATCAATTGAAATAAAAAGGGTTAGCGATTGATGTATATCCGAAATATAAGGGTGTGTGTTATGTTTTACAATTAGTGAATAGAAGGGTCGACATTTTGCAATTGATGGATAATTTCTTCAGGCATTTTGCCTGCCTTTATTACCATCAATATGGTGTCAGCTCCAGCAACTGTTCCTAAAATGTCGGGCAAATTGGCATCGTCTATGTTAAAAGCTATACTGCTTGCATAGCCTGGTCGAGTTTTAATGACTGCCATATTGCCTGAAAAGCGAATAGACAAAAAGCCTGTAGATGATAGCATATCGGTTACAGGAAGAGGCTTATCCACTCGTTTATACAATGTGTCGTTGGGTAAAACAAAGATATATTTGCCATTGATACTGGCTGCTTTAGCTACTTTTAGCTGTTTAAGGTCACGGCTTAATGTGGCTTGTGTTATGTCGTATCCAACCTGTTGAAGAGCATGAAGTATCTCTTCTTGACAACACATCTCACGACTTGAGATGAGCATTTTAATCATTTCTAATCTATTTGCCTTTCCTTTCATCTCTCAATTTCTTTTTTCCTATATCTGCAAATATAGGAAAAATAACGATAAAATGCAAGTTCAGAGCCTAAAAACTCTTCTTAATAATGAACTATTAATAATACTTTGAGGGTTGTTATGCTATTTTAATTTTAATCGTTATTTTTGCAATTGCAAGACAAAAAATGAAGAAATATATGATAAAAGAAGGACTAGAACATTCTGTGCAGATAACAGTTGAGCCTGAACACACGGCTTTATGTGTTGGTTCGGGCGACATGCAAGTGCTTGCTACACCTGCTCTTATAGGTTTTATGGAGAATGTTTCAATGTTAACAGTACGTGATTTGTTGTCGGATGAGGTAACTACTGTGGGCGGATTGATTGAAGTGAAGCATTTGAAAGCATCGCCAATAGGAGCCGAAGTGGTTGTGAAAGCAACGCTTGAAAAGGTAGATGGGGTTAAACTTCAATTCAAGTTAGAGGCTTTTCAAGGTGAAAAGCTCATTGCAGAAGGTTCGCATTTGCGCTTTATTGTGAACAGACAAGAGTTTATGAGCAGAGTGTTGAAAACTGAACTAGACTAATATTACATTTCAATAGTATACAAAAAGAGCGATCATACATTACGTTTGGTCGCTCTTTTTGTCATTATTTTTGTTATAAAACTACTCGTAATTTCTACAAATATGGCTTTTGGCAAAGCCTATTATTATGCAAATATTTTTTTAGAGATTATTTCATTTCACATCAAAGTGAATGTTTCTTGCTTTGATAAGGTCTTTATGCGAGATGCGATAGCTCTTAAATGGCTTTCCACCTACAGTGATATTGTTGATACGATAAGCCTCTTTGTTGCTTCGTTTGCTTGTAATTACCAGTTCGTCGGTGCCCCATTGCTCTTTAGAAAGCTTGATGGTTACTTTGTCGAACACTGGAGTTGTGAGCGTATAAGCAGGCTCTCCTGGGCAATCAGGATAGAAACCAATCATATTAAACACTGCCCATGCCGACATAGTACCAGTGTCATCGTTACCAGGAATGCCGTCGGGAGCATTCTTAAAGTATGTGTTTAGTAGGCGTTTGATTTCTTTTTGAGTTCTCCACTCTTCGCCTTTGAAGTATGAAAACAAGTGAGGATAAGCAATATCAGGCTCATTCGCAGGGTCGTAATAACCCTTATCAAACACCATTTGCAATTTGTTTACAAACGCTTTGCTACCTCCCATAAGTTGAGTTAAGCCCTTAATGTCGTGTGGAACATAGAAACTATAGTTCCAAGCGTTGCCTTCATGGAAGCCAGGGTTAGGCTCAAAGTTTTCACCTTGTAGTGGATTGAAGGGCGAATAGAACTTACCTGAGGGTAAAATAGGCCTAAATGTGCCGTATTCTTTACTATAATAATGTTTATAACCTAACGAACGGTTGTAGAAAAGCTTAGCATCGCTGTCCTTACCCAATGCTTTGGCAAGGCGAGAAAGGGCATTATCCGCAATATAATACTCCAAAGCGTGCGACACTGAGTTATCGTATTGCTCACGAAGAGGCACATATCCCAACTTCATATAATCGTCGTTATCTGGGCGAAGCTTGTTTTGTGCGCCTTGAGTTGTGGCTCCTTTACGCATAGCTTCATAGGCTTTGTTGATGTCGAAGCCCCTTAAACCTTTCAACCAGCTATCAACTATAACCGGAATAGATGGATCTCCTTCCATAGTATAGGTTTCTCTGCCATACAATTCCCATTTAGGTAGCCAGCCATGTTCATCATACATTGCCAACATAGACTGCAACATGTGTTGCTGACGCACTGGATATACAAGCGTAAGAAGTTGATGTACGTTGCGATAAGTGTCCCAAAGCGAGAATACTGTATATCTATCGCCATTTGAAACCGATGCAATATCGCCACGTTCGAGGGTTGGATATTGTCCATTTACATCTTGTAAGATGTTAGGATGGATAAGAGTGTGATACAAAGCAGTGTAGAAAACGGTCTTTTGATCTTCGCTTCCGCCTTCTACAAGTATTTTAGATAAATCGTTGTTCCACGCTTCTTCGGCTCTAAGACGCAAGCTTTCGAAAGTGGTTTGCGCCAATTCTTTCTCGGCATTAAGGCGTGCATTTTCCATACTTACAAACGAAACGCCCATCAAAACCTCTACTTCTTCGTTTTGTTTGGTATCGAAATCGACGAAAACACCAATGTCGTCGCCTGCAATCTCACGCTTATATTCAGTGTATAGCTTATATTTTCCGTTGTCTTTGTCCCATTCTGCTTCCACACCGCTCATCATTCGTTGCTTTTTCCAATAGCCCGAGCGTTTTGGTTGCTTATTAACTTTCATGTAAAAATATATTGGAAACACCGCTTGAGGGTTGTAACAGAACGTGCCTAGTACCTTCATGCCCTCGAATTCGTTATCGCTTATGCGACGAATGAATGCTCCCGACTCGTTAGTTAAGCCCTCTCCGAGATTTAAAAGGATGTGACTTTCGCCTTGAGGAAAGGTAAAACGAGCGATAGAACTGCGTTTATCGGCAGTGACTTCGGTTTTGATGCCGTATTTAGTAAGCGTGTTTGAATAGTAACCAGGGTGTGCCACCTCGTTTTTATAAGTGCTTCCATATTGCTTATAGTCTACATTTAGCTCGCCAGTTGTAGGCATTAGCAAAAGAGAACCAACGTCGGGACAACCTACACCGCTTAAGTTTACGTGCGAAAAGCCCGTGAAAAACACATTATGATATTCGTAAGGAGTAGACCACCAGCGTGCATCTTTATCGTATTTGTTATCGTTTGAGCCCATAACATTAAAGGGAACGACCGACATTAAGCCGTTAGGCATCACTGCTCCGGGGTTAGTTGTACCAAAATTAGTGGTTCCTATGAAGGGATTAACATAGTCAACTGGTCTTAATTTCTTATTTTCCGCTTTCATTGAAACGCCAAAAAATATTAGTGTTGCAATGAAACAAGTAGTTAATTTACGGTTCATTTCTTAAATTTATATCGTTTTAGGGATAATTAGCTCATCTTTAATCCTGCGTTAAAAGATTGCATTTTCGCAAATATAGGTATTTTTTTTGATTTAAATAGTGCCTTTTCAATTTATTTCTAATGTGTTATTCTGTTGTGAAGAATGACAGGTTGGTTTTAACAAAGATTTTTTAAGAAAGAATAATTTATAACTCTTTAATTTTAAAAGCAATGCTTTCGGCTTGCAAACTCAATGTTATTATATGAAAAAAGCTATGCTATTACAACCTAATAGCATAGCTTTTAAAAATCAATACGGAAGTTATTCTGTTTGAATTACTTACCGAGTGCTTTCATAAAGTTATCTACACTGTTTAGAACAGGGTTAAACTCGATAACATTATACGATGCAATTCCCTTTTTATAGAATGGGTCGTTGGCAATAATCTCGTCTACTTCAGCACGTGAAGCGGCGTTACATATAATCAAACCACCAGTTCTTGGCACCTGACTTCCAGATGCAATCATGTGTCCACTCTCATATTTTTCTTGCAAATAAGCACGGTGTTCTGCCAAAACAGCATCTACTTCTTCAATACTTTTTTCGTATTTTATTACTAAAACAAACATGTTCTTAAATTTATTTTGTTATTAATTTATTGTTCATTATAAAGCATTCCGCTCTTAATTTCGTTGGCTTTTTCTGTGTTAGTGAGCCATTTTAATAAGGTATAAGCATATTCAAAGGTCGCAGCAGGACCTTTACCTGTGATGATGTTGCCATCTATCGTAACGAAATCGCCAGTGTATTGTGCTCCTGTTAAATGCTTTTCAAAGCCAGGATAGCATGTTGCCTTTCTGTTATTCAATAGATTGAGCGAACCAAACACCATTGGAGCAGCGCAAATAGCACCTAATTTCTTTCCTTCTTCGTTGTGTTTTAAAAGCGCATGGCGCAATCCTTCGTGCTCATTTAGATGGTTGGCACCAGGTAAACCGCCAGGAAGAAGCAACAAAGTGGCATCGCTTAGGTTGGTATTTTCGAATAGTTCGTCGGCTTTTACCATCACTTTTTGCGCACTTTCAACAAGCTCTCTGCCCATAATACTAACAGTTTTCACCTCAATTCCACCACGACGTAGAATGTCAACGACGGCTAATGCTTCTATTGTTTCGAAGCCATCGGCAAGGAAAAGATATACTTTTGTAGTCATATTAATGAAGTATTATAAATAAAACTTGTACTTTTGCAATATGCAAATACTTATGCAAAGATAGTGAAAACAATTTCTTTGTATAGTAAAAGAAGTGAAGAAAAAAGTAAAAACATCTGCAATAATGCCACAAACACCATTAACATTTGCGCTCTTTGGAAGCGTTTATCAGTCTGCCGACAGAGATTTTCTACATCAGTTATTGAGCTGTTTGCACGACAAAGGTGCCCACGTGCTGGTTGAAGAGGCTTATTTGGCTTTTGTAAACAAGACACTTGGCAAGCACAATTATACACTTACATCCTTCAAAGACTTAGATGTAACACCTCATTTTGTGGTTTCTATTGGTGGCGACGGTACGTTGTTGCGCACTGCAAGCAAAGTTTTGGAGCATGAAGTACCTATTATTGGTATCAATACAGGGCGTTTAGGATTCTTAGCAGATACCCTTCCTTCTTACATTTCTGAGGTAATCGACAGCATTTACGCAGGCACTTACACCGTAGAAAGGCACTCGGCTTTAGAGATAAAGACCATTGGCGAAGAGCTCAACATGCACTCTTATGCTTTGAACGAAGTGGCTTTATTGAAAAGAGATATGGCTTCGATGATTAGTATTGATACTTTTGTAGACGATGAACATTTAATTACCTATCAATCGGATGGCTTAATTGTTTCTACCCCTACAGGAAGTACGGCTTATAACTTGTCGAATGGCGGTCCTATTATCGACCCCGTAGCCTCCGTTTTCTGTTTAACTGCAGTCGCACCGCATAGCCTTAGCGTTCGACCAATGATTATTTCCGACCACTCTAAGGTGCATTTAAAAGTGCATTCTCGTTCGCATAACTACTTAGTTGCAATAGATGGCAACAGTAAAGCATTGCAAGACACTACCGAAGTGATAATATCTAAAGCCCCTTATACGGTGAACATTGTTCGAAGATGCAACAAACACTACTTCGATGTGTTGAAAGATAAGATGAATTGGGGTAAAGATCAACGAAAATAAAGATATTAGATGAAAATAAAAGAACTATTTAATAGGCAACAATCTCGCTACTCTGTGAAAGTGGTTGTGGCGTGGTTATGGAACATTTGGCAGGGAAATCGTTTGCAAGCCTTGCTCAATGTGCTCGTAGGAGTGTTGTCGGTGGTAAATAGTTTGGTGCAAATTTGGGCTGTTCAGCATGCTATCGACGTGGCAGCAGGAAGCGTAAAAGGCTCTATTTATTGGTCTGTTACGTTCATGGGATTGCTCATTCTCGTAGGATTTGGATTGAATATCGCCTCTATTTGGATTAGTAATGTTCTTGGCATAAAGGCTCAAAACCGCATGCAACAGCAGATGTTAGACCGCATTTTGCGCTCGCAGTGGCACGGAAAGGGGCAGTTTCATTCTGGAGACATATTGAATCGCCTCGAAATAGATGTACGAACGGTGGTGAGTTTCTTAACCGAAACCCTGCCCAACACTATCTCTTTCTTGGCAATGTTTATCGGAGCGTTCCTCTATTTGATGATGATGGACGCCACACTTGCCCTACTTATTGTGGCAATGATACCCATTTTCATTGTTTTAAGTAAGCTATATATGGGCAGAATGCGCCATTTTACGGCTCAAGTGCGCAGTTCTGATAGTAAAGTGCAAAGCATTTTGCAAGAAACAATACAGCATCGAATGTTGATTAAGACCCTCGAAAGCATCGATCAAATGGTGAATCGCCTCGAGAGTACACAGCATACGCTTCGTCAAAGAGTGATGCGAAGAACCGTGTTTAGCGTGTTTTCTAATCTAATTCTGAGCTTAGGGTTTAGCTTTGGCTATCTTCTTGCCTTTTTATGGGCGGCAGTTCGCATGATAGATCATAGTTTGTCGTTTGGTGGAATGGTGGCTTTCTTGCAGTTGGTGAACCGCATTCAGAGTCCTGCTCGTAGCTTAACAAAACTCGTTCCTGCCTTTGTTGAGGTAGTAACAGCATCAGAACGTTTGATGGAATTGGAGGAAAATCCACTCGAAAAACAAGGAAAAGCCGAATATTTCGATACTCCTTGCGGTATAAAACTCAACAACATCAGCTACGCTTACGATGATGAACCAGAACGAAAGGTGATCAATCAGCTGTCCTTCGACTTCTATCCAGGATCATGTACTGCCATATTGGGTGAAACAGGCGCAGGAAAAACAACCCTCATTCGTATGCTTTTAGCCTTAATAGAGCCTACAGAAGGGTCGGTTAGCTTGTATGATAAGCACAAAAACAAACCCATTACTCCGCTAATGCGTGCCAACATCTCTTATGTTCCACAGGGAAACACATTAATGAGTGGCACCATTAAAGAGAACTTGCTATTGGGAAACCCCTTTGCAACACAGGAAGAGATAGAGAAAGCATTGACTTTGAGTTGCGCTCAGTTTGTGTTTGAACTGCCAGAAGGTCTCGAAACGGTGGTAACAGAGCAGGGTGGAGGACTAAGTGAGGGTCAAGCGCAACGCATTTGCATTGCTCGTGCCTTACTAAGAGATCGTTCTATCATGATATTCGATGAGGCTACAAGTGCCTTAGACCCTGATACTGAACGACAATTATTAAACAATATTCTCGAAAATCAAACAAAAACAATTATCTTTATCACGCATCGTCCTGCTGTGATAGATTATTGTAATCAATCATTAAACATAATAAAGGAACACGAAAAATGCTGAAACAACTAATAATGGGAGTTCTTATGCTCCTCGGATTAACAACAAACGCTATGGCAGAAGATTTAGATTTATTGTATGCACAATCGCTTTTGAAAGTGGGAACACAAGCCCCTAACTTCGAATTACCCACTCCTGAAGGTAAAAAGGTGCAGTTATCAGATTTTAAAGGCAAGTATGTATTGATCGACTTTTGGGCTTCTTGGTGTCCTGATTGTCGCAGAATAAGTCCCAATGTAGAGGCTATTGCAAAAGAATATCAAGGTAAAGACTTGGCAGTTGTTGCAGTGTCGTTCGACATTGACAAAGAGGCTTGGGTGAAATATATCAACAGAAACGGCGCACCTATTAACGAAGTGCACGTGAGTGAGCTAAAGAAAATGAAGGAAAGTGCTGTTGCAAAGGCATTTGGTGTGCAGTGGATTCCTTCGCTTTACTTGTTGGATAAAGACGGAAAGGTGCTTCTTGCAACAGTAGAAGTGACCAAAGTAGAAGCAATGGTGAAGACTTTGATGAAGTAATGGCTTTGTTGGGAGCCTATAAATGTAGTGGGTGACCTACCAAAGAACATATAATTTACAAGATAATAAGCCTTTAACACAATGATGTGAGTTGTGTTAAAGGCTTATAAGTTAATGTGGTTTAGAGAATAAGAAAGCATAAAATGCGGCTTAAATGCAAAAAAATCACTACCTTTGTAGCCTGAAAATAGAACAACAAAAAATAGTATTATATGTCATATTTATTTACATCCGAATCTGTTTCGGAAGGACATCCAGATAAAGTAGCAGACCAAATATCAGACGCTTTGCTTGATCAATTCCTCGCATACGATGATAAATCACGTTGTGCAATTGAGTCATTTGTAACCACAGGACAAGCAGTTGTGATGGGAGAGGTAACCTCTGAGGCTTATATTGATATACAAACAATAACCAGAAAGACTATTAATAATATTGGTTATACCAAGAGTGAATATCAATTTGATGGTAACTCGTGCGGTATTCTTTCTGCTATTCACGAACAAAGTGCCGACATCAATCGTGGAGTTGATAACGGAAACGAAGAAGAACAAGGTGCTGGTGACCAAGGAATGATGTTCGGTTACGCTACAAATGAAACCGAAAACTATATGCCAGTGTCGTTAGATTTGGCGCATTTGTTAATGACTGAGCTTGCAAACATACGCAAAGAGGGAAAAGAAATGCTTTATCTTCGCCCCGATTCAAAGAGCCAAGTGACCATAGAATATGATGAAAATCATATTCCACAACGCATAGATACAATCGTAGTAAGCACTCAACACGATGAATTTGATAGCAATGATGAGGCTATGTTGGCTAAGATTAAGGCTGATGTAATCAACATTCTTATTCCAAGAGTAAAGGCATTGTGTGGCGAAAAGGTACTTGCTTTGTTCAATGACGGCATTAAGTACTTTGTAAATCCAACAGGAAAGTTCGTTATTGGCGGTCCTCATGGCGACACAGGACTAACAGGTCGCAAGATAATTGTTGACACTTATGGTGGTAAAGGTGCTCATGGTGGAGGTGCATTCAGCGGTAAAGACTCTAGTAAAGTAGACCGTTCGGCTGCTTATGCCACACGACATATCGCTAAAAACATGGTTGCTGCGGGTGTAGCAGACGAGATGTTGGTTCAGGTGAGCTATGCAATTGGAGTGGCAAAGCCTGTTAATGTGTATGTAGATACATACGGAAGAAGCAATGTTTCGATGTCGGATAGCGAGATTGCACGTAAGATTGAGGAACTATTCGACTTGCGTCCGAAAGCTATTGAGCGTCGTTTAAAACTACGTCAACCGATGTATTTAGAAACAGCAGCATACGGACACATGGGTAGAAAGAATGAGGTTGTAACCAAAGTGTTTACGAGTCATTATCATCCTACACGTGAATTAGAAGTAGAACTCTTTACTTGGGAGAAGCTAGACGAAGTAGAACGCATTAAAAAAGCATTTAATCTTTAATCTTATTGATTAAGAATAAAGACTAAACCAATAAAGAAACGAGTAGAAATGTTGCCCTTGCAATACCTCTGCTCGTTTTCTATTAAAGCTAAGAACGATTACCTTTAGAATATGGAAGTAAGAGATTCTGTACATGTTAAGACAACTATTTCAGAGCGTATAGGCACAGAAACACGCACAACGGAGCAACAAATGAGTGCCAATGAGGCTTTTGAAGAAACACAAGCAGCTGTAGAACAGCGAGAAAAACAATATAAAAAGCGTCACAAAGTCACGGTAGATAGTTTATCTGCAGATAGCTTGTCAGGAAATCTTCCATTGCAGTTCAAACCCAATGTGCAAGACACTGTTTCGCAAAAGCAACAGGTTGCAAAGCTAAAGGCATTGTTCGCAAACGACAGCTTGTCGGGAACTAACATGCAAAGCTATAAGATTGGCGTTGCAGGAGACCCCGTTCCGTACTCTTTATCCTCTGATAATTTGGTAACAGGACTATTGATTGGGTGTTTTATTCTTGTGATATTATCTGTTGCTCAGTCACAACGTTTCATCGTAAAGCAAACAAAAAACCTCTTTTTTGCAAGTTTCGGAGGTGACATATCGATAACAGAAACAGCAGGAGAGCTACGCTTTCAGCTTCTAATGAGCATACAAACGTGTTTGTTATTGGCACTTCTTTTCTTTTTTTATACCAACACTTATATTGCTCAAACCTTTATACTTGAACAGTATCAAATCATCGGAATATTCGCAGGAGTAATCTCTTTGTATTTCTGTTTGAAAGGAATTTTATACCAATTGGTCAATAGTGTATTCTTCGATAAATATCAAACAGCCAAATGGTTGCAGTCTTTTCTGTTCATAATAGCCATCGAAGGACTTCTATTATTGCCCATTGTGCTGCTCTGTTCCTATTTTCATCTGTCAATGCACAGTACTTTTATTTATACAGGATTTGTGCTTTTATTCTTTAAATTTATATCATTCTATAACTCATATCTTATCTTTTTTAGGCAAAAAGGACCGTTTCTGCAAATATTTTTGTACTTTTGCACCCTAGAAATAATACCCTTTGTCACTTTATGGGGCATACTTCAAATGATAAGTAATTATCTAAAAATAAACTTTTAGTTCAATGATACAGAAGATATTGATATCTCAACCTCAGCCAACAAGCGAAAAATCGCCTTATTATGATATAGAAAAAGCCTACGGAGTAGAATTCATTTTTCGCCCATTTTTTAAGGTTGAGGGTTTAAATGCAAAAGAATTTCGCAACCAAAAGATAAATATCTTAGATTATACTGCTGTTGTTTTTACTTCAAGACATGCGATAGATAATTTCTTTAAGCTTGCTAAAGAAATGCGAATAACCATTCCTGAGGATATGAAATATTTCTGTGTGATAGAAACAATCGCTCTTTATATCCAGAAATACGTACAATATCGCAAACGAAAAGTTTTTTTTGGAACAACTGGAAAGATTGCTGATTTAATTCCATTGATGGCTAAGCACAAAGAAGAAAACTATCTTGTGCCAATGAGTGAAGGTCATAATGAAGATGTAACAAAGCTTTTAGATGCTAAAAAGCTAAAGCATCAAGAGTGCATTATGTATCGAACAGTTGATAATGACTTCAATGATGAAGAGAAAAAAGCATTCGATTACGATATGGTAGTCTTCTTTAGTCCGATGGGAGTAAAGGCTTTATATAAGAACTTTCCTAACTTCAAACAAGATAAAATCAAGATTGGTACATTCGGACAAGGCACTGCAAAGGCTGCACAAGATGAGGGATTAGAACTTGCTCTACAAGCTCCTACACCCAAATATCCATCTATGACCAGCGCAATGAATGCCTTTTTAAGAGACCAAGAAGAAGATTAATAATTGTAAGTGATGACTGATAAAGGTGCATTTTCTTTTAGAAAGTCAGAGCGTATCCATTCTCTTAAACAGATAGATGAACTCTTTGGAGGTGGGAAAAGCAGGGCTTTATCTGCCTTTCCAATCCGTGTTGTATATCGATATGTACACCGTTTACCCACAGAAGCGCCCTTTCAAGTACTTATTAGCGTTCCCAAAAGGAATTTAAAGCATGCCGTCGATCGCAATAGAGTGAAGAGACAAATCCGTGAAGCCTATCGTTTAAATAAACATTTGCTTTTCAATTCAAAACAAAAAGATTCGGATAAAGGAATGGATATGGCTTTTATTTGGCTCGATTCTCAATTATATGATTCTGAAAAAGTACATCATAATATGGTGAATTTATTAACACGTTTAGCCGAAAAGCTATGGAACAAAAAAACCAAAACAGAATCAACCAACTCTTAAAGCCTTTATCTTGGCTATTATTGATTCCCATATTGTTTTATCAAAGGTTTATTTCTCCCTTCACACCACCATCGTGTCGATTCACACCATCATGCTCTGAATATGCCAAAACAGCCATTCTTAGACACGGACCGTTTAAAGGTTTGCTTTTAAGTATATGGAGAATACTACGTTGTAACCCATGGGGTGGAAGCGGATACGACCCTGTTCCTTAGATTAATAAATAATAATTGTAAAATAAATAAATTGATATAACCATGATAAAGAATTTTGTTGAAGAGCTAAAATGGCGTGGAATGCTTGCGCAAATGATGCCAGGTACAGAAGAATTCTTAATGAAAGAGAAGGTTTCTGCATATCTTGGAACCGATCCTACAGCCGATTCACTACACATTGGACACCTTGCAGGAATCATGATGTTGCGTCATTTGCAACGTTGTGGACACAAACCATACATCTTAGTCGGTGGTGCTACAGGTATGATTGGAGACCCTTCTGGTAAAAGTCAAGAGAGAAATCTTCTTGATGCCGAAACTCTTTATCACAATCAAGAATGCATTAAAAAGCAAGTTGCAAAGTTCTTAGATTTCAATGCATCTGAAGATACAGCAGCAGTGATGGTGAATAACTACGATTGGATGAAGGATTTCACTTTCTTAGACTTTGCTCGTTTAGTTGGAAAGCACATCACTGTTAACTATATGATGGCGAAAGACAGTGTAAAGAAGCGTCTAAACGGAGAAGCAAGGGATGGACTTTCATTCACAGAATTTACCTATCAGCTACTTCAAGGTTACGACTTCTTACATCTATATCGCACCAATAACGTGAAACTTCAATTGGGTGGAAACGATCAATGGGGCAATATGACCACAGGAACAGAGCTCATTCGCCGCACATTGGGCAATGATGCAGAAGCATTTGCTTTGACCTGCCCTCTTATTACCAAGGCAGACGGAACCAAATTTGGTAAGACTGAAAGTGGAAATATATGGTTAGATAGAAACAGAACCACTCCTTATAAGTTCTATCAGTTCTGGTTAAACGTTAGTGATGACGATGCAGTGAAGTATATTAAGATATTCACAAGTCTTGAAAAAGACGTTATCGACGCCCTAATAGCAGAACACGAGCAAGACCCAGGTATGCGAATTCTTCAAAAACGATTGGCAGATGAGCTAACAGTTATGGTGCATTCGCAAGAAGATTTAGATTTAGCTAAAGAAGCATCAGGTATTCTTTTCGGTAAAGGAACAAAGGAAAGTCTTGCTAAGTTCGATGATGCTACATTGCTAAGTATATTCGAAGGAGTTCCACAATTTAAGCTTTCAAAAGACGCTTTGGGTCAACCTGCAGTTGAATTGTTTACAAGCGACGAGGTGAGAGTGTTCCCAAGTAAAGGCGAAATGCGTAAACTTGTACAAGGCGGAGGCGTTTCTTTAAACAAAGAGAAATTGCAAGCAGTAGATCAAGTCATCACAACCGACGACCTACTCAATGGCAAATACCTTCTTGTTCAACGTGGAAAGAAGAACTATTACTTAATTACAGTTGAATAATTCATAGAGCTTCAACTCTTATAAGATATCAAAAGAGATAATAATAAGGTAGGATACAATTCACATTCAAAGTGAAAATGCCACCTTGTTGTTATCTCTTTTTCTTTTAATCCACCCCTCAATCCACCTTTCCACATCACCACTCCCTCTTTCTTTCATTGTCCTTCTCTTGCCAAAATTCTGCTGTCACCCGCCAATTGTCCCGTCTTTTTGCTTTTCTTTCTTTGTAGTCGCCTTGTTGTCTCGTCTTCTTTTCTCTTTAATCTCACTCACCAAGCCACCTCATAACAGTTTCTTTCCTCTTCCTTTCGTTCTCAACTCTACCATCAGCCCACTCCGCTTGCTAACTAATTGAACCTCAATGCTCTTCAAAATGCATTTTTGTAAAATTATAAAAGCATTGTTCTTAGCATATAAAAGCACTGCTCTTAGAGTGTAATATCACTGCTTTTACATCGTATTTGCATTGCTATTTGTTAATAGTAAAAAAGCTATATTCATTAAAGCAAATCGTGTAGAAAGCATTAAAAGGGGTGAAATGTTGTGCGAAAAATGGTGTTCTTTGACTAAAAAATGCTATCTTTGCAAGTCAAAAATATCCTCAAAATCAATTACTTTTGGGATTTTTATAAAATAATTAATCAAAACCATTTTAGTAGAATGATTTTTTACACAACGAAAAGAAAGACAAAAACAAATCCTTTGCATGCATTGAAGATGTATTTATTGATCATTGCATTTTTAGTTAGCATGCCCATCACGCTTAGTTCTAAACCAATTACAGCGAAACAAGCATTTAAAATTGCGCAAAAATATATAGAACTTCCTGCAAAACAACTCACTCGTAGCGGTTCAGCAAATAGTAAAGATAACCAAATAGCTCCCTACTATATTTATAACGACACAAAGAATAGAGGTTTTGTTATCGTTTCTGGTAATACAGAAATGGGTGAGATTTTGGCTTATAGCAATGAAAGTACTTTTGAAGAACAAACAGCAAATCCAGGAGTACAATTACTTCTAGGTGCTTATCGTGATGCTTTTGAAAGCATTTCAACCAATAAGAGTAACATCACTTCAACCCGTTCAATAACTCAAAATACAACAGTTGTAAAACCTTTGCTAAAAACTCGTTGGGGACAAGGTCGTCCTTATAATCTTAAAATAGGTTATAATTATACTGGTTGTGTCGCAACTGCTATTGCACAGGTGATGAATTTTCACCAATGGCCATTGCAAGGACAAGGCGAAAACAAATATTGGGTGGGATTTTATGGTGAAAAAAGAGAGGCAAACTTTGCAGAATCTCATTATGATTGGGCAAATATGATACCCGATTATAAAACATTCCATGAACCAACTGAGCAACAAAAAGATGCAGTAGCATTGCTTATGAGAGATTGTGGTTATGCAGTGAATATGCAATATACTCCCTATAGTAGTGCTTCTACAGGTCTTTCTGCTCTTCAAGCTTTACAAAACCACTTTCAATATAATGCCGTAATGGTTTCGAAAGCTCTAGAAGGAATTGAGTTCTTCGTTAAAATGATCAAGAAAGAGTTAGTTAATGGTTTCCCACTTTATATCGAAGGAATGCCCAAAAGTGGTAATAGTGGCCATGCTTGGGTGCTTGATGGAGTAGATAAAAATGGTCTTTTCCACATGAATTTTGGTTGGGACGGACAGAGCGATGGCTACTATTCGCTAACAGCTCTTAGTGTTTTAAAGGCAGGAAGCGAGTTTCAAGGACGCTCTTTGGCATTCAATCGACAGCTACAAGTGATTGTTGCTCATCCTAAGAAAGAAGGTGTGGTAGAGATAGACAAAAGCTTATTGCCTGAAAGTCCAAAACTAAAATTTAATGAAGGTGGTTATATTACCATTCAAAACACCACAGAACGTACATTTAAGCAAAGCGAAACACTGCCTGTTAGTTATGCAAGTTTCGTGAATATCGGTAGACCTTTCAAGGGTGATATTGGTATTGCTGTACTCGATAGCACAGATAATGTAGTGAAAGAATTCTATTCAGACTATCGTAATGATGGTGGTTTCACTCATAAAATCTATGCCGATTATGGCGATTTGATGGGTACAGACTATCTAATTCCTAACGCTCAAACCATCAAAGTGAAGCTTTCAGATTTGAAAGATGGATATTATCTCCTAAAACCTGTGTGTTATCAACGAAATGAAGCAAACGAGTTTGAACCTTATACCTTCATGAAAACTGCACCAGAGATGGAGGTTGAGATTGTGAAAGGGCAAGTTAGAGTGAGTAAAGAGTGTCATTCAACAGCAACATTCCAGCTTGTTCAACCAATAGATTCAACCATTTCGTTTGCTCAAGGTGCAACCGTTAAGTTACAATTAATGGTTCAAAACCTTAATGCTTTACCCAAAACCGTTTATGCAAAGATAAAGTTGATAGATAAAGATAATAAAGTTGCTTTAGAAACAGTAAATAAAACAGCTGTTGATTTTGATGGATTTGAAACCTTAGAGGTGCCATTTTCACTCGCCATTCCTGCAGAAATGGCTTTAGGAAGTTATTCGGTTGAAGTAGAAATGCTTAAATCTCTTGAAATAAAAGAAGGCGAAGACACTAGCGATAATATTTTAAAAGTGAATAAGTTGCACGATAAAGAGGTGACAACAGTAATTGTTTCAAAGCCCAAACCAAAGCCTTTAATGAGTAGTTGTAATGGCTTTTTTGTAGATAGTTCAAACTCTAAACTCTTTATTAATGAGCTTTTATTTGCTGATCACAAATTATTTAAAATAATGGTAGACCTTAAAACGTCTGCAAATCAAAGCTATAACGGACCAATAGAGTTGTTTTTTGAAGATCTTACCACAAAAGAACGAATCGCAATTGTAGCAAATAAGGGTGATGTTATGGTGAATAGTGATTATAATTTCGAATTCTATTCATTTTGGTTACGCCCTTCCACTCTTACGCTTCAATTGAACAAGGTGTATAAACTTGTTGTTATTGGAACTATAGATGGTGTTAAAACTGATCTTTGGAACGATGAATTGCCTCGTTGTTTCTTTGTCAGAACAAACGAATCACTCACAATGTCGAGAACAGTTCCAACTTCTATCAATAGCAACTCGATAGATAATGCATCGGTACAACTCTTCTTTAATAACAATGAAATGAAGTTAGAAGGACATAATTTGCAGTCGGTTGAAATTTATTCTCTAAGTGGTGAACAAATAAAGAAAGTACAATTAGGTGGCAATAATGTTGCAACAGTAAGTCTAGCAACAATGAACTCGGGTGTTTATGTTGCGAAGATACAAGCTAATGGCACTACCATTGTGCGCAAAGTATTGGTTCACTAAATTCAAAGTCAACCCTTTTATATGTAAAAATTCAATCCCAAATAATTAAATATATGAACTTATCATCATCACTACTCCGTGTTTTAGATGGCAGAAGCGCATCAACCAAAGCGTTGTTGGTGGGCTCTTTGCTCTCTTTTGCTATGCCTTTATGCCTAAAAGCACATATTGTTACACCTAAAGAAGCAGAAAACATAGCTCGAAAATACATTAAACTGCCAGCAAAGAAAACCACTCGTGGCGTGCCTAAGCAAAGCGGTTACAGCCCAAATGCACCTTATTACATTTATAACGATGCACAAAATAAGGGCTTTGTCATTGTTTCTGGTACCACAGAAATGGGCGAAATATTGGCTTATAGTAACGAAAATGCGCTCGACACAACCAACCTTCATCCAGGTCTTGCACAGCTTCTTGATAGCTATAAAATGGCTTTTAAGGCGATAAACACCAATAATGCGGTGGAAACAGAAGCTAAAAAGGGTACTTTTTTTGCTAAAACAGTAGCTCCTTTGCTTAAAACAACATGGTCGCAAGATGCTCCTTACAATGCACTTTTAGGCTATAACTACACAGGTTGCGTTGCAACTGCGATAGCACAAGTGTTGAAATATCACGAATGGCCAGTGCAAGGCATGGGCAATGTTTCGTATATTAATGGTTCAGACAACCGCACATTGTCGGGAAACTTAAATCTTTCGCAATATGATTGGACGAATATGTTGCCCAGTTACGATGCTCCTGCCCGACCAAATCAGACTCAACGTAATGCTGTTGCAAAGCTAATGAAAGATGTTGGTCTTGCTGCTAGAATGCAATATCATCCTGGGTATGCTGTAGCAACAAATCAAGCCTCTTTTGATGCCTTTGTAAATCATTTCGATTATCAAGCCACTTGTGTTTATCAAACGGTAGAAGGTTCTTCTGTTTTTGCAGACTTATTGCGTCAAGAGCTTTTAGATGGCTTCCCATTTTACTTCTATGGAGCAACTCAAGACAATAAAGGTGCGCATGCATGGGTGCTAGATGGTTTCGATGAAAAAGGCTTTTTCCATATGAATTTTGGTTGGAATGGACAGAGCAATGGCTACTATTCGCTATCGGCTCTAAACCTTTCGCAATCGGGAAGTGAGTTTAATGGAGCACGATTGGCATTCACTCGTTCTTTTATGGCAATCTTCACACATCCCAACAAGGCAGGTGTTAAGCGCATAGATCCATCTCTTATGCCCGAAAGAGGTAACCTTTCGTTCACTTCCGAGGGTGCTTTTACTCGAAAAAATGGTATTGAACGCATCTGGAATCGTATGGAAACCTATCCTGTAGAATTGAGCTATCTCATCAATAAAGGACGCCCATTTAAAGGTGATGTGGGTGTTACTGTGATAGATGCAGATAACAAACAGGTGGCAACAGCGGCTTCGCAATGGCACAATGAGGGTGGATTTACTCAGCATTTCTTTTCAGGTTATGGTGATGTAAAGATGCAAACAGATGGTATTCTATCTACTCCTATCTCTATAAACGTTCCTCTAAAAGACCTAAAAGAGGGTGTTTACACGTTAAAAGTGGTGTCGGCAGACTATAAAGACGATAATACTTGGACCGATTGGGTGATACTTAGAAAAGCTCCTTACATGGTGATTAAAGTCACTGCAGATAAGGTTGAGGTATTAGAAGAATGTACAAAGACAAGTAGTTTTAAACTACTTGGAGAGCCTTTCTACGACAAAACGCTTAATCCAGGTGCGAAACTAACTTGCAATGTGGCAATTAAAAACCTTTCGGGACTACCTAAGGATGCTTATATAAAATTGAGTTTCTTAAACGATAAGGGCAGTGCTGTGTTCTCACACACTAGCAAAAATGGCTTCTCTTTCGATTCTTTTGGAACCGCTTATGCTCAATTTGAGATGAAATTGCCTGCTGACATTGCTCCAGGAACATATCCAACCAAAGTAGAAGTGGTAAATATGTATGATGCAGATGATGTTATTTTGGCTCAAAACCCATTGAACAGCACTTCTAATTCTGTGACGATCGAGGGCGAAGTAATTTCTCCTTTCTTTACAATGGCATTTCCTTCTGTGTCTAATGAGGTAGGTCTAAGCGTATCACCAGATGGCATTGACCTTAGCTATGATAAGGTTTTATCTTATGGTTTCCTTCTTAATGCGGCAGAAGGTCATAGCTATAGTGGACCATTGTCTATCGTACTTGAAGATATGATCACACATAAACAAATTCAAGTAGGATCAAAAATAGCTCACGAAGACTTGACTTCAGGTGAAATGAAATTTATAACTGTAGGACAAGTTCAATCTTCTTCGCTCAAAGTGCTTAACAAACGTTCGTATAAATGGATGTTGATGGGCGAGAAAAATGGCGTTCCATTTAATCTTTTAGAGAATCAAGAAGAACAATATTACGTTACTTTCGAGGGAAGTAAAACCACCAATCAAGAGTATTTAACCGGTATTTTTGATACTCAATCTGTTGAAAATACAACACAAAGACTAGTGTTCGATGGCGCAAAATGGAACATCTTAGGTAAGAATATCACCGATGTTGTGTTGTGTAGTGTAGACGGAAAGCAGTTGTTAAACATCAAAAACATCGCAAATTTGACCGCCTCTGTTGCGCTTCCAATTCAACACAAGGGTATATTTGTTGTGCGTTGGAATGACAATGGCAAGTGGTTTGCTCAAAAGATTGTGAATAAATAAAACACTATTTATTTCTATGTGGCATGCTTGTATAGTGCAATGTAATTTGCTTTAATATCGAAAGAAATAGCGTTTTAAGTTAAATAGAAAAGCATTCGAAATGAAGTGATGGCACACTTCGAATGTGCATAGAAATAAAGTGCAATTTTTATACAAAATAAACTCAATGCTATTGCAATGTAAAAGCATTGAGTTTACATAGAAAAAGCATAACTATTACGAGCGAATAGTTATGCTTTTAATTTTAGATACAATCGTTATTGAAACGTGATGTTTCTGCAATTGTTATTTTTTACAGTTCACTGTGCCTGCAGGAAGTTGCTTAAAGAAGTCGTTACCCTTATCGTCTACAAGGATAAATGCAGGGAAATCCTCTACCTCAATCTTCCAAACTGCTTCCATTCCAAGCTCTGGATATTCTACACATTCAATGCTCTTGATGCTGTTCATTGATAGAACTGCTGCAGGACCACCGATACTTCCGAGGTAGAAACCACCATTCTTCTTGCATGCATCGGTAACCATTTGAGTTCTATTACCCTTTGCAATCATCACCATTGAACCGCCATTTTGTTGGAATAGGTCAACGTATGTGTCCATTCGGTTGGCTGTTGTGGGTCCCATAGAACCGCAAGGAAGACCTTGAGGGGTCTTTGCTGGACCTGCATAAAGCACAGGATGGTTCTTAAAGTAATCGGGTAAGCCTTCGCCTTTGTCTAATCTTTCTTTCAACTTAGCGTGTGCAATGTCACGAGCCACGATGATAGTACCATTCAAGCTCAAACGAGTTGAAACAGGATATTTGGTGAGTTCTTTTCTAATCTCGTCCATAGGAAGGTTCAAGTCGATCTTAACTGAATTGCCTTCGCCTGCATTTCTCAATTCTTCTGGAATGAGGTTGCTTGGTTGATCGTCGAGTTTTTCAATCCAAATACCATCTTTATTGATCTTAGCTTTAATGTTTCTATCTGCAGAACAGCTCACTCCAAGACCCACAGGGCATGATGCTCCGTGGCGAGGAAGGCGTACTACACGAATATCATGTGCGAAATATTTACCTCCGAACTGTGCTCCTAAACCAATTTTGTGCGATGCTTCGAGCAATTCTTGTTCTAATTGCACATCTCTAAAGGCTCTTCCGGTTTCGTCTCCCGTTGTTGGTAGACCGTCATAGAAACGAGTTGAGGCTAATTTTACAGTTAAAAGGTTCTTCTCTGCACTAGTTCCTCCAATGACAAATGCGATGTGATAAGGAGGACAAGCAGCGGTTCCAAGAGTCTTCATCTTTTCTAATAGGAAAGGAACAAGGGTTTCTTTGTTTAGAATTGCTTTGGTTTCTTGGTAGAAATAGGTCTTATTAGCCGATCCACCACCTTTAACTACGCACAAGAACTTATACTCATCGCCCTCAGTTGCTTCGATATCGATTTGCGCTGGTAGGTTACAACGAGTGTTAACTTCATCATACATGTTTAAAGGAGCATTTTGAGAGTAACGCAAGTTCTCTTCAGTGTAAGTCTTATAAACACCTAATGAAAGAGCTTCTTCATCACAAAAGTCGGTCCAAACACGTTGACCTTTCTCTCCATGTATGATTGCTGTACCTGTATCTTGACAGAAAGGAAGAACACCTTTGCATGCAACTTCGGCATTACGAAGGAATGTTAGTGCCACATAACGATCGTTATCGCTTGCTTCAGGGTCTGAAAGTATCTTTGCAACTTGTTCATTATGAGAACGTCTTAATAAGAAATTGACATCTCTGAACGCAGTGTTAGTGAGTTTAGTAAGAGCCTCTTTGCTCACCTTTAAGATAGTTTTTCCTTCGAATTCGCTTGTTGAAACGCCTTCTTTTGTGAGTAGATAGTACTCTGTTTTGTCTTCCCCTGTTTGAAACATAGGGGCATACTTAAATTCAGGAGTTGTTGCCATAATGTTTTGTTTGTTATATATTGATTTTCATTTTGTTTGCTCTTTAATAGCCAAAGATTTGTTCTGTGGTCACTCTTTTAATGGGAGCAATCTTCTCAAGGGCTTTAATATCAAGATTCTTTTCATCACCTAATATTATATATAGGTAGGGCTTGTGAGCCATTCGCTTCTTTTCAAAGTCTACAATGTCTTTCAATTGAATGCTTGGAAGGTTCTTATAGATTTGTTGGTTGATGTCATAATCGATGCCAAGTTCCTTTGATTCCAAATATTTAGAGATGATTCCGAATTTTGTTGTGCGTGTCGTTGCAATGCGTTTGTTAAGAGCTTGTTTTGCTAAATCAAATGCAATTTGTGCTTGAGGAATTGTATCTATAATGCTATTGAAGGCATTAATGCAATCGATCATCTTGTCGTTTTGAGAGATGATGTATGTTTGTGCATATTCAGGAACGTCTTTTCTACTTGGAGTTACATACGAAGCAGATGCGTTATAGGCTAATCCTCGGGTCTCACGAAGCTCTTGGAACACTACAGAATTCATGCTTCCGCCAAAGTATTCGTTAAAAACTTCGATAAGAGCACTATTCTCTGGGGTCCATTTCTCATTGTTATTATGATATTGAATCATGTAAATATTCTTTGCATCATAAGGTGCAAGGAGGATAGAATTGGTCTTTGTGGGTTGCAATACATAATCAATCCCCTTTGGAGCATCGATGAATTTGGTGCCTTTAAACTCTTTATTTACAGTTGCGATCACCTTATTTAGATCGTCAACTCCATAATATAATAAGGTATGACGATAGTTAGTGAGTTTCTTTAGCGATTGAATTAAGTCTGAAGGCTTAATGGTTTTCAACTCATTATTGCTTAGAATGTTTCTAGAAGCATTGTATTCGCCATACTTTCCGTATGCTGTTAGAGCCTTAAAGTTGGCTTTTTGCTCTGTTTTACTATCTTCTCGAGACTTAATAGTTAAGTTAACGAATTCTTGATATGCTTCATTATCCACCTTAGCGTTGGTTAAAAGACTCTTTACTAACGCCAAAGCTTGAGGCATATTCTCGTTCAAACCATTGATAGTGACGTATGTTTCCTTGTCACCTACATAGATACTATAGTCGCAAGCCAATTCGTAAAAGCGTTGTTTGAGTTGTTCTGCTGACATTTTATTGGTGCCTAAGTAGCTTAAATAGTCTGCAGCTGCGCTCAATCTCTTATCAGCATTGCTTCCAAAAGGATAGCGCAAAGAAAGCGTAAACAAGCCATTTTCGTTGTTTTTTACATACAATACAGGCATGTTTTGTGCGGTATTGCCTTTTGTAAGGTCTTTATTAAAGTCTACAAACTTAGGCTCTATGGGTTGAACTTTAGCGTTAACCACTTGTTGTAAGAAGTCACTTTGAGCCTCTCTGTTAAGTGGAATAGGAGTAATAGCAGGCTTTTCGATTTTCACAATACTGCTATCTACGCCCTGATTCTTCAACACTGCCACATATTTCTCATTGAAAAAGCGGTTAGCAAAGGCCACAATTTGCTCCTTAGTCATACCTTGTATGCGGTTCATCTTTTGTGAAACATCACTCCATTTAGTGCCATTTATAAAGGCATCCATCATCATATCGGTTCGGGAGCGATTGCTTTCGAGCGATTTATAGTATTTGAGTTTCATGTTATTGATGACCGATGGAAGGAGAGTTGCGGCGAAGTTGCCTTTCTTTAGATTTTCTATTTCGCCCCAAAGTAATTGCTTCACCTCATTAAGTGATTGTCCTTCCTTGGGCATTCCCTGCATTGCAAAGATGCTATGGTCGGCAAATCCTATGAAATAAGCACCGCCTCCGAGATACTTCATCTTTTGATCTAGATTCAAATCCATTAGTCCTGCCTTTGAATTTGACAAGATTTCAGCCACCACTTCCAAAGTATCTGCTTGGAAAGAACCTGCTTTTGGGGCTCTCCAACCCATGAGAATGTTTTCTGCTTCCAATCCAACTACGCTCGTTTCGATATTGTTTTTAAGTGGAGTTAGTTGTGGGTGTTGAGGGAATTCCACTGGTTTGATAGGCTGATTAGCGTTCCATTCAGAGAAATACTTATCTAAAATGCTCATTACCTCATTGTAATCGAAGTCTCCCGACATACAAATTGCGGTGTTGTTAGGCACATAGTATTTCTTAAAATAGTTCTTTATGTTTACTATTGAAGGGTTCTTTAGGTGCTCTTGGGTGCCTATTGTGGTTTGAGTTCCATAGGGGTGATTAGGGAAAAGCTTACTTAAAAGCATATCAAATTGCTTTCTTCCGTCGTCACTTAAGCCGATGTTATATTCTTCATACACCGCTTCAAGCTCAGTGTGGAAGCCTCTTATCACCATATTTTGAAAGCGATCGGCTTGTATTTTCGCCCAGTTGTCTACCTCATTCGATGGAATATCCTCCACATAGCATGTTACGTCGTAGCTAGTAAATGCGTTAGTGCCATCTGCACCGATAGAAGCCATGAGCTTATCGTATTCATTTGGAATGAAATATTGAGCTGCAATTTGCGATACACTGTCAATTTCTTGATATGCTTTCTTGCGCTCTTGAGGGTTGGTTAACAAGCGATAGCGTTCGTATCTTTGTTGAATATCATCTAAGTAGGGTTGTTCTTTGATGATATTAGCAGTTCCGAAACGTTTTGTACCCTTAAACATTAGGTGTTCAAGGTAGTGTGCAAGACCAGTAGTTTCTGCGGGATCGTTCTTACTTCCCGTGCGAACTGCGATGTAAGTTTGTATTCTTGGCTGGTCTTTATTTACCGAAAGATACACCTTTAGTCCGTTCTTTAGTTCATAGATACGGGTCTTTGTCAAATCGCCCTTAACCTCTTTGTAAGTGTATTCCTTTGCCCATGCACTGGTAGAGATGATTACAAAGAGTGTAACCAATAAACCTTTCATTCTCATATATTTTCTATTTTATTATTTTCGAAATTGATTTTGTAATGTAATTGCTCAAGAAATCATTCTTCTTCGATGTTGTATAAGAAGTCGTTGTAAGGATATTTTTGCACATGTAGCTGTTTAACACGAGCATAAAGATCCTCTCTTAGCTTTTTGATGTTGGTATTTTCCTTTGCAGAAATAAACACACAATCGTCTTTTAGACGTGCCATCCAAGTACGTTCCAATTCTTCTAACGATATGTTTTCTTTGCCTTGAGGGGTCAAATCGTCCTCTTCTTTCTCCACCCAGCTATAATTATCGATTTTATTAAATATCATAATCGAGGGTTTATCGGCAGCATCGAGGTCTTTAAGCGTACTTTCCACCACACGAATATGGTCTTCAAATTCAGGATGTGATATGTCTACCACATGCACAAGCAGGTCGGCTTCACGCACTTCGTCGAGAGTTGACTTGAAAGAATCGACCAAGTCGGTGGGCAATTTACGAATAAATCCAACCGTATCAGCAAGCAAGAAAGGTAGATTTTCAATGACAACCTTACGCACAGTGGTATCCAATGTTGCGAAAAGTTTATTCTCTGCGAACACTTCACTCTTCGAAAGAAGGTTCATAAGCGTACTCTTGCCCACGTTGGTGTAGCCCACAAGTGCCACACGAATCATTCTTCCACGATTCTTTCTCTGTGTAACTTTCTGCTTATCAATCTCTACTAATCGCTCTTTTAATAGCGAAATGCGTTGCAAAATGATACGTCGGTCCATCTCTAACTGCGTCTCTCCAGGTCCACGAAGACCCACAGAACCTTTTCCACCACCGCTTCCTGAGCCTCCACCTTGACGCTCTAAGTGAGTCCAAAGGCGTTGCAAACGAGGCAACATGTAACGATATTGAGCAAGTTCTACTTGTGTTTTAGAGTTAGCTGTTTGCGCTCTCATAGCGAAAATGTCTAGAATTAGCGATGTTCTATCGAGTATTTTCACTTGAAGTTCATTCTCGATGTTGCGCATTTGTTTAGGACTTAGCTCGTCATCGAATATCACCATACCGACAGGTCGCTCGGCTTCTTCCTCCGAAACGATATATTCTTTAATCTCTTCGAGCTTTCCTTTGCCGACATAGGTCACTGAATTAGGACCTTGAACACGTTGAGTAAATCGCTTAACAGTTATTGCTCCTGCTGTATCTGCTAAGAATTCCAACTCGTCGAGATATTCTTTTGTTTTATTTTCGTCTTGCTCTTTGGTTATTAAGCCAACCAAAACCGCAGTTTCTGCCTTTACTTCTGATATAACAAATTCTTTCATTCAGCTGCTTGCTTTATATAATAATGTGCAAACTTACATATTTTTTTTGAGATAAAACGGCAGTTTTGCCTACTTTAATCGTTTTTTATAGAGAGAAGAGAGATAAGAATTGATTATTAAATTAGATAATATTTGCAAAATATCTCGCAAAAATAACCAATGTTAACGAATAGGTGTTGTAAGATAAAGATGGTAAGATGGAGTTTTGAAAGTGTTGAAATAGGAAGAGAAAAACATTGCTTTTGGTGTGTAAAAGCAATGCAATTGCACCCTAAAAGCATAGCTATTGCAATGTAAAAGCAATGCTTTTGTTGTGGGAAAGAAATAAGAAAGAAAGTTGAAGATGATGAATTGTTTTGCTATAAATAAAAGATTTATAGAGCAATAGGGGGTGAGGGTGGATAAGAAAAAGGAGGTTTTTAGGATAAAAAGGATGAGCGGAAAGAATGGAAGAAAGATAAAGTATTATAGTTTTGTCTGTGTGATTTTTAGATAGTATTTCTGCTAATAAAAATAAGTTTCATGCTTTTTATTTTTGAATTTCTTTCTTGTTTGCTTCTGTTAGCATTGTTTGTCTGCTTTCATCTCTTGCTTCTTACTTTTTCAACCCTTTGCAAAAATACTATATTGTGGACATGTTTCTTAAATAAAAGGGGTATATAAGGGAGAGTATTATCTTTATTTTGTCACCGTTTTAAAGCGTTGTTTTGTGCTAAAGTGCTAATTGAATCTGCATATAGTAATGTGGAAATAGCCTGGTTCTTGACTTATAAAAGCAAAAGTGCTACTTATTTATGATGATTTTTTGTAAAAAAAGCCATAAAATAGTTGGGACTTGGGTGTTAAATAGAAAAAAAATAGTATATTTGTAAAAGTAATAAACCAAACATAAAACTATGACTTTTAAGAAGCTATTTACTCCCTTTTGTCTATTAGCGATAATTCCTTGTCATTCGCTAGCACAAACATTGGTTGCCAACTACAACGTTGTGCCTCAACCACAAGAAATTAAACAAGTTAAGTCGAAGCCATTTATGCTAACAGCAAGCACAACTATTGTTAGCTTAAATGATAGTGAGGAAATGAGACGCAATGCGCAATTCTTGAAAGAATATATTGCAGATGCATGTAAAATGAATCTTACTATAGATTCAAAGAAGAGCACGTCGTCTGTCATTCTTGCAATCGATTCAAAAATAAAGAATAGAGAGGGTTATTCAATCGTAGTTAATTCAAAAGGTATAGTTATTAAAGGTGCAACTGCACAAGGTGTGTTTTATGGTGTGCAAACATTGCGCAAGTCGTTGCCAATCACTACAGTTGCAGGCTCAGTAGAACTTTCTCCTGTCGTAATCGACGATGCTCCACGCTTTGGTTATCGTGGTATGATGCTCGATTGCGCACGCCACTTCTTCCCTTTGGACTTTGTTAAGCGTTATATCGACTTGTTGGCAATGCACAACATGAACGTGTTTCACTGGCATTTAACAGAAGATCAAGGCTGGCGTTTGGAAATAAAGAAATATCCAGAGCTAACTCAAAAAGGCTCAATTCGTCAAGGAACACAAGTTGGACGCAATGATAGAGTGTTCGATGGAGTGCCTTATGGTGGTTATTATACACAAGAACAAGCACGTGAAATAGTAGAATATGCACGTCAAAGATACATCACCGTGATTCCAGAGTTTGATATTCCTGGTCACACAAAGGCAGCTCTTGCATGCTATCCAGAATTGGGTTGTACAGGAGGTCCATATCAAGTGGCACGCTCTTGGGGTGTGTTCCAAGATGTATTGTGCTTAGGTAAAGAAAAAACTTTCACCTTTGTACAAGATGTTCTCGATGAAATTATGGATATCTTCCCATCAAAAGTGATTCATATTGGTGGTGATGAGTCTCCGACAGTTGCGTGGGAGCAATGTCCTTTGTGCCAAAAGAAGATGAAAGAAGAAGGCGTTGACGCTAAACATTTTCAAGGTTATTTCACCAATCGCATTGAGAAATACCTCAATTCAAAAGGACATAGCATCATGGGTTGGGACGAAATTCTAGAAGGAAAGATTTCAACTACCGCAACAGTAATGAGTTGGCGTGGTGCAGAACCAGGTATTCAGGCAGCGTTAAAGGGTCACGATGTAGTGATGACACCTAACACTCACAACTATTTCGACTATTATCAAGCAGATGATAAAGAAGAAAAGAAATTAGGATTGATAGGTGGTTTGTCTACAGTTGAAAACGTTTACAACTATAATCCAACTCCAAGTGTATTGCCAGATAGCGTTAGAAAGCATATTCTTGGTGTGCAAGCAAATCTCTGGACCGAGTATATTGCAGGCAAAGATATCGCAGAATATCAGATTCTTCCACGTATGGCAGCTCTCGCAGAGGTACAATGGACAACTCAACCAAAGAACTTTGAAGGCTTTAAAGAACGCTTAACACGCTTCGTTTCTTTCTATGATTTGTATAATTACGTTTATGCAACTCATCTATGGAAAGACAAAAAAGCTAAACCAGAGTGGTCATTAACAAAATAATAAACAACGAAATGTATAAACAAATACGTTGAAAAAAGTATAAGAAAGGGGGAAAAGAGGTCGAAAAACATCCTAGACAGCTTTTCTCCCTTGAACACATACACCACTAAAGCTTTTTAAGTGTAAGGGAATATATAAATAGGTGTGCACACTTAATATACACTGGGGCACAATAAAGCCTGAAGAATTGCGTATTTGTTAATGAAATAGAGATAAAATCAATAATAAAAATTATTAATAAAAACATATAAACGAAATGAGATTAATTATAGAAAAAAACTATGATGCGCTCTCGAAATGGGCTGCTGAGTATGTAATCAAAAGAATTAACGAATTTAATCCAACACCAGAACACCGCTTTGTATTGGGATTACCCACAGGTTCTTCTCCAATAGGAATGTACAAAGAACTTGTAAAAGCGTGCAAAGAAGGACGTGTTTCTTTCAAAAATGTAGTGACATTCAATATGGATGAATACTGTGGTTTACCAGAATCACATCCAGAAAGCTACCATTCTTTTATGGCAAACAATCTCTTTAATCACATAGATTGCCCCAAAGAGAATATCCATATCTTAAATGGTAACGCAGAAAACCTAGATGAAGAATGTGCAAGATACGAAGAAATGATTCGCCAAGCTGGTGGAATTGATTTGTTCTTAGGTGGTATTGGTCCTGATGGACATATCGCATTTAATGAGCCTTGCTCTTCTCTTTCATCAAGAACACGTATTAAAACACTTACAAGTGACACCATAATCGCTAACTCTCGCTTCTTTGATAACGACGTAAACAAGGTTCCTAAGAACGCATTAACAGTGGGTGTAGGAACTGTTCTCGATGCTCGTGAAGTGTTAATCCTAGTAAATGGTCACAATAAAGCACGTGCTTTGCAAGCTGCAGTTGAAGGTCCTGTAACTCAAATGTGGACTATCAGCGCACTACAACTACATCAACATGGTATTATAGTATGTGATGAAGCTGCAACAGACGAATTAAAAGTGGGAACTTACAAATACTTTAAAGATATAGAAAGGAAATAATTATGAGATTAGATTTATGTTCTCAGATCGCATTAAACAGCGTTCCTGAAGAATTCTACAATCCAAAAACTGCCGTAGAACGCTCTGAAATAACCCGTTTAGAGAAACTCTCAACAGATATCTACACTTCTCCTGAACGTGGAGCACAAGCTATTGTGGACGTAATAGAGCAAGAAATAAAACAAAAATATCAAGAAGGACGTCACTGTGTGCTAGGTCTTGGCACAGGAGTATCACTCACTCCTGTGTTTAATGAACTCATTCGTCGTCACAAAGAAGAAGGACTAAGCTTTAAAAATGTTATTGTTTTCAATGCTTATGAATACTTCCCATTGAATAAAGACTCACAAAATAGCACTCTAAATCAATTGAGATCAAGATTGTTAGACCACATCGACATCGAAGAAAAGAATATCTTTGCACCCGATGGAACAATCTCTCAAGATGAAGTTCAGCAGTATTGCCGTCTTTATGAGCAAAATATTCAGAAGCAAGGTGGTATTGATATTATGCTACTTGGAATCGGTAGAAATGGTAATATCGCAACAAACGAACCAGGAAGTGCATTAACTTCGCCTACACGTTTAATCCTTGTAGGTGCAACTTCACGCTCAGAAATGTCAATGAGCTTTGGAAATAACGAGCAAGTTCCACCTTGTTCTATTACAATGGGTATCGAAACAATTCTTTCTTCACGTCGTATTTTCATCACAGCGTGGGGAGAAGAGAAGGCAGAAATAATTCAAAAGACTGTAGAAGGAAAGATAACAGACAGTGTTCCCGCTTCTTTCTTGCAATCACACAATGCAACTAAGGTTGTAGTTGATTTGGCTGCAGCAGGTCAACTCACACGAATTGTGCATCCATGGTTGGTTTCTTCATGCGAATGGACCGACAAATTGGTTCGTTCTGCATTGGTTTGGCTTTGTTTAAAGACCAATAAACCATTGTTAAAATTAACTAATAAAGATTATAATGAGAATGGTTTAAGTGAATTATTGGCACTTTATGGTTCTGCATACAATGCTAATATAAAGGTATTCAATGACCTTCAACATACCATTACAGGCTGGCCAGGTGGTAAACCCAATGCTGATGACACCAATAGACCTGAAAGAGCCAATCCATTCCCAAAGAAAGTGATTGTATTTTCACCACACCCTGACGACGATGTAATATCAATGGGTGGTACATTAAGACGTTTAGTTCAACAAGGACACGATGTTCATGTCGTGTTTGAAACAAGTGGAAACATTGCAGTTGGTGATGAAGAAGTGACACGTTTCATGCATTTTATTAATGGATTCAATCAACTTTTTGCTGATAGTAAAGACGAAGTCATCAATAATAAGTATCAAGAAATCAAAAAGTTCCTAGCTAATAAGAAAGAAGGCGACCTCGATACACGTGATGTTCTCACCATAAAAGGTCTTATTAGACGTGGAGAAGCAAGAACAGCATCAACATATAACGACATTCCACTTGATCATGTGCACTTCTTAGACTTACCTTTCTATGAATCAGGAAAGATTGAAAAGCTTGAAATGGGCGAGCAAGACGTGCGCATTGTACAAGCATTATTGCAAGAAGTACAACCACATCAGATTTATGTTGCAGGCGACTTGGCAGACCCACACGGCACACATAGAAAGTGTACTAATGCTGTTTTCGCTGCAGTTGATGAGGAAAAGAAAGCAAATGCATCATGGCTTAATGACTGTAGAATATGGATGTATCGTGGAGCATGGGCTGAATGGGAAATCGAGAACATTGAGATGTGTGTGCCAATGAGCCCTGAAGAGCTTAGAGCAAAGCGCAATGCGATCCTTAAACACGCATCTCAGATGGAGAGTGCACCATTCCTTGGCAACGATGAAAGATTGTTCTGGCAACGTTCTGAAGCACGAAACAGAGCAACAGCAGAGCTTTATGATAAGCTAGGCTTAGCTTGTTACGAAGCGATGGAAGCATTTGTTGAATACAAACCACTATAATTCTGAAATAGTAAATTAGAGAGATTCAAAGGGTAATGCGTAGACACTTTATGTAAGAAAAGCTACGCTTGCCCTTTGTCTTTTTATAAACCGAAATATAAGAACATCACATTATGGATTTTAATGCAATTTTATCTCACTTCATTATTACTGGAGAAGTGCAAGAAGTGAAGCCTTTAGGTAATGGTTTGATTAACGATACATATTTAGTTGAAACCGTTTCCGATGAGACTCCCAATTATGTATTACAGCGAATCAATAATGATATTTTTCAAAATGTAGATCTTCTTCAGCATAATATTGAAGTTGTTACAAAGCATATACGTAAGAAACTTACAGAGAAAGGTGAAAAAGACCTTGAAAGAAAGGTTCTTTCTTTTGTGCCAAGTAATGAAGGAAAAACCTACTATTGTGATGAACAAGGGAAATATTGGCGTATTTCTGTGTTTATAAAAGGTGCTACAAGCAAAGAAGCTGTTGATGAAGATTCAGCTTATTATGCAGGACTTGCGTTCGGAGAGTTTCAAAACTATCTTGTAGATGTGCCCGAAACACTTGGCGAAACCATTCCCGATTTTCACAATATGGAATTCCGTATGAAGCAGTTAAACGATGCTATCGAGTCAAATCCAAAGCAACGTTTGGTTGAAGTACAAGACCTTGTAGATTATATCCATAGCAAAGCAGATGAAATGTGTAAAGCAGAACAGCTTTATAGAGAAGGACTTCTTCCTAAACGAGTTTGTCATTGCGATACAAAAGTAAACAACATGCTTTTTGACGAGCAAGGAAATATCCTTTGTGTTATCGACCTTGACACCGTAATGCCAAGCTTTGTATTCTCTGATTATGGCGACTTTTTGCGTACAGGAGCTAACTTTGTGGCAGAGGATGAACCCGATTTAAGCAAAGTAGGATTCAATGAGCCTATCTTCCAAGCCTTCACTAAGGGCTATTTAGAAAGTGCTGGCAACTTTCTTACAGACGTTGAGATAAGCAATTTGTCGTATGCTGTGTCGCTATTTCCATTTATGCAATGTGTAAGATTCTTGACAGACTATATCAATGGCGATGTTTATTACAACACGAAGTACGAAAATCACAATCTTGTTCGTGCTCTTAATCAGCGTGCTTTGTATGATAGTGTACTTGAACACAAGGCATCCATGGATGATTTTATCAACAAACACAGAAAACACTAAGCAGTTAAAACTTATGAAGAAATTAGCAATTAAGAAACTAGACCTCAGCAATGTCAATGCAAAAGACATTCCTGCATTGTTTGATCAGAATGAAATTCCATTCGAAAACGTCGATTGTGTCAATTGGAAAGAAGAGTTTCCCTATGCTCCAAACGTACAATTTAGAATGGCTTATACCAGTAATAGTATTCTGCTTCACTATGTTGTTCAAGAAGAACACATACGAGCTGTAGCCGAAGAAGACAATGGCAAGGTGTGGGAAGATGCTTGTTGCGAGTTCTTCTGTTCGCCTGTTGCCGACAACACCTATTATAATATAGAGTGTAACTGTGCGGGAACAGTGTTGGTTGGCTTTGGAAGTGGACGTGAAAATCGCACACTTGCGCCCGTTGGAGTGATGAAAGGAATTAAGCGTTGGTCATCATTAGGCGACCAATCATTCGACACTAAGCCTGCAACAGGTCAGTGGCAACTTGCTTTGGTTATTCCTTTCACAACCTTCTTTAAGCACGATGTGCCCTCGTTAGATGCGCAAACCATTCGTGCTAACTTTTATAAATGCGGCGACAAACTACCAAGACCGCATTTTCTTTCATGGAATTCAATCGAACTTCCCAATCCAGATTTCCACTGTCCAGCATTCTTTGGCGAGGTAATCTGTAAGTAATAACACAAAGGGTGCTGTGCAACAAAATGCTGTGCAGCATCCTTTTGTTTTTTGAAAGAAAAGTTGTTGTTTTGCAACTTAATAGCATTTCGTTTTCAATAGCAATGCTTTTAGGGTGCAAAAGCACTTCTTTTACGCTTCAAACTCAATGCTTTTGCAAAGCCAACCCAATGTTATTGCAGAGCAATGTCAACACGCCTGATAATCAAGGGGATAGATTTTCAGAGATACATACATTTCAATTAGATTTCATTTTTCGAGCCTATGAATACTTCTTTCATACCAGATAGCGACCAACAGCGTGTTATCGACATCGAAGAAGGAGACGCTTTAGTGTTTGCTCCGCCTGGATGTGGAAAGACACAGATACTTACTTTGCGTCTGCAAAAAGCACTTTTAAATGGTGTTCGTCCGCAAGATATGCTCTGTTTAACCTTCACTAACCGAGCAGCACGAGGCATGTTAGAACGTATTCAGAGCAATATCGACCTGCCACAAGCACTCGAAGTGTTTGTAGGAAACGTGCATCGCTATTGTTCAAAGTTTCTTTTTGAAGAGAATATCATACCTGCTGGCTCTTCAATTATCGATGACGACGATGCTATCTCCATTCTTTCTGGCTATTTAGAAGAGGAAGAACAGGGCGTAAGTAGCAATCCAACGCTCCGTCGTTCCTATTTCTCTTGCGTTCAACTTGCCGCTTTCATCTTCCAATTAAAGAGCAATCACCCCAAAGAATTGCGCCTTCACCCTGATTGTATCACTGCCGAAGACGTCACAGCTCTGCGCTATTTGTGCCAACAATTGCGCATAAACTTCTCCGCTTCGACCATGATTGACATCTTCGATCATAGTAAAAGATATGCCGATGCACTCGAAAATCCGCTGTTCGACTATGGTATGGCAAAGCTGTTAAAGTCGTTTTTCAAGCGAGTAGACATCGCTAATTATTACGCAAGCTATAAAAATGAGAATCAGTTATACGATTTCGAAGACTTGTTGATGCTCACTTATAATGCCTATACCTCGCCTTCTGCCAAAGAATATCGTCATTATTCGTGGGTACAAATCGACGAAGTGCAAGACTTAAACGCTTTGCAATTGGCCATTGTCGATGCTATCACCACCAAAGATCAGCGTTCTGTGGTGTATTTAGGCGACGAACAGCAAGCCATTTTCTCATTTATGGGGGCCAAACTAAGTACACTTTCGCTCCTAAAAGAGCGTTGTAAAGGGCACATCTACCATTTACACACCAACCACCGAGCACCCTCTTACTTGGTAAAAGTGCTCAACACCTTTGCCCAACATCAGCTACATATCGCCCCAGAGCTACTTCCTTCTACCCTAAAAGAAACCCCACAAACAGGCGATGAACTAAAGATTATCACCTCAGGAACGTTAGAAGAGGAGCTAAGAGACACCGCC
Source organism: Prevotella sp. (assembly GCA_052173735.1). GTDB lineage: Bacteria > Bacteroidota > Bacteroidia > Bacteroidales > Bacteroidaceae > Prevotella. The sequence continues at coordinate 56,791 of JBQMYA010000012.1, forward strand.
TTGTTAGCTCAAAAGCTACTCAACGATCACCCAAACGAAACCACTTCGATTATAGTTAGCTCGAATGCCGATGCCGATAAGATAAGCGAAGAGTTGAACACTCAGCATATTCCCCACTTTAAAGTGTCGGGACAAGATTTGTTTTCCACTCCTCTTGTCAAGTTGTTAATCGCTCATTTGGGCGTGATTGCTAACGAACACAATTTCATTTCGTGGTCGAGAATATTAAAAGGACTCAAAATTTTCAGTACTAATGCAGCCTCACAGCGTTTCGTTCGCTTACTCAATGAACGTGCAATAAGCGTTTCTGACCTACTAAACGATGCGCCTTCAACCTACGTTGAACGCTTTGTTCGCCACTATGAACAAGACACTTTGGTGGTATTCGACACCGAAACAACAGGCTTAAACGTGTTAGAAGACGACATTGTGCAGATTGCTGCCGTCAAAATAGTAAAGGGAAAGGTTCTCGAAAACGAGCGTTTCGAAATTTTTATCGACACCAAACGGCCCATTCCTGCAATGCTTGGCGACATCGAAAATCCACTTATCGAAGAAATGAAAAAGCACACTTTGCATACACCTGCAGAGGCTTTGGCTCGCTTTATGGAGTATATTGATGGCGCATTGCTCGTTGGTCACAACGCAACATACGATTATCAAATTCTTTATAACAATCTTTTAAGATATCTACCTCAATACACTTTCTTGCAAAAGCACTCTTCTTACATCGATACATTAAAGCTTATACGCCTTCTTCAGCCCTCTTTGAAGAACTATAAGCTCAAGAATTTGTTGCAAGAGTTTCAACTTGAGGGGCAAAACACGCACCTTGCCGATGCCGATGTGCATGCCACTGTTGGATTGGTGCATTTTTGTTATCAACAAAGCGTAGAGAAGTTAAAAGGGCAAAGTGAGTGCCTTGCCCATCCAAAGGTCGATGCAAAGGTTCAAAAGTTAAAGAGATTGTATGGCGATATTTATCGTCAGGCACAGCAAGAGCTATGGAAAAAGCAAGATACAACGCAATCTTCTGCCCTCGTTTCGCAACTTGTTTGGTTCTATAATCAAGTGGTTGAGACAGAAATAATGAAGCCTTTGAGTGCAACCGAATACGTATTTAATTATATTGAGAATGAGATGGTAGACAAACACGCAGAGAATTGTTTGGCGCAACAGCTCTTTTTGCATGTAAATGAAATTGCAACTCTGAAAGAAGCCGACCTTTGTGGTAGTTCAATTATTCACGAAAAGATTTTTATCAGCACCATTCATAAGGCAAAAGGACTCGAGTTCGACAATGTAATTGTGTATGATGTAGCCGAGGGACGCTATCCCAATTACTTCATAAAGGATAACCCAGAGCTGGTATTAGAAGACGCACGCAAGTTCTATGTCGCTCTTTCTCGAGCACGAAAACGACTTTGGATGATTTATGCCTCAACCAAAATAGGCTATTATAACAATCCCACTCCACGCTATCTCACACGTTTCATGAATTCAATAGCATCGCTATTTGGATCTTAATCAACAAGATAGAGCAAATAAAAGAACGAAAATAAAATCTTAATTCAGCACTACTACGATTTCTTTTGATTGAGATTATTCCTCATCTCCTTTCCATTTTAGTCCCTTTATACGTCCTTTGATGTGTAATGATAACATGCATGTTTTCTACTTGCTAGCCTAAAAGTAGGTAAAAGCACTGCCCTCATCTATCTTTCTTTCCCCTTTTTCTCTTCAAGTCGTAGCCGTTCCATTGCAATAGATTGGGCATAGCAAAACAATTACATTGCTTTTGCCCTCCAAAAGCAATGCAATTGCACCCTAAAAGCATAGCTATTGCAATGTAAAAGCAATGCTTTTATTTTTTAGTTTCATTTAGAACGTATCTCGAAGGCAAAATAACATAGATACAGTTTCGTATAATCTCTTTGCGCATCTCACAACTATTGGGTATTTGTTTTTATCGGTCGCATTTGTTACCTCAATATCTTTTTCACTTTTTTAATTTTGCATTCGAAATGAATGTCAAGGCGTTCATTCTCTCAAATACTATAAATGAAGAATTATCTCTTGAACTTACATAAAGCAATATTTGCCTTTTTAAGTCTTATCTGTTCTTTTGTTGCAGTGCATGCTCAACAAAAAAGCAATTTAAACGACACCGTTATATTATTGAAAGAAGTGTCGGTTAAGCCCAAATTCAGTCTTACTTCACCCGATATGATGCAGGCTTTAGCCCATCAAAGGCGCATTGCAGGCAGCACATCTCTTGTAGAAATACGCCCAGATAATCAGCGAATAGCCACGATAAAAGATGCCTTAAAGATGCAACCAGGCGTTATGATACAAGAATTCTTTGGCTCAAACGATCAGCCCCGCTTAAATATTAGAGGCTCAGGAATACAGAGTAATCCTCAAAGACGAGGTGTTTATCTGCTTCAAGATGGTATTCCTGTGAACTTTTCAGATGGCTCTTATGTGGTAGGTATAATGGATGCGATGACCGCTCGCTATGTAGAAGTATTTAAAGGAGCGAATGCTTTGCGGTTTGGAGCAGGCACATTGGGTGGCGCATTGAACTTTGTTAGTAGAACAGCGCAAACAGATAGCACCACAAGTGTAAAGCTCGAAGGAGGCTCTTACGGCACAATAG